>CATPBO010000205.1 GCA_955652835.1 Candidatus Dormiibacterota bacterium
CTCAACATCCCCAACCTCGCCCAGGTGGCGAGCGTGTCAGAGGCCCACTTCATCAGGACCTTCAAGGCGACCTTTGGCGAGACGCCGCATCGCTACCTTCAGCGGCGGCGCGTCGAGCGGGCCATGTTCATGCTGCGTGAGTCCGACCGAAGCGTGACGGACATCTGCCTCGAGGTAGGCTTCACGAGCCTGGGCACGTTCAGCCGGACTTTTCGCGACATCGTCCAGGTGACACCCAGCGAATACAGAGCTCGCGAGGAAGTCATCCAGGCCCCAACCTGCTTTGTCATGGCCTGGACCAGACCGAGCAGTTTTGGAGAAGCGAAGCCGTCGAACCCAACTTAGCATCGGTCTAGTTCCAGGCCATCAGTTAGGAAGGAGAAACACCGATGTACAACAGCATCAACATCTCGTCGATTTTTGTTCTCGACCAGGACGAGGCGCTCGACTTCTATGTCGGCAAGCTCGGCCTTGAGGTCAGCAATGACATGGATCTCGGCTTCATGCGCTGGCTGACAGTCAGGGTGCCCGGACAGCCTGGGCGCGATGTCCTCCTCGAGCTGCCCGGCCCGCCCGGAATGGACGAGAAGTCGGGAGCTCAGGTCCGCGAGCTCGTGACAAAGGGCGCCACCGGGTTCAGCCTCGGCCTCACAACTGACGACTGCCGGAAGACGTACGAAACCCTGAAAGCCCGCGGCGTCGACATCGCCGAGGAGCCGACCGAGCACCCTTACGGCATCGACTTCGGTTTGCGCGACCCCTTCGGCAACCACCTGCGCGTCGTGCAGCTGGCGGTTCAGCCAGACGGGAAGGTCGCGAGGGGGCCCAAGGCGAAGGCCGGCAAGGCTTAGGGGCAACCATGAGATTTCGGACCAAGATCCTGCCCGCCGGAAAGACTGCGGCGGGGATTGAAGTTCCGGCGAAGGTGGTGGCCGCTCTCGGTTCCAGCAAGCGGCCACCAGTCCGCGCCACGATCAACGGCTTCACCTACCGCAGCACCGTTGCGGTGATGGGCGGCAAGTTCATGCTTGGTGTCAGCAACGAGGTCCGTAAGAGTGCCGGTGTGGAGGCCGGCGACACGGTGGACATCGACCTCGAGCTGGACACCGAGCCGAGAGAGGTACAGCTGCCGCCCGACTTCGCCGCAGCGCTCGGCCGCGACGCCACGGCCAAGAAATTCTTCGCAGGATTGTCCTACAGCAACAAGAGGCGATTGGTCACCGCGCTCGACGTTAAAGCGGTCGACGTCCGGAAGCGGCGCATCGCCAAAACCGTCGAGCAGCTGAAAGAGGGCCGCGCCTAGCCCATATCCTGCTCGGGTGGTCATGACCTGCTCGGTGTGCGGCCGCCCGCTCCCGAACGGCGCCCGGTTCTGTCCGAACTGCGGGGCGGCGGTCGGACCGCTCGTCGGCACCGAGGAGCGAAAAGTGGTCACCGTCCTCTTTGCAGACATCGTCGACTCGACGGGCCACGGCCGCAGGCTCGATGCCGAGCGGGCCCGTGAGGTGCTCGGCCAGTTCTTCGGTGCGGCGTCGGAGGAGCTGCTCGCACTCCGCGGCCGGCCCGAGAAGTTCATCGGCGACGCAGTGATGGCGGTCTTCGGGCTGCCGCAGGTTCATGAAGACGACGCCCTGCGCGCGGTTCGCGCCGGGCTTGCGATCCGCGGTCGCACCCGGCAGCTGGGGGAGGCGGCCGGGCTCGCCCAACCGCTCGAAGTCCGGATCGGGATAGAAACCGGCGAGGCCGCAATGGGTCGAAACCCCAGCGGCCAGATGCTGGTCACCGGACCGGTGGTGAACGCGACGGCGCGGCTTCAGACCGCCGCCAAGCCGGGCCAGATACTCGCGGGAAGCACCACGCACCAGCTCACGAAGACGACGGTGTCTTACGGGCGACGGCGCCGGATCAGGGCCAAAGGATTCGATTCGGGGCTCGATGCCTACCCGGTTGAAGGGCTGACCATGCGGTCCGCCCGGCGCACGATTCCATTCGTTGGGCGCACCAACGAGCAGGCCGTCCTCGACCAGAGCCTCGGCCTCGCAAGCTCTTCGGGGCGCCCGGTTCTCGTGACCGTCGTCGGCGAGCCGGGCATCGGCAAATCGCGCCTGGCCGACGAGCTCGCGGCGGGCGTCGGCGCAACCGTGGTCGTCCTTCGCGGCCGGCCTCGTTCATACACCGACACCGCAAGCTTTTCTCCGGCGGCGGCCATCGTCGGAGACCTTGCCGGGATCGAAGCGGGTGATCCGCCCGAAAAAGTTCGCCGGCTGCTGCGCGAGCTGGTCGAGCGCTTGAGCGAGCCGTCAGACGCTGATCGGACGATTGAGCAGCTTGCCCTTTTGTTCGGGATGGCCGAGCGACGCGACGAAGCGGCATTCGTCAACGACGTGCTGGCCGGCTTTGTGGCCCTCATCGATGGGCTGGCTCGCGATCACCCGGTCCTGATCGTGTTCGAGGATGCGCACAGCCTCCACCCCCCGATGCTGGACCTCATCGAACGGGTCGCTTCGCCGGGGCGCGGTGGGCCTCGCCGGGTGTTGGTCGTGGCGCTTGCGCGCAGCGAGCTGTTGGAGACCAGGCCGAACTGGGGATCGACCAGCGGGAACGCCGTGTTGCTTCGACTGGATCCGCTTTCGCCCGAGGAATCTATTCACCTCGTCCGCCATGCCGGGGGCGGCCATATCGCTGAACCACAGGCAGCGGAGATCGCCGAACGTGCGGGTGGAAACCCCTTCTTCATCATCGAGACGACGGGCATGCTCATGCCGAGCGGCGAGGCAGAGGCAGCACGAGCCCGCTCGCCAATTCCTCCGACTGTGCAGGCTGTCATCGGCGCTCGTCTCGACGCCCTGCCGGCGAGGCTGCGGGACTTGGCCCGGAAGGCATCCGTGTTCATGTACGACTTTGACCTTGATGAGCTGGCCGTAGTCGACGACGCCGCCAATCTCGACGAGCTGCAAGCGCTCGAAGAGGCCGAGCTCATGGTGCGTGATGACCGCGCCTCCATGTCGCCGATCTGGCGCATGCGCCACGCGACCCTCAAGGACGTCGCGTACGCGAGCTTGCCAAAACGAGAGCGGCTGCGTCTTCACACCCTGATCGCCGAGAACCTGGTGGACGAGGGCCATCGATCGCTCGCGGCCGATCACTACGAGCTGGCGGCGATCGCCTCCCTCGACCTGGATCCGAATGACCGCGAAGCTCCTGATCGCGCGGCCGACGCCCTGCTCGTCGCGGGCGATCGCGCGCGCCGGCGCATGGAGATCCGCTCGGCGATCGATCGATACGATCGCGCTCTCATCATGGCCGGCCCCGAGCGCAGCTGGGGTACGCGCGAGGCGCGGATTCTGGCCGGCCTGGGCGAGGCGCGCTACTGGCTCGCCGAATACCGATTGGCAACCGAGGCCTTGACCCGGGCGGTCACGTTGGCCGAGGCCAACAACGACGATTTCGCCCTCACGCTCGCCCTGCGATTCCTGGGTGACATCGCGATCAACTTCGAAGCCGA
>CATPBO010000206.1 GCA_955652835.1 Candidatus Dormiibacterota bacterium
GTCGAGAGCATGGTCACCTCGTCGTCCTGGATCTTGCGCACATGCCCGGCGAGCAGCTCGATGACGCCCACCACCACGCCGCCTTCGACGACAGGAAAAGCGAGCACCGACTTCAAGCCGGCCGTGCGCGCGACGCCGGAGCTCGCGTAGTCGTTTGCTTCAGACAGGTCTTCCAGGGCGGCCACGACACCTGATTGCCAGACTCGGCCGAGCAGTCCGACCCCCATCGGGATTGCCGTCGCCTGGCTCAGCTCGCGGAACGCTTCGTAGCTCGCCGCGTCGCGATGCCAGTGCTGACGCACGTGCAGAGCCTGACGTTCCGTGTCCACGGCCCAGAACTGGGCCAGATCCCAATCGAGGTGGCCGGACAGGCTGCTGAGCAGCTGCGGCATGGCCTGCTCCCAGGCGTTCCCTCCGACGATTACCTGACGGATGCCGACCAGGCCGTCACGCAGACCATCGACCCTTTTCCGAGCCGAGATATCGCTTTCCTGCACGAGCAGCAGCGCCTGACCTGGCACATGCCCGGGCGCCGTGATCGCAATGGCAACCGGCACGCGCGTGCCGTCGCCTCGGATCTGGTGAAGCTCCGCCTCCCAGCGCACGATGTCGCCGCGGCGCAGCAGGGCTAGCGCCTCACCGAGCACCGCGCGATCATTCTCGGCCGTGACCTCCTCGAGGGGCAGGCGGAGGAGCTCGTCGCGTTGACGGCCCAGGATCATCCCTAGCCTTTCATTGACCTGGACCCACCGCCCTTCGGCGTCGACCAGAGCCAGCCCGACCATCGCCGCCTCGAGCATCATTCGCGTCCGCTCTTCGCTGGCCGCGATCTCGTCGGCCTGACGCTGAGCCCCAGCTGCTGCTTTGCGGATCCGGTGCACGACCCCCGTGATCGCCCCGGCGGCGACCAGCAGCACGATGGCAAGCAGCGCGGCGGGTACGACATCGCCAGGCTGGCCGCCCCCGACCAGAGTCGGTATCAGGGTCGCGATCGCGGCCAGGCCTCCGGCCGCGAGTGAGTCGGTCCGGCTGAGCTGGAGCGCGGTCAGCAGGATCACGGTCAGGTAGAGGGGGAAGGCCAGCACTGGCCCCGCCCCGACGGCGGCCTGGACGGCGAACACCGCGACGATGGCGGCGAAGGGCGTGGCCCGACGCACCAGGTTCCTGGTCCGCGACGGCTTTGGCGTTGCCTGTGGACGGGCTCCTGGCAACACTTCGGGAACCTCGCCCCCCCTGGCGGGATGGAAGGTGCGCAGGTTCCAAAGTGTAGACGCGCATCTTTCAACCAGAGCCGTCTTAACTCGTAAGCTGAACGCCCTTTTGAATTCGAACCCCCCGCACACGCCGCTGGAAGCCGACGGTCTGAGCCGGCGGGTCTATCCGTTCCTTGGGCTGGCGATCGTCGGCCTGGTCACCCTGCACGGCTACGCGGCGGTGCTCGCATCGCCGGTGCTCGAGGGCGCATTGGTAATCGGCATTCTCTTGGTGCTCGTGCCGCTGGCCCGGATTGACTTCCAGGTCCGCAGCCGTCTCGTCACCGCCTTGCCGGTGGTGGTCGGTTTTGCAATGGCCCTCTATCCCCTCTGGGGTATGTCGGAGATCGGCCTTGCCATCTCCGTCGTGCTGACCGCGCTGGCCAGCGCGCTGGTCCTCCTGCCATGGGAGCGAATCCCGCGCTACCTACATGCCGTGTCGCCGATCGGTGGCCTGGCGGTTGCGTTCGCGCTCGAGGTCCAGTTCGGGCTGAGCATCCTTCGCGCGTTCCCGTTCGTGCTCCTTCCTTTGATCTTCCTGGCCCTCTACTACACGTCGGTCGAGTTCGCCGTCGGCGCCGCACTTGCAGTCGCCGATCTGATCCTCGTCACGCTGGTGAACCCAGCTGCCGGCGACCCCGCGGCCGCATTGCTCGAGGCGCTGCTGCTCGTCGCGTTCGGAATCCTTGTCCGTCGCGTCGTCATCCAACTCGAGGAGAACCGCTCCGCCGCGGCGGCTGCGGAAGCGGCCAAATCGGAGCTGCTCGCGGACCTGTCGCTGCGAAACCAGGAGCTGCAGGAGCTCACGCGCCTCAAATCCGAATTTCTGGCGACGATGAGCCACGAGATACGCACGCCGATGAACGGGGTCATCGGCATGACCGGACTCCTGCTGGAGACCGAGTTGACGGGTGAGCAGCGCGAGTACGTCGACACGGTGCGCAGCTCGGGGGACGCTTTGCTTGAGATCATCAACGACATCCTCGATTTCTCAAAGATCGAGGCCGGCCGAGTGCGACTGGAAACCATCGAATTCAGCCCCAAGCTCGTGACGGAAGAAGCGGTCGAGCTCTTCGCCGAGGCCGCGGCAAACAAAGGGATCGAGCTTGTCCTCGACGTGGCCCGGGACGTGCCCGATATTGCCATCGGTGACCCAGGCCGACTGCGGCAGGTGCTCATCAACCTGGTCGCCAACGCGATCAAGTTCACCAACTCCGGCGAGGTGGTCGTGCGCGTGCGCCGCGATGAGAGCAGCGGCCCTGGAATTGCGATCCACTTTGAAGTTTCCGACACGGGTATCGGCTTGACCCCAGAGGAGCAGGCTCGTGTTTTTTCGACCTACTCTCAGGTCGACAGCTCGACGACACGCAAGCACGGTGGGACCGGACTCGGCCTTGCGATCGCGCGAATGCTGACGCAGCTCATGGGCGGCCAGATCGGCGTCGAGAGCGAGAAGGATGCGGGCAGCCGGTTCTGGTTCACCGCTCTGTTTCGCGAGGCCATCGATGCGAAGCGGGCACCAAAGCAGGCGGTCACCCTGGCGGGCACGTTCGTCGCCGTGGTCGACGACAACAAGACCAATCGCACGATCCTGGAGCGCTACTTGAGCTCATGGGGTCTGCGCGTTCGCAGCTTCGAAGGCGGCCGCGAAGTGCTGCAGGAAATGCAGGCCGCCGCGCAGGGCGGAAAGGCATTCGAAGTGGCGATCGTCGACATGATGATGCCGGCAATTGACGGCCGAGCGGTGATCGGCGAAATCCGCGCCGATGAGCGGCTGAAGCATCTGGTCGTGATCCTCCTGACCTCGGCCGGCCAGTCGGAGATACCGGTGCCAGGCGTCGACGCGGAGCTCGTGAAACCGGTGCGCCCGTCGCAGCTCTTCGACGTGCTCCACACGCTGCTCGCCGAGCGCACGGTCCGCGCGAGCGGATCGGCGGCGGACGTCGAGCCCAGCCCGCCGGACGCGTCGCGCCAGCGGCTGCGCGTTCTCGTCGTCGAGGACAACGCGGCCAACCTCAAGCTCGGCGTCAGGATGGTCGAGCGCCTTGGCTATCGCGCGGACGTCGCCGCGAAC
>CATPBO010000207.1 GCA_955652835.1 Candidatus Dormiibacterota bacterium
AGGTTGAGGTCGCGGTCTGTCAGAGCCTGGACGTATCGATCAACGACCTGTCGGTTTGTTGTGGAAGTCACTGGTCACCTCCAGCTAAGCGATGAAGCATTAAGCGTGACATGCACGATCACTAGGCTTGGCGAAGCCCGAGGATGTTGCCATCCGGATCGCGGAGCCATGCCCCTCGCGCCGGGCCGATCTGCGCGATGTGGCCGGTGGTCTGCAGCGGGCCCTCGCCGTAGTCAATGAATTTCACGTCGCGCTTCTCGAGTGCGCGGACCACCGCCTCGATATCGCCGACCTCGAAGTGGGCGAGGGTGTGATCGGCCGTGCTCGGTGCTCGACGGAAGATTGATAGCTCTGTCCCGCCTCCACAGCTAAACCGCACCGACGCCGGGTTCTCCCACAGAACCTTGAGGCCCAGCGTGTCCGAGTAGAAGCGTTTTGCGCGGTCGAGGTCGGTCACGGGGATGGTGGCGACGATCATCGAGGACTCCAACATTCCCGCACCTCACATCTTGGAACTCAGGCCGAGCTGAATCGCGCTCGGGGGAAACTAGTGCTGGCACCCGCGCGACGTTAGATGTCTGACCGGCCCTCTTCGGCGACGACTCGTGAATGGTCCCGCGATGATCGGCTTGCCGTGGAGCCTTGCGTAGACGGGCTCTTCGCGGTGACGACCGGAGATGTGTCGTCCGCATCGCCGGACTCCTCGGATGTGCTGTCCCCTTCCCCGGACTGCTCATCGGTCGCGCCTGGGCCGGCATTGGTCGCTTTCGTCGCTTTCGTCGCTTTCGTCGCAGTCGTGATGCCCTTGGGCGGAGCAGCGGTGACTTGGGTGACCGGCGCTGCCGCGATCGGGGTGATCGGAGCTACCGTGCTCGGAGTGATCGGCTGCAAGTTAGCCAATGAAGACTTGGTCACGCCGGGCAGGCTTGGGATCAAACGAGCGGTCGCCGGAGGGGACGAGTGCTTTGAGGTCGAAGAGTGTAGGTTGGCGGCGACCAAGCCGACACCGGCCGCAGTCACCGTGCCCACGGCTACTGCTGCTGCCAGTTTGTGTGGCCAATCCGCCGAAGGTACCGCGCTGACCCACCGTCCCAGCCTCGTCGATCGGTCGATCGCGTAGACCAGGCCCAGCAGCAGAATCGCCGAGACCCAGGTCCCCGTGCGACGGACATACTCATCGAGATGGTCGAGTGCGAGCCAAAGCCGACGTCTTACAGTGCTGACGGACACGCCCAGTGTTGCCGCGATCTGGGGGTTGCTACGGCCCTCCAGATACGCCAGATTGACAACCTCCCTCTCCTCGGGGCTCAGGTGAGTCAGGCCGTTATGGATCGTGTGTCGCTGAAGAGCTGACCCGAGGTCACGCCAACCTCCTGCGGAACCCGAGGCTAGCCGGCTGTCCTCTCCGAGAACTCGTCTCGCGTGACCGCGACCGCCGAGGCGGCGGGGATCGATTCCGAATGTGTGGATTCCCCTGGCCAGCCAAGATCGAATTGCGTCATTCGGTCGAGGATCAGGTGCCAACACGGAGTTAGCAGCGTCGGCAGTGAGCTGCTGCTCGTCCTGTCCCTGATCTGGGCGATCCCACGACGCCGCTCCCATTTGTCTCTTGCCCCTACCCGTGCCTGAGGCTACACCATCGTGGCGCGATCGGCGAGCCTGAACTGCTATCAGATTGGTTTACGTCACTCGACCGTCACTCTTGCGCGATTCGGCGGTTGATCGCCGCCACGAGCACGTCCAGCTGAACCGGCTTCACCAGGTAGTCACTGGCGCCGAAGCTCGCGGCCAGCGCTCGGGAGCGCGGATCGGTAGCTCCCGTGACCACGATCGGCCGCGCCGCCTTCAATGCAGACCGATCGGTTTCGCCTAGCCCCGACGCCAAGCCGAGATCGAAGACAACCACCTCGTGCCGCTGCAGCGATCGAAACTCACCAGCGGACTCGGCCTCATAGCCCAGCCGCCGCAGTCCCCGCGCCGTCAGCTCCCCGAGTCTGGCATCGTCATCGATCACGAGGACCTGGACGAGCCCGAAGGCCGCCCGCTCCACCGCGCGAAGCTGCTCGAAGGCGTCGTCGAGATCGGCAAGCAGGCGCTCAGCCGGCACGACGGTGTCATCCGCTTGCGACATCTCGAGCTCGGCCTTCAGTCTGGCCAGCGTCGAGCGCAGCCGGTGCAGCGCAGCCGCCAGCTCAGGACTGGACGACGAACCTGTAACCGATTCCACGGACCGTCTCGATCCAGCCAGGCTCACGCAGCGCGCGTCGGATCTGGTGAACTGCCTGCTCGACGCTGTGTTCAAATCCCTTGTAGCTGGTCCCCCAAACCCGCTCCAAGAGCTCCGCGCGCGCCACAACCTCACCCGGCCGGCCGGCGAGCAGCTGAAGCATCAACAGGGGCCGCCGCTCGAGCTTCAAAGCACGCTCGCCCAGTGACGCCTGGCCACGCGCCAGGTCGATTCGGAGGCGTCCACTGACCATGACCCGCGTCTCAGGAGCTCTTTCGCGCAGCGCTCCACGGACCCGCGCCAGCAGCACCTGCCGGTCGGTGCCCTTGACTATGTAGTCGGTCGCGCCGTGCTCGATGCCGAGCACCTGATCTCCTGGCGCGTGGCGCGCGCCGGTGAGAATGATGACCGGAAACGCGATCCGATCGGCTCCCGATCGCAACGAGTCGAGGACTTCTGGCGCTTCCATGTCCGGCATCTCGTAATCGAGCAACATCAGATCGGGTGAGCTTGACCGGACGCACTGGAGCGCTTCGGTTCCACTGGCAGCGATCTCGACCACGTAGCCGGCCCGCCGCAAAAGCTCGGCCGTCAACTCCGCGGTGCGTGGCTCGTCGTCAACGACAAGTAACCTGGCGGTCATTCTCTTTGCGCCTTCCGCACGCGGCGCCACCAATCCCCAACCGCAACCTAACAGGTTCAAGGTTTCTTGAGGAAACGCTGAACCTGCGGTGAGGACCGGTCAGCAGCCCTCGCCTAACCTCCAGATATGGGCCAGCTCCCTCAGCTCCAGCAAGCCAGGCACCGGTTGGGGCTGGCCCTCAATGGTTTCTGCAATGACCGCTGGGTGCTCGGCTACCTGCGGGCCGGCTGGCTTCAGCCCATCGCCGCGTCAGAGGTTTCTCGTCGCTTCCTCCAGGGCCGCCCGCTGATGCCGCTTGCACGCCGCGCCCTTTACGAGAAGCGCCCGATGGTTATGAACTCGCTGATCGAGAACCCAAACCCGTCGATGGGGTACGACTGGGAGCTCGACTGGCCGGCGCTCCTGTATGCGCCAGTCGGCGACGTGGGCGAGCGACCGATCGGGCTGCTCGTCATCGGCTGCCGGCGCGACCACTGGTACACGGAAGAAGACGTCACGTACGCGATAAGCCTCGGCAGCACGCTGGCACCGTTGGTGGCAGCGCTGCGGGGCCCGCTCGGCCGCCTCAACGAGAGCGAGGGTGAGGTCGCCCAGCTCCTGAGCTACGGGCTCTCAGCCCAGGAGATCGCGCGAGCTGCCCGGATCAACCACCGCGCCGCTCGCGAACTCGTGGAAAGCGTCATTCGCAAGCTCGAGGGCGTCGCGGCCGACGAGCTGGCGCTGCCGCTAGCTGAGATGCGTCCGCGACGCCGATCGTTCCGGCTCTAGAGCGGAGGTGACGCGATGACCTGGAACTAAGTCGGGCCGAAAAGGAACACTGTCGTGCCGCGACCCTCGGTGCTCACCACTTCCAGGCGGCCGCCGATGCCGGCGGCCCGCTCCCGCATCCCAACGAGCCCATATCCCTCGCTTCCGCCGGCGAGGATTCCTCGCCCCTCGTCCGATACCTCGATCAGGAATGGCCGGGCGTCAAACGCCATCTTGACCCTGCAAATCGAAGAACCCGAATGCCGCCGTACGTTGGTAAGCGCCTCTCGCACCACCTGGACGACAACCTCTCGTTGATGCGCGGACAGCAGGTCTTCGGTCCCGTTGGTCGACAGCTCGACCCGAATCCCGTAAAGACGCGAGAACTCGTCAGCCTGCTGGCGAAGATCGCCGACCAGGCCGTCGGGCGAGATCGGGGGCGGGCGCAGGTCAGCCAGCGCCTCTCGCACGTGCTTGAGCAGCCGTTCCATGATCTCGAAGACGTTCTTGAGGGTCTGGTCGGGCTGGCCTTTCCTACCCTCCATGTACACCTTGAAAAGGGAGATGGCTCCGGCCAGATCGGTGGCGATCCCGTCGTGCAGCTCCCGGGCGATCCGGGCTCGCTCTCGCGCCAGCGCGTCCTCAACGGCCTGGTGGGCGAAGCCGTCAGCCGATGACTTGACCTTGCCTCGTTCTTCGGTCATCGAGCCGCTCTTCGCCGGTAGGACTGGAACAACGCGATAGCGATCGGGTGGCGCAGCCACCGTAAGACGCGGCGGTACGGTTTCCACAACCGTCTGGTCTCGTCCAGGGCAGATCGGAGTCGCTTGATGTCCGCCTCGATCAGCCCTTGCTCCGCTTCCATTAACTCAGCCAGCGCGCGCGTGCGCCTTGCCACCGCGGTGCCCCACACCGCGACCAGCACGCCTTCAGCGATCACCAGCACGATGCTGGCCACCAGCAGCCAGACGCCGACCCAGCCGGCCGTTCCCATCTGATTACTCCTTTGAGTCGCCCTCTTCTTCGATTGCGGCGACTGGCGCGATCGCGACGATCTGGTCGTCAGGCGCGATGCGCATGACGATCACTCCCTGCGTCTGGCGCCCAATCCGCGAGATGGCTCCGACCTGGGTGCGCAGAACCATACCGCTCGCGCTGATGACGAGCACCTCTTCCTCGGGATCGCTGACCACACGCATGGCAACCAGCTTCCCAACGCGATCTGTGATCTTGAGCGTGAAGACGCCCTGTCCGGCCCGGTGATGCATCGGGTACTCGGAAACCGGCGTCCGCTTGCCGTAGCCGCGCTGAGTGATGACGAGCAGGTCGCCGCCGGGCACGGCAGTCGCCATGCCGGCAACCGCGTCGCCCTTGCCGAGCTTGATGCCGATCACGCCCTGCGTGTCGCGACCCATCGCGCGGACCTCGGTTTCGCTGAAGCGAATCGCCTTGCCGAGCTCCGTTGCAATCAGGATCTCGTCTGACCCGCTAGTCGGAGCAACCCAGTCCAGCTCATCGCCCTCTTGCAGGTTGATCGCGATCAACCCGTTGCGCCGGACGTTGGCGTACTCGGCGAGCGCCGTCTTCTTGATGTATCCGTTCTTGGTGACCATCAGCATGTAGCGCGCCTCGGTCTCCGATTCCGGCCGCACGAATACGGCAGTGATCCGCTCGTCCGCGCCGATGTCGATGAGGTTGTTGACCGGCATGCCCTTTGCCTGGCGCTCTCGCTCTGGTACCTCATGTACGCGTAGCTGGAAGACACGTCCGCTTTGCGTGAAAAAGAGCATCGACGCGTGAGTGTGCGTCGTCAGCAGGTGCAGCGCATAATCCTCCTCGCGCGTCCCGCTCGGCGCGTCACTGCCCGCCGTGGGCTTCGCTCCCTTGAGCCCGACGCCACCACGCTTTTGGGCACGGAAGACCCGCAGCGGCTGGCGCTTGACGTAGCCGCGATGAGTCAGCGTGACGACCACTTCTTCTTTCGGCACAAGGTCTTCCGCCGAGAGCTCGTTCGCTTCCTGGTCGGTGATCTCGGTCCGGCGCTCGTCGCCGTACTTCTTGATCAGGTCGTCCATCTCATCCTTGATCAGAAGGCGGACCTTCTGGTCGCTCGCCAGGATCGATTCGAGGTAGGCGATGGTCTTGATGACCTCTTCGTACTCGGCGTCGATCTTGCCGCGCTCCAGCCGAGTCAGGCGGCTCAGCGTGAGCGCGAGCACTGCCTTGGCCTGCCTCTCGCTCAAGCCGAATTTGGATTGCAACTCGGTCGACGCGATGTCTGGGTCGGCCGCCGCCCGGATCGTCTTGATCACCTCGTCCAGGTGGTCGAGGCAGATCTTCAAGCCTTCAAGGATGTGGGCGCGCTCCTGCGCACGCTCGAGGTCGAAACGAGTGCGGCGGAGGATGACGTCGCGGCGGTGGTCGATGAAGAGCTGCAACGCCTGCTTGAGGCTCAGGATGACCGGACGGCCGTCGACGATCGCGAGCAGGATCACGCCGAAAGTCGTCTGCAGCGTCGTGTGCTTGTACAGGTTGTTCAACACGGTGAACACGCGAGCGTCGCGCTTGAGCTCGATCACGATCCGCATGCCGTCCCGGTCGGACTCGTCGCGCAGGTCGGCGATGCCTTCCAGCTTCCGGTCTGCCACCAACTCCGCGATCTTCGCCACGAGCGTGGCTTTGTTGACTGCGTAAGGAAGCTCATCGATGATGATCCGCTCGCGCCCATTGGGCGCCTGCTCGAAGGTGTGCCGCGCCCTGACGATGATGCGGCCGTGCCCGGTGGCGTACGCGGCCTTGATCCCCGCCGTACCCATGATCAAGCCGCCGGTCGGAAAGTCCGGCCCCTTGACGAAGCTCAGGAGGTCCTCGCCGGTCGCCTCGGGGTTCTCAACCAGGTGCTTGATCGCGCCTGCGATCTCACCCAGGTTGTGCGGCGGGATGTTGGTCGTCATGCCGACCGCGATTCCAGTCGCGCCGTTGACCAGGAGGTTCGGCAACCGCGCGGGCAGCACCTCCGGCTGCTCCTCGGTGCCGTCGTAGTTCGGGACCATGTTGACGGTCTGCTTCTCGATGTCGTCCATCAGCTCGCCGGTGATGGCGGCCAGGCGCGCTTCCGTGTACCGCATCGCCGCCGGCGGGTCGCCATCGACGCTTCCGAAGTTGCCCTGCCCGTCGATGAGCGGATAGCGCAACGAGAACGGCTGCGCCATGCGCACCAGGGCGTCGTAAACCGGCGAATCGCCATGGGGGTGATACAGCTTCATCACGTCGCCCACGAAGGCCGCGCTCTTGCGATGCCGGCTCCCAGACGTCGCTCCGGCACGGTGCATCGCGTAGAGGATGCGTCGCTGCACGGGCTTGAGCCCGTCACGCACGTCCGGCAGCGCCCGGCTGATGATGACGGACATCGCGTACTCCATGTAGGAGGTCTGCATCTCCTCCTGGAGGCTCCGCCCGATGACGGTCCCGATCGTGTTTTCGTCAGTCACTGCTTTGTCGGCTCACTCCTCGTATTTCTTCAAAACCACGACGGCGTTGTGGCCGCCGAAACCAAAACCGTTGGAGATGGCGATGCGCACGTCCTTGCGCCGCGCCTGGTTGGGCACGTAGTCGAGGTCGCATGCCGGGTCGGGGTTTTCGTAGTTGATGGTCGGGTGGATCACGCCGCGGTTGATGGTGAGCAGCGTGGCGATTGCCTCCACCGCGCCGGCCGCGCCGAGCAGGTGCCCAATCATCGACTTGGTGCTGCTGATCGCGACCTTGTAAGCGTGCTCGCCGAGCGCGATCTTCAGCGCCTTGGTCTCGCCGGCGTCGTTCAGCTGCGTCGACGTGCCGTGCGCATTGACGTAGTCGATGTCCTTCGGCTCGATGCCCGCGTCCTTCATCGCAAGCGTCACAGCCTTCGCCGGCGCCTCCCCGGTCTCATCTGGCGCGACCTGATGAAAGGCATCACAAGTGAGCGCGTATCCGAGGACCTCGCCATAGATTCGAGCGCCGCGATTGGTAGCGTGCTCCTCAGACTCGAGGACCAGGATGCCCGCGCCTTCACCAGGCACGAAACCGTCGCGGTCACGATCGAAAGGCCTGCTCGCCTTTTCAGGCGCATCGTTTCGCGTGGACAGCGCCCGGATGGAGTTGAACGACGTGATCCCCACCTCGCACAGCGAAGCCTCGCTGCCACCGGCAAACATCACGTCCGCGTCGCCGTGCTGGAGGATTCGCATCGCGTCGCCCAGCGTGTGCGTCGACGCGGCGCACGCCGTAGTCACGGTCGTGTTGGGGCCGCGCAGGTGAAAGGCCATCGCCACGGAGGCGGCCGCCATGTTGGGGATGATCATCGGCGCGTACAGCGGGTTGAGGCGCCCTTTGGTCGCGTACGAGATGGCGCCCTGGGTCATCTCGATGAAGCCACCGATTCCAGTGCCCATGTCGACGCCGACGCGAAAGCTGTCCTCCTTAGCGAGGTCGAGCCCCGAGTCGGCCAACGCCATCGTCGACGCGGCAACGGCCAGTTGCGAAAAGCGCGCCATGCGCTGCGCCAGCTTGCGGTCCATGAAGTCCTGAGGGTCGAAGTTGGGCACCTCGCAGGCGAACTTGGTGGTCAGCTTTTCAGTCGGGTAGCCTTCGGCGGGGCGGGCGGCGCTCCGTCCCTCGATCAGCCCGTGCCAGTACTCCTCCAGGTTCTTGCCCAGGGGATTCACTGTCCCCATCCCTGTCACGACGATTCGCATCCGTCCGTTTTTGCTCACTTCCCCACCTCTGCCCGAATCTTACCGACGAGCTGATTCTCCACCGCATCCCGGGTGACGCGGATTGCGTTTTTCATCGCCCGCGCGTCAGACCGCCCGTGTGCGATCACCGCCACGCCGTCGATTCCAAGAAGAGGAGCTCCGCCGAACTCGCGCCAGTCCACTCGAGCGCGCAGCTGCCGTACGCCAGGCCGGATGAGCAGGCCGCCAAGCTTGCCGCGCATGGTCTTTGGGATCTCGTCTCGGAGGTTGCGAAAGAGGAAATCCGCGGTCGCCTCCGCCATCTTGATGGCGACGTTGCCGACAAAACCGTCGGCGACGATCACATCGGCCTTTGCGCCGTAAATGTCCTTCGGCTCGATATTGCCGACGAATCCCGGCAGCAACCCTTTCAGTCTTTTTGCGGTCTCTTTGACCAGCTCGTCTCCCTTGCCCTCCTCCTCGCCGTTACTGAGCAGGCCAACGCTGGGATTAGCGCGGCCAAGCATCTCTCGCGCATAAACCGCGCCCATCTGCGCGAACTGCACCAGGTACTCGGGCTTGGAATCCACGTTCGCGCCCACGTCGAGGAAATATGCGAAGCCGTTTTGGGTTGGCACTATCGAACCCAGGGCCGGGCGCTCGATGCCTTTGATGCGTCCCTGGATGAAAAGGGCCGCGGCCATGACCGCGCCCGAGTTACCGGCCGAGACCCAGCCATCGGCGCGGCGCTCCTTGCACATTCGCGCGCACACGGACATCGATGAGTCCAGCTTTGTCCGCACGGCCTGCGCGGGATGCTCTTCCATCGCGATGACCTGCGTGCAGGGGACGAGCTGAAGGCGTGGATGCGAGTCGAGCAGCGGTTGGACCGCGGACGGTAAGCCGACGAGCGAGATGTCGATCCCGTACTCCGTGGCGGCTTGGGCGGCTCCCAGCACGACCTGAGCCGGCGCGAAGTCGCCGCCCATGGCGTCGACGGCTATTCGCATGTGACCGGAACCTATATGTCGAGGTTGCGGACGCTCTTGGCGTGCGCCTGAATGTACTTCTTGCGAGGCTCCACGTCCGGCCCCATCAACTTCTCGAACGTGTCGTTGACCGCGGCCGCATCTTCCACGTTGACCTGCAGCAACACTCGCGTGGCCGGGTTCATGGTCGTCTGCCACAGCTCCTCGGCATTCATCTCACCGAGACCCTTCATTCGCGCCGACTCGGCGTTCTTGCCCAGCTGCCGGAGCGCCTTGTCGCGCTCGCCCTCGGAATGGCACCAGACGACCTGCTTGCCTTTGAAGACCTTGAACAGCGGCGGCTGCGCCATGTACAGATAGCCCTTTTCGATAACCGCCGGGAAGTAGCGATAGAAGAATGTGAGCAAAAGAGTGCGGATGTGGCTGCCGTCCACGTCGGCGTCAGTCATGGTGATCACGCGGTGATAGCGCATCTTCTCGACGTTGAAGTTGTCGCCGACGCCCGCGCCCATCGCAGTGATCAGGTTGCGTATCTCGTCTGACGTGAGCACCTTGTCCAAGCGCGCCTTCTCGACGTTGAGGATCTTGCCGCGCAGCGGCAGGATGGCCTGCGTCCGCCGGTCACGCCCACCCTTGGCAGTGCCACCGGCCGAGTCACCCTCCACGATGTAGAGCTCGCAGAGTGCCGGATCCCGCTCGGAGCAATCGGAAAGCTTCCCGGGCAGAGTGCTGGACTCGAGCAGGCTCTTGCGCTGCACCAAATCACGCGCCTTGCGCGCCGCTTCTCGAGCGCGCGCCGCGGTCAGCGATTTCTCGACGATCCGGCGGCCCTCGGACGGGTTCTCCTCGAGGTACTGCGTCAGGCCTTCGGTGAGCGCGATCGAAACGTGGCCCTGCACCTCCGCGTTGCCGAGCTTGCCCTTCGTCTGGCCTTCGAACTGAGGGTCGATGACCTTGACGCTGATGACAGCGGTGAGACCCTCGCGCACGTCCTCGCCAGAGAGGTTGGGATCCTGCTCCTTGAGAATCGCCGCCTTGCGTGCGTACCGGTTGAGCACGTTGGTGAGCGCAGCACGAAAACCGGTCAGGTGAGTTCCGCCTTCGATCGTGTGGATCGTGTTGGCAAAAGCGAGCACGTTCTCGACGAATGTGTCGTTGTACTGCAGGGCGATCTCCACCTGTGTGCCCTCAACCTCGCGGTCGACATAGAAAGGAATGTGGTTGACCACCTGCTTGTCTCGGTTGAGCGCGCGGACAAAGGAGACGACTCCGCCTTCGAAGTAGAAGGTGTTGGTGAAGCCGAGGTTTTCGTCGGCGAGCGCGATCTCGAGCCGCTTGTTGAGGTATGCCATCTCGCGCAGACGGCGCTGGATGATCTCGCGGTCGAACCTGGTGTCGGGGAAGATTTGCGGGTCCGGCCAGAACCGGACGATCGTCCCGGCGTGGTCGGTCCTGCCGACGACCTTGACCGATCCCTTCGGCACTCCGCGCTCGAACTCCATGTAATGGACCTTGCCGCCTAGGTGGACCCAGACCTGGAGCTTAGCGCTGAGGAAGTTGACAGCCGAGACACCGACGCCGTGCAGGCCGGACGACACCTTGTAGCCACCCCCGCCGAACTTGCCGCCTGCGTTGAGACGCGTCAGCACCAGCTCGAGGGCGGACAGGCCCTCTTTCTTGTGAATGTCGACCGGGATGCCGCGGCCGTTGTCCTCGACCTGGACGCTGCCGTCCGCGTAGAGCGTGACCACGATCCGAGTGGCGTAGCCGGCCAGGGCTTCGTCGACGGCGTTGTCCACGACCTCGTAGACCAGGTGGTGGAGACCCTCCGCGGAGGTCGAGCCGATGTACATGCTCGGACGCCGTCGCACATGCTCCCGGCCCTCCAGGACCTGGATCTGCTCGGCGGTATAAGCGACGTCCGCGCCTAGGGGTTTGGGCCTACGGCTGTCGGCCTGCGCATGGCGCGCGCCCGACTGCTCCGGCAAGGGGTTTTTGGCCGCCATCACCGGTAAACCGGCCCTCCCAGCGTGGAGAACTCGTGGGGATCAACTGGGCAGAGTATCAGGCCTCCAATTTTACCCGATTTCGAATTCAAAAATGGCCTGCGGGAGGCCCTTAACAGGGTCTATTTCTCGGCCGCTTTCCAGCGCAGGACAGGATCGTCGCTCTGCCCCTGGAGATAGGCGTTGATCCGGCGTGCCGCGGCCACCTCGTCGAGGCGTCCGACGGGCAGCGTTTGGGGGGCATCGTGAAGCGCCTGGGGGTTGGTTTTGGCCTGCGCGACGATCTCCTTGATGGCCGCGCCAAAGGCGTCAAGGGTGGCCTTGCTCTCCGTTTCTGTGGGCTCCACCATGATCGCCTCGGGCACGACCAGCGGGAAGTACACGGTCGGAGCGTAGAAATCTCGATCCAGCAGGGCTTTGGCGATGTCCAGCGCCTTGATTCCGTCCTGAGCCAGGTTGCGCGCACTCGCCACGAACTCGTGCATGCAGGGACCGTCGTGCGGCATCTCCAGGTCGTCCTCGACCTGCTTGCGGAGGTAGTTGGCGGAGAGCACGGCGTCGCGCGATGCCTGCGTCAAGCCGTCGCCGCCCATGGCCACGATGTAGGCGTAAGCCCGCACAAGCATCCCGAAGTTGCCGTAAAAGGTCCGCACGCGCCCGATCGACTTCGGACGCTTGAAATCCAGGGTGAGGTGGCCGTTGGTTCGCTCCACCGTTGGCGTGGGCAGGAAGGGGACGAGGTCAGCCTTGACCCCGACCGGGCCGGCGCCGGGGCCACCGCCGCCGTGTGGCGTGGTGAACGTCTTGTGCAGGTTCATGTGGACCGCGTCGAAGCCCATGTCGCCGGGCCGGCAGATGCCCATGAAGGCGTTTAGGTTCGCGCCGTCGTAGTACAGCATGGCGCCGGTAGCGTGCACCATTTCCGCAATATCCAGTATCTGTCGTTCAAAGAGCCCCAAGGTGTTGGGGTTGGTGAGCATCAGGGCAGCCACGCTGGGGGAGAGCTTGGATTCCAGGTCGGCCAGGCTGATCCTGCCGTCGCGGCCCGACCTCACCTCGACCACGTGGAAGCCGCTGAGCGCGGCGCTGGCAGGGTTGGTGCCGTGGGCTGAGTCGGGAACCAGAACCTCGGTGCGAGCGTCTCCACGGGAGTGGTGGTAGGCCTGGATCATCCTCAGCGCTGTCCACTCGCCGTGAGCGCCGGCCGCCGGCTGAAGGGTCACCCTCTCGACCCCGACCACCGCGGATAAGGCGCGCTCGAGGCGCCACATCAGCTCGAGAGCACCCTGGACACTATCCTCGTCCTGGTAGGGGTGCAGGCCCGCAAAGCCCGGCAGAGCAGCGGCGGTCTCGTTGACGACCGGGTTGTACTTCATGGTGCAGCTGCCAAGCGGATAGAACTGCTCGGAGATCGAGTAGTTCATCGAAGCCAGGCGGCTGTAATGCCGCATGATCTCGGGTTCGCTCAGTCGCGGGAGGCCAGGAGCCTTGCTGCGTATGTGCTCTGGACCCAGGAGCTGAGAAGGCTCGGGCGCCGTGACGTTCGCGTCCGGCAGGCGGGGCGGGCCGGCGCTTCCCCGGCTCTTCTCGAAGCTGAGGGGCTCGGTCAAGACTCGAGCGCCGCCACCAGCTCGTCGAGTGCGCGAGGGTCGTTCACCTCGGTGCAGGTGAAGGTGAGCACGCCTTTGAGCTCGCGAAACCATCGGTGGACGTCAAGCGGGCCCAAGATCCCCTTACGCGCGAGCTTGCGGACGACCGCAGGTCCTTTCGGGACCCGCATGGGGAACTCGTTCAGGAACTGTCGATCGGGGAACGCCGGCTCCCAGCCGGGAAGTGCGGCGAGTCGCTCGGACAGCGCATGGGCTCGCTTGAAGCTGACCTCGGCGACCTGGCGCAGGCCATCGGGCCCCATGTAGGTCATGTACACGCTCGCCGCCAGCGCGCAGAGCGAGTGGTTCGTACAGATGTTGGAAGTCGCCTTCTCGCGACGGATGTGCTGCTCGCGTGCCGCGAGGGCAAGCGTGAAGCCGCGGCGACCCTGCTTGTCATAAGCGGTTCCGACCAGGCGGCCGGGAAGGCGCCTGACGAGCTCTTTCCGGCACGAGATGAAGCCCACGTGAGGTCCTCCGTAGCTCGGGCTCAAGCCCAGCTGCTGCCCCTCACCGACAGCGATATCGGCGCCGTACTCGCCCGGAGGCGCCAGGATGGCGAGGCTGATTGGGTCGACGCACGCGATGGCCAGGGCGCCCGCTGCGTGAGCGCTTTCAGTGAGCGACCTGGCGTCGACGAGGAGGCCGAGGAAGTCGGGCTGCTGGAAGATCACGGCCGCAGTCTTGGGTCCGGGCTCGGTCCCCCTGCGCACCTTGATGCCACGCCCTTCGCTGAAGACGCGGAGGACCTCCATGTACTCGGGGTGGAGATAGCCCGGCACGACAACCTCGTTTCGGCCGGTGTGAACGTGGGCCATCATCGCCGCCTCTGCTACGGCCGTCGCGCCGTCATAAAGCGAGGCGTTGGCCACGTCGAGTGCTGTCAGCTCAGCGATCAGAGTCTGGAACTCGAAGATCGCCTGCAGCGTGCCTTGGCTCGCCTCCGGCTGGTACGGCGTGTACGCCGTGTAGAACTCGGGCTTCGATGTCACCGCGGCCACGGCAGCCGGGATGAAGCGTCGATAGACCCCACCGCCACGAAAGGTCAGCCGGTCGGGAAAGACTCGATTCCGAGCGGCAAGCGAGGCGATCTCTGCCATGGTTTCGAACTCGGAGAGCCCCGCCGGCAGCTCAAGGGCCTTGATCCGAAGCGAGCTCGGGATGTCGAGTAGGAGCTCATCCATCGATTGAACGCCGATCGCGGCCAGCATCGACGCGCGATCTTCTTCGGAGTGGACAAGGTAGGGCAACTAGTGCGCTCCGGCCTCCGTCACCTTCTTGTATTCCGCCTCGTCGAGCAGATCCGGCGGCAACTCGCCGGTTAGCTCCAACTTCATGATCCATCCGTCGCCGTAGGGATCCGAGTTGACGAGCTCGGGCTTCGCGCTCAGCTTTTCGTTGACCGCACTCACCTTGCCCGCGACCGGCGAATAAAGGTCACTTGCGGCCTTGACCGATTCCACCACCCCAAAGCTCTCGCGCACTCCGAGCGTCCGGCCAGGGCTCGGCAGCTCGAGGAAGACGACGTCGCCGAGCTGTGATTGGGCGTAGTCGGTGATGCCGACCGTGACGGTCTTGCCGTCGACCGTGACCCACTCGTGCGTCTTGGTGTAGCGGCGGTCAGCCATTGGACGCTCCTCCTATTCACAATAAGTTTCTGAGCTGAATCTGGCGGCCGATCAAGGCTTGGCCGGGGCGACCGCCGATCGCGCCGAACCGCGGTAGAAGGGGAGCTTCACCACGTCGGCCGGGGCTTCTCGACCTCGAACCTCGATCGTGACCCTCTCTCCGACCCGAAATGATGGGCCTTCCACCATCGCGAGGGCGATGGGGTGACCGAGGAAGAACGAGTGCGTGCCGCTGGTCACGGTCCCGACATGATGGCCGTCGTGACTGACGGCTGCGCCATGCCGAGGAATGCTGCCGGGCTCGGTTCTCATGCCGACGAGGCTTCGACGCGCGCCTTCTGCTTTGACCTTCGCCAGGGCGTCGCGGCCTATGAAGTCGGGTTTGCCTAGCTTCACCGTCCAACCCAGGCCCGCTTCGTACGGATTGACCGTTTCGTCCATGTCATTTCCGTAAAGGCGAAGGGCGGCCTCGAGTCGAGTGGCGTCGCGAGCGCCGAGGCCGGCCGGCAGCACCCCCTGTGCCTTCCCCGCGGCCAGGATGGCGTCCCAGACCTCCCCGACCCCGCCGGAGTCGACAAAGAGCTCGAAGCCATCCTCTCCCGTATACCCCGTGCGCGAGATCAGGGCTGACTCGCCGGCGACCTTCCCGGCCCGAAAGCCGAAATACGGGATGTCGTCGGTTTTTGAGGAGCCCTTCGGCAAGAGCTCGTGTGCCCGTGGACCCTGGAAGGCGATCAGGCTCATGTCCTTGGTGTGGTCTTCGATGGTCGCACTGCCAGCAAGGTGCTCCTGCATCCAAGCCGTGTCCTTCGCGCGGTTGGCCGCATTGACGACGACCAGGAAGCGATCTTTGCTCTCGCGATAGACCACGAGGTCGTCGATCGCCCCACCGTCTTCCTTGCACATCAGCGTGTACATCGCGTGGCCGGGGGCGAGCGGAGCGAGGTCATTGGTCATCAGCCACTGCAGGGAAGCCTCTGCGCCTGGACCCTCCACCACCAACCGGCCCATGTGGGAGATGTCGAACAGACCCGCGACCTTGCGCACGGCGAGGTGCTCGTTTCGGATCGAGGTGTACTGCTGCGGCAGCTCCCAGCCGCCGAAATCGACCATGCGGCCGCCAAGGGCAACGTGACGGTCGTAAAGAGGCGTCCGGTTCGGCGCGCTAGCTGCCAAATTCAACGCGCTCGTCGTCATCGAAGTCGATCGCTGCGGGATCGATGAACTCGAGCAGCTCTTCGTCGTGGCGACGGCGCGCATCGGCGACCACCTGGGCTACGTAGCGGGTCCGCTCCACGGTCCATTCGAGCTTTTCCGCCAGCTCGTACACGCTGGCGTCCCGCTTGAGCTCCCTGCGCATGATCACCTCGGTGCGCTCGTAATCGGTTGCGGCGGTGACCAGGAGCTCCGCATCACGCACTGCAGCGGCCTCCGCCGCCAGGGCGGCATCCATCTGGGCGCCGACGCTTCGCTCGGCAAAACGGACGAAGTCGCTCTCGGCACTGGCGGCGAAGGAGCGGACAGCCTCGACGAGACCGATCGATCCCTCCTGGACTAGGTCCGGCCTCGAAAGGCCCTGCTCAGCCCGTTGGTCCGCGAGCCGGATGACCATGCCTAGGTTCGCTGCCACCAGGCGTTCCTGGCTGGCTTTGTCGCCGAACCCGGCCCGCTCGAGCAGTCGTTGCTGCTCGCCGTCAGTCAGCGGTTTGGTCGCCGCTGCCTGCCGCAATAGGTCGCGCACGGTCTCGGCGTCGCTGTCGACTATTTCCGCACGCGTGGCGCGGTCGTGATGATTGCCGTTTACCCCCATGACCCGATTTTACCGCGCCCCCGAACCGCTCCCATGTCCGCCCACCGCCGGCCAATGTTCCACGTTTTACATCAGCACCCGGCATTGAGGATTGCCATACTCGGGACATGCGCAAGCGCTGGGCGCTGATGTTTGGTTTCACGCTTTTCACGCTGGCGGCGCTGCTTCCCGTGCACGCCGTAGCTGCCACCCCCCATGTTGAGCGAGCCGACCTGGTCGGGGACATCAATACGATCATGGCAGCGTACATGGAAAGTGCGGTCAGCCGCGCGGAGGCGGATCGGTCCGATGCCTTGCTGGTCGTGATCAACACCCCTGGCGGAATCTCCACTTCGATGGATGACATCGTCACGAGCCTTCTCAACTCGAAGGTGCCGGTGATCGCCTACGTCTATCCGAGCGGAGCTCGCGCCGCCTCGGCAGGACTCTTCGTCGCGCAGGCCGCAGACGTCCTGGCCATGGCACCAGGGACCAACATCGGGTCGGCGCATCCCATCCAGGCCACCGGCGCCGACCTGACGGGGGACCTGGGAGCGAAGGTCCTCAACGATGCCGTGACGCGGGTACGGAACCTGGCTTCGATTCACGGACGCAATGCGGACTGGGCCGAGCAGGCGGTGCGCAACAGCGTCAACATCAATGCCGAGGACGCCGTCAAGCTGCACGTGGCAGACCTCGAGGTGCCTGATCCGGCCTCCCTCATGAACACGATTGATGGACGTTCGGTCGCGAGACCAACTGGAACTCTGGTGCTCCACACGGCCGGTGCGCTCATCGACGACATGCCGATGCCGTTCTGGCAGGTCTTCCTCAATGCCTTGATCGACCCCACCATCGCGGCCTTGCTCATCATCGTCGCCGGCTACGGGATCATCACCGAGCTTTCGACTCCTGGCGCGATCTTGCCGGGAGTAGTCGGCGGCGTCGCGGCGATCCTGGCGATCGTGTCCCTGGCCAACCTGCCCGTGAACATCGCCGGCGCCTTGATGATGCTGCTCGCCCTCATCTTGTTCATCGCCGACCTCAAGGCCAACACGCACGGCATCCTGAGCGTGGGCGGTGTCGTCACTCTCGTCCTCGGCATGGCCTTCCTCATCAATACAGGTCCGATCGGGCTGGGGGTCAACCCGGTGGTTGCAGTCGGTGCTGCGGCGGTGACACTCGGTTTCTTCATCTTGTTCATCCGCAAGGTGTGGGAAGCGCGACGTGCGCCAGCCTTCGTCGGAGCCGAGAGCATGGTCGGCGCGGTCGGCGAGGCTCGCGAGGAGCTTGCGCCTGAAGGTCTAGTCTTTGTCTCGGGTGCGCTGTGGAAAGCCGTTGCAACACCCGAGCCCATTCATGCGGGATCGCCGGTCCGCGTCGTCGGTCGCGACGGCCTGGAGTTGAAGGTCGTCGCCGGCGCCCGCAACGAAAACGTGGAGAACGGGACGACTAAGGAGAAGAGATAGTGGACGTCGGAAGCCTCGCTGTAGTCGCCGTGATCCTCGTCCTGGCCGTGGTCATCGCGTTCTCCAGCCTACGTATCGCCAATGAGTACGAGCGCGGGGTGGTGTTCAGGCTCGGCCGTCTGATCGCGCTGAGAGGCCCCGGGCTATTTTTAATCATCCCGTTCGGTATCGACCGGCTGGTCAAGATCGACCTGCGCGTGATAACGCTCGAGGTGCCGCCGCAGGAGGTCATCACCAACGACAACGTCACGGCCAAGGTCAACGCGGTCATCTACTTCCAGGTCATCGACGCCCGCAAGGCGGTGACCCAGGTCCTCAACTACATCAACGCCACGTCTCAGATCGCTCAGACAACTCTTAGGGCGGCCCTCGGACAAGCGACTCTGGACGAGCTCCTGGCCAATCGAGAGAAGATCAACCAGAACCTGCAGAAGATCATCGATGAGCAAACGGAGCCATGGGGCATCAAGGTCGCCGTAGTCGAGATCAAAGACGTCGAGCTCCCAAGCACGATGCAGCGCGCGATGGCGAAGCAGGCCGAGGCAGAACGCGAGAAGCGGGCGAAGATCATAAACGCAGACGGCGAGTTCCAGGCCTCGCAGACGCTGGCCAACGCCGCCGCCGTCATCTCGTCGCAGAAGGGAGCACTCCAGCTGCGCTTTCTCCAGACCATGGTCGAGATCGGATCTGAGAAAAACACGACCATCCTGCTGCCTTTTCCGATCGAGCTCATTCGGCCTTTGATCGACATGGCGCCGCAACCGGAGGATGGGGCATCACCCCCATCCAAACCAATTCCTCAGCCGGGTTCTAAGTCAGGCTGAGCGGGCACCTCGTCCTCGACGCGGCGGCGGCCGCGGTGGTTTTGATGCCGCTGCCCCTGGTGGTCGTGGCCAACGTGGCGGTCGGCCGCCGCTGGGCACACCTGGCGATCGGCATCCTCGCCGGGGTGCCGGCAGGCATTACTTTTCTCGTGGGCGCGCTGGACCTGGCGGGAGCGGGCACCACCACGGCCAGCGCGGCCGGACGGAGTCCGATTCCAGTCGACATCGGCCTCATGGTCACAGCGGTGATCGCGGCCGCGCTGGCGTCAAAACCCATCCGCGAGCGCGTCTCACACGTCCTGCCTATCGACCCTGACAACCCAGTTCATGCTCTCGCGCTTGCACTGGCTGTTCTCTTGTTCGGCACGCAGGTGACGTCGATCCTGTTCATGAGCCTGACGGCGCCGGCGAATCAAACACCCCTAAGCGTCGGTGACTTGATCGTCCAGGAAGCGCCGTTTCTCATCCTTGCCGCCGCCGGCGTCGGAATCCTTGTTCGCCGGAACATGTCCCAGGTTGCCACCAGGCTTGGGTTGGTCGTGCCGGAGTGGTGGCAAGTAGTGCTCGCCGTGGCCGCGGCGGGGGCTTTTTTCGCGTTCGGCGTGGGGATGGATCAGCTCGGCCAAGCATGGACGCCGGACGTCGCGCGACAGGTTCACAACACCACACAGCACCTGTACGGCGGGCTGGGCGGTCCACTCGGAATCGCCACGCTCGCACTTGCCCCTGGGATCTGCGAGGAGATCCTCTTCCGAGGCGCTCTTCAGCCCCGGATAGGCCTGATCGCCACCGCGCTTCTCTTTACCTCCATCCACACGCAGTACGGCGTGTCGCTGGACGCGCTCTCCGTGTTGGTGATCGCGCTCGGCCTGGGGTTGATCCGAAAGTTCACGAACACCACGACATCGTCTATCGCCCACATCACATACAACCTGGTCGTCGGCCTCGCCGGCGTAGTCGATATCGCGTCTTCACAGATCGAGCTGGCGGTTGGGATCGAGGTTTTGCTGGTCGGCGTGGCGGCCTACGCCATCTGGTCAAACCGGCGGCGGCAAACGATCGCCGCGAATCCTTAACAGCCAGGGTTGGCGGGCACTTTCGAATCGAATATCGTCGCCCTAGGTGTGCATGGCGGGGGAGGGCCGGCACGGGAGAGGGAGGGCCCTCGCGGAGGGGCACGGACTCGGGGCGCGGCAAGCCGCTATCCTCCCTGTCGCAGGTTGGCGGCAAGCCTTTACAAGGCACCTAGGCAGCCGCTGTAATCTGAACTAGAATCCAGGTATGCCCCCAGATATAGGAGCCGCGGAGCGCACCTACCCCAAGATGTTGGCTACTACCACTCCGCCGGTGATTGCCGTGGTTAACCAGAAGGGCGGAGTCGGAAAGACGACCACCGCCATCAACCTGGGAGCAGCGTTGGCGGAGCTCGGCCACGCGACGATGCTCGTCGACCTCGATCCGCAGGCGAATTCAACGTCTGGGCTCGGCCTCGACCCCTCACGTATCCGCCTCAACATCTATCACCTCCTTACGGGTGAAGCCGATGTGCACCAGGTCGCACAGCCAACCGGAGTGCCCCAGCTGACACTGGTTCCCTCCCACATCGACCTGGCGGGCGCAGAAATCGAGCTGGCCGCGCTCGACGCCCGCGAGACGTTGCTGCGCGGAGCGCTGGCAACTCCCGAATCCGGGATCGAGTGCGTAATCATCGACTGCCCGCCATCACTCGGCCTCCTCACCCTCAACGCCCTCACCGCGGCGACGAGCATGCTGATTCCCACCCAGTGCGAGTACTTCGCCCTGGAAG
>CATPBO010000208.1 GCA_955652835.1 Candidatus Dormiibacterota bacterium
ATCGTCTCGGGTGGCACAGGTTCCGGCAAGACGACGCTTCTCAACGTGCTGTCCGGCTTCATCCCGGCCAACGAGCGCATCGTCACGTGCGAGGATGCCGCCGAGCTGCGGCTCCGCCAGGTTCACGTGATCAGCCTCGAATCCAAGCCGCAAAACGTGGAAGGCCGGGGTGCGATCTCGATCCGCGACCTGGTGCGCAACTGCCTGCGCATGCGGCCCGACCGGATCATCGTCGGCGAGTGCCGTGGCCCAGAAGCTCTGGACATGCTGCAGGCGATGAACACCGGCCACGACGGGTCGATGAGCACGCTTCACGCCAACAACCCGCGCGACGGCCTCAACCGTCTGGAAACATTGGTCTTGCTCGCCGGCACCGAGCTTCCCTCTCGGGCCATCCGCAGCCAGATCACATCCGCCGTCAACGTTATCGTTCAGACGGAGCGGTTGCGTGGCGGCGCGCGCAAGGTGGTGAGCGTGGCCGAGGTCATGGGGATGGTCGACGGCGAGATCGCGCTCCAGGAGATCTTCGCCTTCCGCCAGGTCGGGGTGACGCCAGACGGTCGAGCGGTCGGTTACCACACTGCCACCGGGACGAAATCGATCTTTCTCGCGCACTTCGTCTCCAACGGCGTGCAGCTGCCGGATTCGATGTTCGTGCCCACGAATCGGCCTCCGGCGGAGCAGCTCAACTAAGCCATGGGGGTATTTGACCAGCGTGGTGAAGAGGAGGTGAAGCCCATGGAAGAGGGAGCCCGCACCGACGGCGTCCCGAAACCCGGAGTGCTGGATGCGGAGCTGCTCGGCGACTTCGGGCACCAGGTGCGCAACCAGCTGAACGCAGTGGTGGGGGCGGCCGGCCTGCTCGCCACCAGCGCCTCGTCAAGCGAAGAGCGTGAGCTCGCGTCGATCGTCGAGATCGGGGCAGAACAGATCGCGAGATTGGTTGACGACGTCCTCGACGCGGCGACCATACAGAGCGGCGAGTTCGAGCTTGCCCTACATCCGTTCGATGTGCGCGCCAGCGTCGAGACCTGCATCGGCCTCGTCGCCGACGCCGCGGGCGCCAAGAGCCTCGACCTTTCCTTTAAAGCGGCGCCGGACGTGCCGCCCGTCATCGTCGGCGACTCGCGGCGTCTGGAGCAGATCGTGCTCTCCCTTCTGCACGGTGGGATCGAGCGCACATTCCGCGGCGGTGTCGGGGTCGAACTCGGCGTCGAGGACAAGGGTGGACTCGTCGCGCTCAGCTTCACGATCCGTGACACCGGGCGAGGGATCCCGGCAAGGATCCTCCGTGGTGGGCTCGATGGCGCGGCGAATCCTCGCGATCGCCTGGAGCCTGGCGACCGGCTCGCGGTGTTAAGCCTCGGGACCACCAGGCGGCTTGTCGAGATGATGGACGGCGAGCTGCGCGTTGAGCAAGGCGGTGTCGAGGCGGGACCTGACGCGGGCACGTCGTTTGCGTTCACGATCCTGGCTGAGGTGCTGCCGGCTTCCGTCACGACCTCACAGCTCACGCTCGAAGCGATGCGCGTCCTGGTGGTGACCGCCGACCCCACCGAGCGGCGAGTGCTCGCGCTCCAGTCGGAGCAGTGGGGAGCCACAGCAACGTCCGCGACGCCCGAAGAAGCGCTGGCGGTGGTGACGGCGGGGCACCCGTTTGACATCGCGGTTGTCGAGCACCGGCCCCCTGTTATCGAAGGCCTCGAGCTGTCAACAGCGCTGCGCGCGTTGAAGCGTGCGGACCAGCTGCCGATCGTCCTCATCGCGGTGGCGATGCCCGGTCCGGAAGTTGCAGAGGCCGCCGACACCGGCGTCATCCAGGCCACGCTTACCAAGCCGGTGGCGGCTCGCACGCTTCACGACGTCATGGTCCAGGTCGGCGTCCATGCAGTGCCGCCTCCCAAGCCTGAGGTCGAAGTGGTGCCAGGGGCGCTCCACGTGCTGATCGCGGATGACAATGCCCTGAACCAGAACCTCTTGAAGCGGCTTGTGGCCAAGCTCGGACACAGCGTCGATGTGGTATCAAACGGCCGCGAGGCGGTCGCGGCGGTGGCGCAGCAGCCATACGACGCGCTGCTCATGGACGTCCTGATGCCGGAGATGGACGGCCTTGAGGCGGCTGAGGCGATCTGCCGTCGCTGGCCGCGCGGTAGCCGGCCGCGCCTGATCGCGCTCACTGCGATGGCCGGCCCAGGTGACGAGGAACGCTGCCTCAAGGCAGGCTTCGATGACTACATGAGCAAGCCGGTGCACCTGGAGGACCTGGTCGAGGCTTTCAAGGCGGCGGCCGGGTACAGGACGACGAGAGAAAAAGCCGACCTCTAGTCCTTCAGCCGGCTGTCCAGGCGGTCCTCGCGTCCCGCCCGCCGCGACGCCCGAGCCTCGAGAAAGACGACCACGATCACTATCACACCGCCGAGCACCATCAAACCACCCAGTGCCTCGGCCTCCACGCCGCGTGGCTGGCTGATGATCTGAACCATCGCCGCGCCGAAGACCAGGATGTAGCTGACGCCAAGCAGCCTGACCCGCGGCGTCACTCCGACCTCCTCGCCTCCTCGCCACGGCCGCTTGCCGATGATGAGCAGGTATGCACCCATGACCAGCGCGAGAGCGGCGAGCGCAAGGGAGACCATCTGAACAAGGGCTGTAGTCACCGGCGACTGATAGTAACCGTAGGTTCTTACAATCGTCACTCTCATGCCACGCTCTGAGCCGATCAAGGCCGTCCGCGGAATGCGCGACATCCTGCCTCGGGAACGCGCGATCTGGCGCGTCGCCGAGAAGGCCGCTGCAGACGTCGCTCGCAGCTTCGGCTATGCGGAAATCGTGACGCCGGTGATCGAGCACGCGGAGCTGATCGAGCGCGTGGGCGAAGACACCGACGCCGTCGCCAAGGAGCTATACCGCTTCGACGACCGGGGCGGACGGCACCTCGCGTTGCGCCCGGAAGCCACCGCGGGCGTGGTCCGCGCGTACTTCGAAGGCCACCTCAACCAGGAGCCACCGCCCGCGCGCCTCTTCTTGATCGGGCCGATGTTCCGCTACAACCGCCCTCAGAAGGGTCGGTATCGCCAGTTCTTCCAGCTCGATGTGGAGGCGATCGGCAGCGACAGCCCGGCTCTGGACGCGGAGGTGATCGAGATCGCAGCCACCTGGCTGCACGAGCTCGGCCTTCGTGAGCTGAGGCTGGAGCTCAACACCATCGGGGACTCGAAGTGCCGCCCCGCCTATCTCGAGCTCCTGCGGGCCTACTACCGTCCTTTGCAAGACCAGCTGCATGGCGACTGCCAGCGCCGGCTCGAGACCAACCCGCTGCTGCTGCTTGATTGCAAGGTCCCGCAGTGCCAGCCATTCAAAGTAGACGCGCCCCGCATCACCGACCACCTGTGCGAGGAGTGCACGGTAGCGTGGGCGGCGGTGCGCCGCCTGCTGGATGCCTCAGGGATCGAGTATCGCCTGGATCCTTACCTCGTGCGCGGCCTCGACTACTACACGCGCACGGTCTTCGAGATCTACCCCGCGAACGGCGAGGGAGCCCAGGACGCGCTGGGTGGCGGGGGGCGGTATGACGGCCTGGCGGAGGCGGAGGGCTGGCCGCCGACACCGGGCGTCGGTTTCGCGGGCGGATTGGATCGCGTGACCGAGTTGGTCAAGGCCGGCGGGGCGGAGGTGATTGCAGCTCCGGCGGCGGAGGTCGTAGTGCTTGCGGACGCCGGTCTCGATGTCGCCGCCGCGGACGTCGCTCGCATCTGCCGCACGGTGCGATCGGTCGCCGTCGACTACGAGTCGAAGAGCCTGAAGGCGAAGATGCGATCGGCGAACAAGCTCGGCGCCCGTTGGGTGTTGCTGCTCAGCGCGGCCGAGGTCGAGCGTCGTGTTGTGCAGCTGAAAGAGATGGCCAGCGGCGAGCAGGTCGAAGTCGGGTGGGCGGACCTGCCGTCACATCTCGCATGAGCGGCTACACAGCGCCGCACTGCGGCTCGCTCCGCGCATCGGATGAAGGGCGGGAGCTGGAGCTCTACGGGTGGGTGGCCCGGCGACGCGACCACGGAGGTTTGATCTTCATCGACCTGCGCGACCGCTGGGGCGCGGTGCAGGTGGTGTTCAACCCGACCAAAGCGCCGGACGCGCATGCGGCCGCATCCGACCTCAGGTCCGAGTACGTCGTGCGTGTCAAAGGCATGGTGGGCCGCAGGCCCACTGGTTCGGAAAACCCCCGGATGCCGACGGGCGATGTAGAGCTGACGGCTTCCGAGCTGGAGGTGATCTCCATCGCGAAGACGCCGCCATTCCAGATTGAGGATGAGGTCGAAGCGGACGAAGCGCTGCGTCTGAAATATCGGTATCTGGATCTGCGCAGGCCGCGAATGCAGCGCATTCTCGAGACCCGGCATCGCGTCACAAAGGTCATCCACGCGTACATGGATGCCAACGAGTTCGTTGAGGTCGAGACCCCGATGCTGCTCAAAGGAACGCCCGAGGGAGCGCGGGACTTCATAGTGCCGTCTCGACTTCATCCGGGTAACTTCTTCGCATTGCCGCAGTCGCCGCAGCAGTTGAAACAGCTGCTCATGGTTGCCGGCATGGGCCGCTACTACCAGATTGCGCGCTGCCTCCGCGACGAGGACCTGCGGGCCGACCGAGTGCTGGAGATCACCCAGCTGGACGTTGAGATGTCCTTCTGCACGGAAGAGGACGTCTTCAGCTTGATCGAAGGTCTCTGGGTCCGCATCTGGAAAGAGATCCTCGACGTTGACCTCGTCACTCCGTTTCCTCGACTCGATATGCAGCAATGTCTGCTGCGCTACGGCACCGACAAGCCCGACCTGCGCTACGAGCTGGAGATCGCCGATGTCACCGATGCGCTGCGTGAAACCAATGCAACGCGTCTGCGCGCTGCTTTGGATCAGGGTGGAGTTGCGCGGTGTCTCAGCGTGCCGGGCGGGCGCGACATGTCACGACGCGAGCTCGACGAGCTGGCTCTGATGGCGCAGGGCGCCGGAGCGAAGGGTCTCACCTGGCTGCCCGGGCCGCTGGACAAATTCCTAAGCGAAGGCGAGCAGGCGGCCATCAAGTCGGCAGTACAGGCCGGCTCGGATGACCTGGTCCTGCTCGTCGCGGACCGCAAGCGCAAAGCAGAAACGGTGATGGGCTTGCTGAGGCGCGAGATCGCTCGCCGTCGCAAGCTCGCCCGGGAAGAAGAATGGCGCCCGCTGTGGGTGTTTCCGATGTACCTCTTCGAGGAGGACGACGAGGGTCGCTTGACTTACGGCCACCATCCTTTTACTTCGCCGTGGCCTGAGGATCTCGAACTGATCGAATCGAGACCCCTCGACGTCCGCGCCCGCGCATACGACAGCGTCATCAACGGCGTTGAGCTGGCGAGCGGAAGCATCCGAATCCACCAACGTGCTTTGCAGGAGCGCGTGTTCGAGATTCTCGGCATGGACAAGGCCACGATTCAGAATCGCTTTGGCCATCTTCTCGAAGCATTCGAGTATGGGGTGCCACCTCACGGCGGGATCGCACCGGGGATCGATCGACTGATGATGGTGCTGATCGGCACCGACAACATCAGGGACGTCGTCCCTTTTCCCAAGACTCAGAGCCACCAGGACTTGATGCTCGGCGCGCCCAGCCCGGTCGATGCGGCGCAGCTCGAAGAGCTCCACATCCAGGTTGTTCCCCCCAAGAAGCCGGCCTCGTAGTATTGGCAGGCTCCCGAAGGGCTGCGGGCGATGTGCGCGTTGCCCAACTAGACAGCATTAGGGACCCCGGAGTCCGGATAGCCGACCAAATGCCCGCTCGACGGGACTTGGAAAGCCATGGCAGGGGACCCACCTGAGCTCGCTCAGGACAACCCACCCCCGTGACCCGGAGGGAGCACGTTGGACCTGCTCAGACTGATCCCTCCTGGCCTGATCGTGGGCACTTTGATGGTTCTGATTCTGTCCCAACTGTTTTTTGCCTTCCTGCCCTACCGCCGGCGCGCTTACATACCGATCCTTCTGATGACCGCGATCGGGTTCGCGCTCGGCCAACTGTGGGATTTCATCGGCCTCTCTTCGTTCCGCCTGGGGGAGGCGAACGCGCTGCCTGCCGTCGCGTTCGCTCTTCTCCTCCAGCCCCTGGCGCGCTTTGTGCCGCGCCCAAGCCGGGAACCCAAGGAACCAAAACCGAGCAAGCCCGAAGACTCTCGACCGGCGCGTGGCCAATAGGAACCGCCCGGTTCCTTCTCATACACTTGCTTTTGTGTTTGCAGGCTTGATCCAAAGGGTATTCACAGGATGAGCGCGCAGAGCTTCATGTGGCTCGCGTTCGGGGTCGCCGCGCTTCTCGTGGCGCTGGCCCTGGCCGCGGTGCTTTTACGGCTCCGCGGCACCCTTGGGGCGGTTGAAGAGCTTTTGGAAACGACCAATGAGGAGATGAAGGAGACGCTGCCCGAGGTCCGGCAGACCATCGGGAACGTCAACGACATCACGGCCGGCGTAAACGTAGGTCTGCGGACGGCGGGCGGCGGAGCGGCGGCTGCTGGTCGCGGGATTCGTTCCGCTGCTCACGGTGTGAAGGTGGCGGGTCAGAGCCTTGTTCGAACCGTATTAGGAGGTTAGCGATGGCTGACGAGACGAACGGTGGCGGTGGTGGCTTTGGTTGGTTCATTCTTGGCGGCTTGATCGGTCTCGCCGCCGGCGCCTACATTGCTTCGGGCCCAGGACGATCCCAGGTCGACAGCCTCCGCAGCAAGACCATCGAGCTCAGCGGAAGCGAACCAGTGCAGCGCGCGAAAGACGCAGCACAGCGTGCGCGGCAGATGGTCACCGATCCGGATCACCCGGTCGGCAAGGCGATCCAGGACGGGGTCGCGGCCGCGAAGCGCAAGCGCGAAGAGCTCGAAGCGACGGCCATGCGCAAGATGCAGCAGCCCACGGACGGCAAGGAATAAAGGAAGAGGACAGTTGGCTAAGCGCAACCTGGCTGAGCTCAAGATCCCGGCGTCGTCGGCGTTCATTCCGGTCGCCAAGCGGGTGGCCACGACGCTCGGCGGCCAGTTGGGTTTCAGCCTGGTGGACCTTGACGAGCTGACGATTGCCCTGACGCAGGCATGCGACAGCGCGATCGCCGCGGCGAGCGATCTGGGCTCGCCGGCGGACCTCAAGCTCACCTACTTCGCAACCGATCGCGCGTTGGTGGTGGACGTCGACCTGATGCCAAGCGGCAACACAGCCCTCCCCGCGCCCAAGCCAGACGCCGCCGTCGACCCGGAGCTGCAGCGACTCGCCTACGAGATGATCCGCTGCTTCGTTGACGACTTCCGGCCCCAGGTCGAGCCCACTACCGGGCACGTCAGTTTCCGGATGGTCAAGTACCTGGCGGGCTGACCGCCGCCCGCACTCAAAAAGCCGACACTAAAGGCCAGTGGCTGCACAACAGCGGATTCCCCGCGAAGAGCTGCGGGCGCTCCATCGTCGCTATAGGGAGACAACGGACCCGGCCGAGAAGGAGCGCATTCGCGAGCAGCTCGTCAACGCTTATCACGACTTCGTCTACTTTCTCGCCCGCAAGTTCCAGAACCGCGGCGAGCCGCTCGACGACATCGTGCAGGTTGGCTATCTCGGTCTCATCAAGGCCATCGAGCGCTTCGACCCCGACCTGGGATTTGAATTCACGACCTTTGCCACGCTGACCGTCGCGGGGGAGATCAAACGGCACTTTCGAGACAAAGGCACCGCCATCCGCTTTCCGCGCCGCCTCCAGGAGCTCCACCAGTCCGTGGTTCGCGTCAATGAACAGATGAAGAACGAGCTCGGAAGGGAGCCGACCGTGGCCGAGCTGGCCGAACGACTGGGCGTAACGCCGGACGATGTGACCGAGGCGATGGAAATGGGCCCGGCCTACATGCCGCTTTCCCTGGACCAGCCGATCGCTTCAAGCGATGGCGGGGACAGCCGCGCTATCGCCGACCAGATCGGCGGCGCGGACCCTGAGCTGGACCGAGTCGAGATGCGCGACGTCCTCGACCGCGCGATGGAGCACTTGACACCGCGCGAGCGGGCGATCATGGCGATGAGGTTTTACGAGCAGATGTCACAGTCAGAGATCGCTCGCCGACTCGGCATCAGCCAGATGCACGTCTCGCGCCTGCAACGGGCAGCCCTCGAGCAGTTGCGAAAGTACGTGCCGCAAGAATCCGCCTCTTAGTGGGGCTGCTCGAGTCGAAGGCACCGGCCGACCCGCTGACGCTGTTTCGGCGGTGGTATCGGGAGGTGCAAGACGCGGGCGCGCCGCAGCCCGATGCGGTCGCCCTCGCCACGGCCGGCGCCGAGGGCCCGTCGGTGCGCATGGTCCTTTTCAAAGGCATCCAGGACGGATCGTTTCTGTTCTATTCGAACTACGACAGCCGCAAGGGCCGAGACCTGGCGGAGAACAATCGCGCGGCGTTCGTCTTCTACTGGCCCGCGACTCGCCACCAGGTGCGCGTCTCGGGGACCGTCAGACGCCTGGATCGCAAGGCTTCGCTTGCCTACTTCAGAAGTCGGCCGCGCGGCGCGCAACTGTCCGCGCTGGCCTCGAGGCAGAGCCGCGCTGTGCCCTCGCGCAAGGTGCTAGAGCGTGCAGTGGCCAAGCTGGCGGAGAACTACCCCGGCGATGTTCCTCTGCCACCGGATTGGGGTGGCTATGCGCTCCGGCCGCGGTGGATCGAATTCTGGGAGAACCGCGAGGACCGGCTCCACGACCGTTTGCGCTACATGCGCAAGACCGGCGGCGCTTGGCGGCTGGAGAGGCTCGCGCCGTAAGCTAAGCCCGCCCCTTGACTGGGAATGAGATCCGCACACGTTTTCTAGAGCATTTCAAGAGCCGGGAGCATCTGGTCCTGCCCAGCGCGTCGCTGGTGCCGCACGGGGACCCGAGCACGCTTTTCATCTCGGCTGGAATGCAGCCGCTCAAGCCTTTCTACCTGGGGTTGAGCGATCCGCCCGCGCCCAGGATCGCGACCTGCCAGAAGTGCCTGCGCACCGGTGACATCGAAGAGGTGGGGAAGACCGACCGCCACAACACCTTCTTCGAGATGCTCGGCAACTTTGCCCCGACCGGAGACTACTTCAAGGAGACGGCGATCCCGCTGGCATGGGAGCTGGTCACGAGTCGGTTCGAAATGCCCGTGGACCGCCTGCGCGCGACGATCCATCCGAGCGATGACCAGGCATATGAGATTTGGCTCGGGCAACCAGGCATGACCGCGGATCACGTCACGCGCCTCGAAGACAACTGGTGGGGCCTGGGCGCGGGACCGTGCGGACCCGATTCAGAAATCTGGTGGGATCGCGGTAAGGAGGTCGGCTGCGGACGCGACGATTGCGTCCCCGATCATTGCGATCGCTTCACCGAATTCTGGAACCTCGTGTTCCCTCAGTACGACCAGCGCGGCCCGATAGCAGGTACATCAGGCGAAGCTGTCATGCGCGGCGTGGCCGACGGGAGCCTCGTCCCGCTGGCGCGTCCGGCGATCGACACGGGGATGGGGCTCGAGCGCATCGCGTACATCCTGCAGGGCAAGACGAACGTCTTCGAAACAGATCTCCTGGCACCGGTCATCGATCGCGTCCGCGAGGTGTCAGACAAGCAGGTGACTCTATCTGAGCGCATCGTCGCGGACCATGTTCGCGCTGCCTGTTTTGTGATGCTGGAGCACATCAACCCGAGCAATGAGGGCCGCGGCTACGTGCTTCGCCGGCTGATCCGCCGAGCAACCGTGCATGCGCGGCGGTTGAACATGCACTCACAGCTGGGGGCCCTGGTCGATGAAGTAGTCAAGGTGATGGGCTCGCCGTACCCGGAGCTTCGAGACCACGAAGCCGTGATTCGCGCCGGCATCGATTCGGAACAAGGGCGATTTCAGCACACGCTCGATCAGGGGATGGAGATGTTCGAGCGCATCGTTGCCAAGCATCCCCAAACCATCCCCGGCAGCGAGGCATTCAAGCTGCATGACACTTTTGGTTTTCCAATCGATCTCACCCGCGAGCTGGCGCAAGAGCGCGGGCTTCACGTCGATGAGGAAGGGTTCAAAGCTGAGATGGCCGCTCAGAAAGAGCGATCACGTCGCGAGATCCCCCGCGGGTGGTCAGTGGCGAAAGACCTGCCGAAATCGGAATTCACCGGCTACAACGCGGTCAGCACGCAGACGTCGATCGTCGCGTTGCGCAAGGACGGCAAACCCGTCGACCATGCGGTCGAGGGCGATGACGTCGAGGTCTTTCTCGCACGCACTCCTTTCTATGCGGAGTCGGGCGGGCAGGTCGGTGACACCGGCACGATCACAACCGAGAGCGGCGTGGTGCGCGTGGAAGATACGCAGAAACCCGCTGATGGTGTAATCGCCCATCTTGGCGCGGTGATCACGGGCGACCTGGTGGCCGGCCAGACGGCGACCGCCGCTGTTGACGCGGGGCGTCGCCGGCAGATCGCGCGCCACCACTCGGCCACCCACCTGCTTCACAAGGCGCTTCGTGAAACCCTCGGCGAAAACGTCGTGCAGAGGGGCTCATGGGTTGGTCCTGATCACACATCGTTCGACATCCCGTTCAACAGGGCCATCACGAAAGACGAGCTCGTGCGGATCAATCGTCGCGTCATGGAAAAGGTGCGCGCGGCGCTGCCGTTTCACGAAAGCCAGAAGCCTTACAAAGAAGCGGTCGCGCAGGGCGCCATGCACCTGTTCGATGAGAAGTACGGCGACGTCGTGCGCGTGGTGTGCTTCGGTGATTGGACATGTGAGCTCTGCGGCGGAACCCACGTCACCAACACCGCTGACGTCGGCACTGCTGTGATCGTCTCGGAGTCCAGCATCGGATCGGGCTTGCGGCGCATCGACATGGTGGTCGGTGAAGCCGCCGACGACCTGGTGTTTCGTGACCGCGAGCTGCTCTCGGAGCTTGCGCGTACGTTCAACACCGGCCCGGAACAGCTGCCCGCTCGGGTGCAGGCGCTGCGCGTGCAGCTAAAAGAGGCAGAGCGCGAGCTGGAGAAGCTGCGCGACCAGGTTCGGACTGCTCGCGTCGGCGGTGGGGACGGCCTGGCGATCAAGCACGGCAAGGTTGCCTACGTGACCGAAATCGTCGACGCCTCTAACCTTGACGAGTTGAAGTCCTATGCAGATCGCTATCTCGAGGCGCTGAAGTCCGGCATCGTAACCGTTGTCGGCGGTGGCCTGTTTGTCATCAAGGTGTCCAATGACCTCGTCTCCCAATACGATGCCAACCGCCTCAAAGCCTTCTTCGGCACCGGCGGTGGCCGGCCACAGCTCGCCAGCGGCAAGCTGACCGTCCCTGTCGAGGAGGCGTTCAAGCGCCTCGACCATGAGCTCGCCTCCCTATGACCAAGTTCAAGTTCCTACGCAAGCGCAGCGAGTACTACCGCCACTTCACGGTGCTGGACATTGGGACGGACTTGATCAAGGTCCTTGTCGTCCGCCGAGAGGGTCCGGATGGCGAAGTGCTTGGTGTCGGCCGGGAGCCGCAGGCACCCGCGGCGATGTCAGGCGGCGCGATCGCCGACCTCGAGTCGGTGATCCAGTCCAGCAACCGAGCCCTGGAAGCGGCCGAGGACATGGCGAAAACCGTGCCGGGACAGGTCGTCGTGGGCATCGCGGGTGAGCTCATCAAGGGCTTTTCGTCGACCATCGCCTATCCTCGCGAGAACTCGAAAGCGCGAGTGCGGTCCAGCGAGATCACCACGATGCTGCAGATGGTCCAGCGCCGCGCGCTGCGCGAAGCGCAGCACTTGCTGGAGATGGAGCGCAGCTACGGCCAGCTCGAGGCGCGACTTGTGCATTCGGCGATCACGAACGTCCGGGTGGACGGCTACCCCGTCACGAACCCGGTTGGATTCACCGGCAAGAACCTCGAGGTCACCGTCTTCAACACGTTTGCGCCGATGACTCACATCGATGCGATCGAGACGGTCGTGCGCGAGCTCGACCTGGAGCTAGCGGCTGCCGTCGCCCAGCCTTATGCCCTCGCACGAGCGTGCGCCAGCGAGGAGACCTGGGCGGAAGGCGGGATCTTCGTCGACGTCGGCGGTGGCACGACCGATGTCGCGCTGATCCGCGATGGTGGCGTCGAAGGCACCCGGATGTTCAACCTGGGCGGCCGAGCCTTCACCCGGCGCCTCGCGCTGGCGTTCGGTTTGAGCTACGAGGAGGCGGAAGCCCGCAAGCTCCGGCACTCAGAAGGTCTGCTCTCGGCGGACCAGCACCGCCAGGTGTCCGAGCTCTTGAGTGCCGACGCCGAGGTTCTGCTGCAGGGCCTCGCCTTGAGCATCAAGGAGCTTTCGCGTGGTGAGCGCCTGCCGACCAGCATCTTCCTCTGTGGAGGCGGAAGCCTCCTCCCGGAGCTGACGCTGGAGATGGTGAAGAACAACTGGGCCGCCGGCCTCCCGTTCCCGCGCGAGCCGCGGATCCGGCACCTCGTACCCCCGGATGTGCGTAATCTGACCGACTCTACAGGTCAGCTTTCGAGCCCACAGGACATCGCCCCGATGGGCCTGGCGAACCACGCTCTCCGAACTGAAGCCGAAGAGCGGGACACGGTGAACACCGTCATGCGCCGGGTCCTAGGCGGTATAAAGGTCTGAAAAGGCCCCCAGGAGACTTGTAAACGCCATGGCAACGAACCCGATTTACGTCGAGACGGAAGAGGAGATCCCGGAGGTGGTCGAGCGCCTTCGCCGCTTCGACGGCGAAGAAACGATGCTCGTGCTGCCGATGCGCTCCCGCATCGGTCAAAGCCGCTTCAACTTCCAGCTGCTGCGCAACTACGCCGCGCGCCTGGGGAAGCGGGTAACCGTCGTCTGCGATGATCCGGCCGTCCAGAAGATGGCGTCGGAGAGCGGTTTTGCCGTCTTCGGGGCCGTAGGTCTGCAGGGCGAGGGCATTCCTTCAGAGCCTGAAGCTCCGGAGCCGGTACGCCGCTGGTGGCAGCGGGTGCGCACCTCGCCCACGACGCACGTGGGCATTGCGGCGCCGACCAGGTTGCTGACCAAGACGGCGACCGAGCTGAAGCCGGGCCGTTTCCTCCTCTACGTCACGGCATCGACGCTGCTACTGGTCGGCCTTTTCGGTGCGGCGATCTACGTGCCGTCTGCCTCGGTCACGCTCACCGCGCAGGCCGCCCCGTTCACCCAGAAGGACGTCGAGATCCAGGCCCAGCCGGGCAAGGGGCCGGTCAAAGTGCGGTCGGTGGTCATTTCCCGCTCCAGCTCTCAGGGTTTCAAGACCACCGGGCTCATCCAGGTCCCGTTGGCGCCGGCCATCGGACAGGTGGTCTATACGAACAGCTGCACCGCCAACACTCACGGAGCGCCGGGCATCTATCTCTACAGAGGCCAGCGGCTGATCAATGCGAACGGGCTTGTGTTCGCCCAGACCTCTGGCGACACCATGGTTCCGTGGGGGCAGGCGAGCTCGCTCCTGAACATCGTCGCCGTTCAGCCCGGATCGCCTGGCAACGTGGGCTCGGGGACGATCAGCGGGCCGCAGGCGATCCAGGGCAACAACTTCCAGTGCCTGAGCGTCAACAATCCTCAGGCCACAGGCGGGGGAACCGATCCATCGTCGACACCGCAGATGACGGTGTCCGACTTCGACGCCGGGCGGGCACAGCTCGAGCAGGAGCTGCACCAGAGCATCGCCCAGACCCTGAGCACCTCGGGCCAGGCGGGTGAGAAGCTCAGCGAGACGATCATCTTCGGTCCGCCCCAATACTCGACCGACCACCAGCCCAACGACAAGGTGCCAACCTTCAGCGGGACCATGACAGTAAGTGGTGAGGGCGACTTCTACAGCGACTCGGACGTCCAGAAGGCCTTCCAGACGTACCTGTCGCAGCGGGTGCCAAACGATCAGCAGCTGCTCACCGAGAGCCCGATCCAGGTCCAGTACCGCATCCTCAGCTCGACCCAGGGGGGCAACCTCACATTCCTCGGCACCGCCGCGGCTTATGTCGCTCCGAAGCTCGACGAGGCGAAGATCCGCTCGCAGATCGTCGGCCGGCCGGTAGCGCAGGCGCGGTTCTACCTCGAACGCCTGCCTATCCGCTCGGTGGCGATCAAGGAGCAGCCCATGACACTGCCCCTAATGCCACTGCTGGTCGGCCGCATCTCGCTGCATTACGTGGTCCAACAGGGTGCGCCGTCGAGCGCAGCGGCGGCGGGAACCCCGGAGACCGGATCGCCGTTGGCATCCCCAAAGCCGTCGCCCTAACCACTAGGTTGCGGATCCTGGCGGTAGATCCGGGGTCGAAGCGCATTGGCCTTGCTGTGAGCGACCCGACCGGAACCATCGCGCAGGCGCTGACCACGGTGCCGGCCGAGCCGGCAGCGACTCTCGCATCGCGGCTGGCGGAGATCGCCAGGACGCAGGAAGCTCGTCGCATCGTCGTCGGCCTGCCGCTGCGCCTGGACGGCACGCGCGGGCCTGAGGCGGCCGCGGCTCAACAGCTGGCACACGGCTTGCGCCAGGCCGCGCGGCTGCCAGTCGACATGGTCGACGAACGCCTAACGACAGCAGCGGCGGAACGCTCCCTGATCGCGGGCGGCGTGCGCCGGGAGAAGCGCCGGCTGAGCATTGACCGGGTCGCGGCCACCCTCCTGCTGCAGGGTTATCTAGACCACAAACGTGGCGGCTGACGAACCCCAATCCATCACGCTGATCGATGAGACCGGGCTCGAGCGCCGGTTCCACCTTCACGACGCCTTCGACGTAGAGGGTGTCCCTTACTACCTGGTCGAGGCGGAGAACGATCCATCGCAGGTGCTTCTCCTTCGCGAAGCGGCCGGCGGCCTGGAGACCGTCGACGGCGAGGAGTTCAAAAAAGTGATCGCCGCGCTCGAGCAGGACAAGGTCGAGTGAAGCGCCTCGCGGCCATCCTCCTGCTCATCGCCCTCCTGGGCTTCGGCACGTCGAAAGGAGTCGATTGGTGGAATTTCAACGTCAACACCCCGATCTCGTCGTCCAGCCACTCGGTCCCTTTCCACATTGACTTGGGCGAAGCGCCATCGCAAATCGGGCAGGATCTCTACACCCTCGGTCTGATCCGCAGCACCATCGCCTTTGATCTGTATACGCGCGTTACCAACACAGCGCCGAAGTTCGAGGCCGGATCCTTCGTGCTCAACAAGAACATGTCCCTGGCCCAGATCGTCGACGCGCTCCAGCATGGCACGTCCGACCAGAAGTTGATCACGTTCCCGGAAGGGTTCCCCCTCAGGGAGCAGGCCAAGGTCGTAGAAACCAAGAAGATCGCGACCGCGGCTGAATATCTTGCGGCGGCGAAGGACCCGGCGTGGGCCTCGACGTACACGTTCCTGCCTGCGCATCCCGGCAACGCCGATGCGCCTTACGAGGGCTACCTCTTCCCAGACACCTATCTCATCGACCCTGCCGGCGGCACGCGCGGGCTGGTCAAGCAGCAGCTCGACCAGTTCGGGGTCATCTTCTCCGCCGGCGTGCGCGCGCAGATCGCTCAGGGGACGGCCGCACGGCCGGCCGAGACGATCCAGTCGATCGTGATCCTGGCCTCGATGGTGGATCGCGAGGCCAACGCGGTCACGCCAACTGATCGTGGGAACGTCTGCAGCGTCTACTACAACCGCCTCAAGATCAACATGTCGCTGGGCGTCGATGCGACGCTGCTGTATGCGCTGGGAAGGCTGACCCCGGAACCCACGGCGGCCGAGCTGCAGCTCAACTCGCCGTACAACACCCGCACACATGCCGGTCTCCCGCCCGGGCCGATCAGCAACCCAGGTAAGGCGGCAATCCTGGCGTGCGTCAATCCGCCTCAGACCCAGTACCTGTTTTACTTCACCGACCGGCAGGGAGTCACCCACTTCGAAACCAACCAGGCGGATTTCGACCGTGACATACAGAAGTACGGCGTGAGCGGCAGCTGAGAGTTTTTCTTCTCGGCCACGAAATCTCCTACTCCCGAAGCCCCGACATGCACAACGCGGCGTTTGCCGCACTGGGACTGGAATGGACCTACGAGCTGCTCGATGTGCCGCCTGCCGAATTGCCCGCGGCGGTTCAAGGCTTGCGGCACGCCGACGTGGCCGGGGCCAACGTCACGATTCCCCACAAGCAGGCCGTTATGCAGCACATGGACGGTGTGGACCCTGACGCCGTGCGGGCGCGTGCGGTGAACACGATCGTCCGCGACGGTGATCGGCTGATTGGATCGAACACGGACATCGAGGCGATTCGCTCGACGATCGCAAGCGTCGGCGTGGAGCCGAAAGGCGCCAAAGCTGTGATCCTCGGCGCGGGTGGATCGGCTCGCGCGGCAGGGGTGGCGCTCGAAGGCGCTCATGTCACCTTCGTCTCGAGGCACCCAAATGACGGCGACGAGCCTGGCAGGTCAATCGCGTGGGACGACCCATCGCTCCATGCGCTCGTCAGGTCGGCCGATCTTCTTGTCAACGCCACGCCGCTCGGCCGTCGCGAGGAGATGCCGATCCGGCCAGCGGCTCTGCCGCGCGACGGGGCGGTCATCGACCTCGTCTATGTCACAGGTGGAACGCCCCTGGTGCGGAAGGCACGTTCGCTGGGGCTACGTACGGCTGACGGTTGGGAAATCCTGTTGGCTCAAGGCGCCAGGTCATTCGAAATGTGGACTGGGCGCCCCGCGCCCGTCAGCGCTATGCGCGAGACTTTGCACCCGTGATCTCGTCCGGTTCGCTGGTGATGACCCTGCTCTGGACGGTCGTCGGCGCGGCAGTCGGGTGGTTCGTGCGCTGGGGCTCCGTGCGACTGGCGAAGCTGGAAGACCTCGACCTCGAACCTGGCAACAAGCCATGGCAGGTGTACGGGCCACCAGTTCTCTGCGCCCTGCTGTTCGGAATCTTTGCCTTCCACGTGAGCTCGTTCCCAATGCTCGCGCTGCGCAGCGTGTTCGTGGCCGTGCTGGTGCAGGTGATCTTCTTCGACTTCGAGTACCGCCTGATCCTCGATCGGGTGATGTTCCCGTCGATGGCACTGGCGCTGCTGGTGAGCCTGTCGGGTGATCCATGGTTCTCCGGCCATGACCGCTGGCACGGCATCGCGACCGGCCTGGGAGCGGGGTTGCTGTTCTTGCTTCTGGCTATCGGCGGCTCGTTGATCTTCAAAACGGAGGCGATGGGGTTCGGTGACGTCAAGCTCGTCACCTTCATCGGCTTTCTGCTCGGCCCGCTGCCGACCGCGCAGGCGCTCTTCTACGGCGTATTCCTGGCCGGCGTAGGGGGCGTGACCATCATCATCTGGCGCAGATCGATGAAAGGGACGATCGCTTATGGTCCGTACCTGGCCGCAGGCACGCTGATCGCTCTCTTCCAACTGCCACAATAGGGTCCGATGGGCAACCTGCTCCCCGGCGAAAACCTTGTCCTCAAGGACCACCCTCACTGGGTCGTCCTCATCAAGTCGATCTGGATCCCGATCGTCCTGGTGATCATCGTGATCATTGCCGACTTCACTTTCCTGCTGGACAACTACAGCGCTCTACCCCTTCACTTTCGGACCTATCTCACCCTTGGCGTGGTCGCGCTCGCAGGCCTCTGGCTCATCGTGGTGTGGATCCGCTGGCAGTCGACCACCTACACGCTGACCGACCAGCGAATCAAGATCGAAACCGGAGTCTTCGGCCGCCAGGAGAAGGTCATCCCGATCGACCGAGTCCAGGACGCCACGACGAGGATGTCGCTCTTCGGGCGCATGCTCGGCTACGGACGGGTCGAGATCGACGCGGCCGGCGCGCAAGGCGCCGAGGTTCTCGACCACCTGCCTAATCCCGGCACGTTCCGCGACCAGGTCTTCATGCAGACGGAGAAGCGTCGAGGAGCGCCGGCGGCAGCTCCGGCGGTTCCGACCAATCCCAGCGGCATCTAATTCGCCGTCCTTTAGCCCTCATCGGCTTTATGGGTTCGGGGAAGAGCGTCGTCGGCGCGCTGGTCGCGCAGCGCACACAGGCGCCGTTTCACGACCTGGATCGGATGATCGAGCTCGAGGCCGGCATACCCATCCCGGAGATTTTCGCGAACGGAGGCGAGGCTGCTTTTCGTGCCCTCGAGAGCGAAGTGCTCCCCAATGCTCTGGAACCGGGGTCGGTGGTGGCGCTCGGAGGCGGTAGCCTGATGAATGACACGAACTGGCACCTCGTTGCCGCCACATCCTCCACGGTGTATCTCGAGGTTCCCTTCGACACGATGTGGGAAAGGATCCGAAAGCTCAGTGGAAGGCCGCTCGCCTCAGGGCGTTCCCGGGATGAGGTTCGGGCACTATTCGAGCTCCGCCTGCCCCGCTATGAACAGGCGCAGCACCGCGTGGATGGCGATCGCCCGCCAGGAGCCGTCGCTGATGAGGTCATCAAACTTTGGTCCGCCTGATCCTCGACTCGTCGACAGGAAGCTACCCGGTGATCATCGGCAGCAGCCTCAACCGCGAGCTTCGCGCCGTCGTTACGAGGCTGGATCCGACCGGAGTGGCGATCGTCACCGACTCCAACGTCAGGCCGTGGGCGGTGAAGGTCGCCAAGACGATTAAGCGCGCCGGCCTCAAGACCGCAATCCACGTGGTCCCGGTCGGGGAGCGGTCGAAATCCATGAGCCAACTCCACGAAGTGCTTGCGTTCCTGGAGCGCCAGCGCATCGACCGCGGCGGTTGCGTGATCGCGGTGGGCGGCGGGCGGGTGGGGGACCTCGCCGGCTTCGCGGCAGCGGTGTGGCAGCGCGGCGTTCGACTTGTGACTGTGCCGACAAATCTCTTGGCCATGGTCGATTCGAGCATTGGGGGCAAGACCGGCATCAACGGGACTCGCTCGAAAAACGCGATCGGGGCCTTCTGGCAGCCGTCGGCCGTTGTCTCCGACCTTGCCTGTCTCGAAACGCTGCCGGCGGCGGACTATCGAGACGCGTTCGCCGAGGTTGTAAAGTACGCCGTGGCCATGGACCGGGGCCTGTTCGATCTCCTGCAAAAGGAACGCCCGCGCCTTCTCGCGGCTGACCGCGCGATGCTTGAGAGGGTGGTGTTTCGATGTGTCGCGGCCAAGGCGCTCATCGTGGCCAAGGACGAGCGTGAGAAGGGACCCCGAGCGATCCTCAACTACGGCCACACGGCCGGCCATGCGCTCGAGGCCGCGACAGGCTTTCGCATCTCGCACGGCCGCGCGGTCGCTTTCGGCATGCGGGTCGCGGCCCGGATCGCTCTGTCCATGGACCTGTGCAGCAAGCGGCTCGTCGAATCCCAGGACGCGCTGCTCACCGCCTATGGACTGCCGGACAAGGCTCCGCGCGTTGATCCGTCCCGCCTCCTGTCCGCGATCCCTCGGGACAAAAAGGCGCGCCGGGGCAAGGTCGCATGGGTCCTGCCGCGCCGGCTCGGACATGCCGACTTCGGCCACGCGGTTCCGTCCGCACTGGTGCGACGAATCGTGACGCGAGCGCTCGCATGAAGCGGATCGTCATCGTCAACGGACCGAATCTAAACCTGCTCGGGAAGCGTGAGCCGCACGTGTACGGCACGCGCTCGCATGCCGACCTGGTCAAGACCGTGCGCGCGAAAGCGCGCGAGCTGGGCGTCGCCGTCAGCGTTTTCCAGAGCAACGACGAGGGCGCGATCATCGACTTTTTGCAGAAGGAGGCCCCGGGCGCGCTCGGGATCGTGATCAACCCGGCGGCGCTATCTCACTACTCGCTTGCCCTTTTTGATTGCCTGCAGGCGCTCGAGGTTCCAACCGTAGAGGTCCACATCTCGAACATCCACGCGCGTGAAGAGTTCCGGTCGAAGAGCGTGACGGCTCGCGCCGCTAAAGGCGTGATTACGGGACTTGGCTTTGCGGGCTACGGGCTTGCGATGGAGTACCTGGCCGCCTTGGAAAAGAAGTGATCTCAACCAGCGACTTCCGCAACGGGACAATGTTCGAGATGGACGGCCAGCTGCTGCAGGTCGTCAACGTCGAGCACATCAAGCTGGCTCGAGCAGGCGCGGTCATCAAGGCCAAGCTGCGGAACCTCATGACCGGCTCCATCTTCGAGCACAGCTTCCGCAGCGGCGACAAGTACAAGACGGTCCGGATCGACAAGAACGACGCAACCTACCTGTACTCAGACGGCACGCACCACTACTTCATGGACACGCAGACGTATGACCAGGTGCCGGTCGATGAAGAGCTCCTCGAGTCGGTGCTCCCGCTCCTGAAAGAAGGGAGCGTCGCTTACCTGCTGCGGTACCAGGACCGGCTCATCGGCGTCGAGCTGCCGATCAACGTGGAGCTAAAGGTCGTCTCGACCGATCCAGGATTTCGAGGCGACACGGTTTCCGGTGGGACCAAACCCGCCAAGCTCGAGACCGGGGCCACGATCCAGGTTCCGCTCTTCATCCAGCCAGGCGACGTGATCCGGGTGGACACGCGAACCCAGTCGTATATGGAGCGTGCCTGAGGCCCCTCGCGGTAAAGTTCGCCATATGGGACAAAACGGCTCCTTAGGAGCGGTCCGTGTGGCCAACGAGGTCATCGCCAGCATCGCGGCCCTTGCCGCGTGCGAGGTCGAAGGCGTCGAAGGCATGGATGAGGCGGCGGCGCGGCATTTCGGTGACTGGGTGCGCCGCCAGGCCGCCCACCGCGGCGTCCGCGTGCACATCGAGTCCGATCGCTCGATCCACCTCGAGGTCTTTATCACCGTGGCCTCGGAGGCGAAGCTCGCCGAGGTGGCGGCCTCAGTCCAGACCAACGTCGTCGAAGCGACAGAGCGGATGCTCGGCCTGGAAGTGGGGGAGGTCAACGTCTTCGTCTCGAGCGTCGCCTTCGCCAACTAGCAGGACCCGTTGGGCAAGAGACATCAGGCCAGGGAGCTGGCGCTCAAGACGCTTTTCCAGCTTGAAGGCGCGGATGACGACCCTGAGCAGGTCGTGAGCTACCACGCGGCGGAGGGGGCGGCCCCACCCGACGTCGCAACCTTCGCGTTGCAGCTCGTACGGGGAGTGATCGCCAACCGCGAGAAGCTCGACTCGATTCTCAGCGAAGCTTCCGACCACTGGAAGCTCGGGCAGATGGCGAAAGTCGACCGCATCATCCTGCGCATCGCGGTTTACGAGATCGCCATCGACCGCCACGTGCCGACGAAGGCCGCGATCAACGAGTCGATCGAGCTGGCCAAGACATTCTCCGGAGAGGAGGCCGGCCGGTTCGTCAACGGCATCCTGGGCCGCGTCGCCGCCACCGCGACTTGAGCCTGGCAGACCCAGAAATCCCGGTCGAGACAGCACGCTTCGAGGATCTTCTGACGACCCTTGAGAAGACCATCGCCGAGCTGGCGGGTGGCATCGCGCCTCTCGAGGAGCTGGTCGCCGCGCACCAGCGCGCGCTTCTACTGCTGGCCGAGGCGCAGTCGCGACTTGACGAGCTCAAAGCTCGGGCAGACCTGATAACCCGATCATTAACAAGCCCCACGAACTCGGAGGCTACGCCGTGAGTTCGCGGGGACCCCTGGTGATCGCGTGAAGTATCTTCTCGCCCCGCTGGTGGCATGGGCGATCGCCCAGGCGGCCAAGGTGATCCTCACCTCAATGCGTCAGCGAAGGCTCAACCTGAGAGTCCTCGCGGAGACCGGCGGGATGCCCAGCAGTCACGCCGCCATCGTGATGGGCATGACCACCGCGGTCGGTAAATATTCGGGCGTCTCTTCCGCTGCCTTCGCCATCGCCCTTATCTTCTCGTTCGTGGTCATGTACGACGCCGCCGGCCTGCGCCGCGCCGCCGGGCGGCAGGCAGCCATCTTGAATCGCCTCGTCGAAGACCTCGTCCACATGCGCGGCATGCAGGAGCAGAGGCTTCGTGAGCTGCTCGGCCATACGCCCGTCGAGGTGTTGGTCGGAGCCTTGCTTGGAATCGGCGTTGGGCTGATCCTCTGAAGGCGATGCCGCGTCTTGACGTGCTGGTCACAAGAAACGGCCTGGCCGAGTCGCGCGAGCGCGCGCAGGCTCTGATCATTGCGGGGAAGGTGCGGGTGGCGGGGGAGACTGTCCGGCGCCCGGATCGTTCGGTCAGCGACGACGCCACCATCTCCGTCGAGTCGGGGCCGGACTTTGCCAGCCGCGGGGCTTTGAAGCTGGGCCCAGCCCTGGATCGCTTCCATGTCGATCCGAACGGCCGCGTCTGCGCGGACATCGGCGCCTCGACCGGAGGGTTCACCGACGTGCTGCTCCGGCGCGGGGCGCTGAAGGTGTTCGCGATCGACGTCGGCCGCGGCCTGATCCACTGGCGGCTGCGCCAGGACACGCGAGTCGTGGTCATCGAGCGGGTGAACGCACGCGACCTCGAGGCCTTCCCAGAGGCGGTGAGCCTGATCGTCGTCGACGTCTCCTTCATCAGCCTCGAGAAGGTGCTGCCCGCTTTGCGCCGGGCAGGGCCCAGCGCCGAGGTGGTCGCACTGTTCAAGCCGCAGTTCGAGGTTGGCCGGACGGAGGTGGGAAAGGGTGGCATCGTCCGGGACCAGGCCGCGATCGTGGCCGCACTCCAGAGGTTTCGCGACTGGTGCCCGCCCAACGGATACGAGGTCGCGGGCGAGGCCGCTTCCGAAGTCACTGGAGCCGAAGGCAACCAGGAATTCTTGATCCACCTCATGCCACTGTGAAGGTCTGCATCCTGCGTGGACCGCGAGCGGAGCAGTCGGTGATCGACCACGCCATCGCCACCTTGAAGGCTCGTGGCGTCGAGGGAGTGGAAGTCCAACGCGACGGCCCCGCGAACGCGATCACCCCCCATCTCAAGGACACGTCCCTGATCGTGACGCTCGGCGGCGACGGCACGTTTCTGGCCGGGGCACGGCTGGCCGCCCCCCGAGGCATTCCGATCCTCGGTGTCAATCTGGGCCGGCTCGGCTTCCTCACCGAGCTGGAGTCGACCGAGCTTGAAGTCGGTCTGACGAAGTTCCTCGACGGTGCGTACCGAGTCGAGGAGCGGACGATCCTGCAGGTGACCCTCACCCGCGGCGCGCGCAGGGTGGCCCGCTCGATTGGTCTCAACGAGGTCGTGGTCGATCACTCCGGCGAGGCACGGATGCTGCGAGTCGAGATCGACGTCGGTGGCCAGCCGGTTGGCGTCATCGATTCCGACGGCGTGATGGTGGCGACGGCAACCGGTTCCACGGCCTACGCGCTTGCCAGCGGTGGACCGATCCTGGAACCGACGCTTCGCGACCTGGTGCTCGTGCCGATGAACCCGTTCGCGCTCACGGTGCGTCCCATTGTTTTTCCTCCCGGCCAGGACATCACGCTGTCAGTCCTGCGCGGGCCGGCCGAGATGCGGATCGACGGCCGCCGCGGGCGAGCAGTGTCGACCGGTGACGCCGTCCGCTGCGGATCCCACCCTCGCCGGCTCAAGGTGGTCCGCTTCGGCCCTCCGGAACAGTTTTACCGGCAGTTGGGCGAAAAGCTCGGCTGGGGCCGCCCGCTCGTACCTAAGTAATGCTCAAAGAACTGAGGGTCCGCGACCTGGCGCTGGTCGCGGAGTGTCGGGTTCGCTTTGGTTCCGGCCTCAACCTCCTCACCGGCGAAACGGGCAGCGGCAAGTCGCTCATCGTCGACGCGCTGAGCCTCACGCTTGGAGCGCGAGGAGGCGCCGACCAGGTCCGCCACGGAGCCGAGCGCGCCACAGTGGAGGGCGCATTCGAGTCCGGCGGAGCGGCTATCGTGCTTCAGCGGGAGCTCGGCAAGCGCAGCACCGCCCATATCGACGGACGGCCGGCCAGTCCCGGGCAGCTGCGCGAGCTCGGGCGCAACCTCGTCGCGCTCCATGGACAGCACGAGCATCACGCGCTGCTCGACAGCGACACGCAAACCGAGCTCCTCGACGGGTACGCTGGGGCGCTTGAGATGCGGGCCGCGGTTGCCGCGAGCCACTCAATGTGGGTTGAGGCCGGCAACAAGGTTCGCGATCTGGAGCAGCTGCGGTCGCGCGGTCAGCGTGAACATGAGTACATGCGCTGGCAGCTCGAGGAGCTGAGCGCGGCTGACCCTCGCCCGGGAGAAGACGAGCAGCTTTCAGCTGAGCGCGCAGCGGCCAGGCACGCCGCTCGCCTCGCGGAGCTCGGGCAGCAGGCGATCGACGCGCTGCGCGAGGACGGCGTGGCCCGAGCGGCCGCAGCCATCCGCTCCGCGGCAGAGCTCGACCCCCGGCTTGGCGAGCAGGCTTCGCGCCTGGAGCTGTTGGCGGAGGAGTCGTCGGACGCGGCCGCCGACCTCCGGCGGTATGGCGACGTGCTCGATCCCGATCCCGGGCGGCTCGAGGCCGTCGAATCGCGACTGGCGGTCCTCGACGGGATCAAGCGCAAGTACGGGGCCACCCTGGAGGCCGCCATCGATGAACGTCGCCGTCTCGAGCTGCAGATCGGCGCCACCCAAGACCTCGAAGGGGCGGTTGCAACGGCGCTGGCCGAACGCGACCGATGTCGCGCCGACCTGGAGGCGGCCGCTGGGCGGTTGACCGCGGCCCGCGAACAGGCGGCCCGCCGGATGCAGAAGGCGGTTGCCAGTGAGCTCGCCGGCCTGCGCCTCGAGGGCGCGCGCTTCGAGATCGCGCTGAGAAGTGCGGCCGAGATCGCTCCGACAGGCGCCGAGGGCGCAGAGATGATGTTTTCGGCGAACCCTGGCGAGCCGCTACAACCCCTTGCACGTGTCGCTTCAGGCGGGGAGCTGGCTCGCGTGATGCTGGCCATCAAGACCGTCGGTGCGGATGCGGACCGGCTGCCGACGCTGGTGTTCGACGAGGTCGATGCCGGGATCGGCGGCGAAGCCGCGGTCCAGGTCGGCCTGCGGCTCAGGGCTCTTGGTTCACGGCACCAGGTGCTGGTGGTCACGCACCTCGCGCAGATCGCAGCGTTCGCAGACCATCACCTGCTGGTCGAGAAATCTCCCGGCCCAGATGGGCGCAACGTGGTTTCAGTTCGCGAGCTGGCGTCGAGTGACGAGCGCGCTCGAGAGCTCGCGCGGATGATGAGCGGCGGCGTCACCGCCAAGGCGGTGGCACGAGCCCACGAGCTGTTAGAAGAGTCGAGAAAGTAGTGCCGAAGTTGTTCAGCGGCCCAGAAGATCGCCGCATCAAGCGGGCGCTCTGCATCGTCGCCCATCCCGACGACATCGAGTTCTACTGCGCAGGCGCCGTGCTGTTGATGACCCGCCACGGTGCGGTCGTCGATTTCGTCCTCGCGACCTCAGGTGACAAGGGCGCCCGTGACGCGAGCAAATCCCGCGCGAAGGTGGCTCGCATCCGTGAACGCGAGCAGGAGATGGCGGCCGACGTGCTGGGCGTGAAACGGGTCGCTTTTCTCCGCCACCCCGACGCAGAGCTCGTCGAAAATCTCGAGCTGCGCGAGGAGTTCGTGCGCGAGATCCGCACCTCGAAGCCGGACGTTGTATTCACGTTTGACCCCAACGTTCCCTACCGATTTCATCCCGACCATAGGGTGGTGGGGCGTGTGGCCCTCGACGCGGCCTGGCCGAGCGCCCGGGATCCGCTCACCTTTCCGAAGGCCGGACGGCCTCACGAAACTGCGGAGGCATGGTGTTTCGGCGGCGTGCAGCCCACGCTGGAGATCGATGTGGGCGACGTGCTGAGCAAGAAGATCGAGGCGCGTCTCGCGCACTCGAGCCAGACGCGGAGTCCGGCCTCCCTCATGCGTCGATGGCGCGCCATCGCACGCGTGGAGAAGTTCCACCAGGTCAACCTGAGGTAGCCTTACGCCTCGTGGAACAGCCGCTTGCTGGCCCGCGCCTCGGCGTAAGCACGCAGGTGTTCGAAGGACCGCTCGAGCTTCTCCTGGCTTTGGTAGAACGCGAGGAGCTCGACATCTTCCAGGTCTCGCTCGCGAAGGTGACCGACGCATACCTGGCGGAGATCGCCGCGCGCGAAGTCGCCGACCCGCAGGAGATGGCCGAGTTCTTGTGGATGGCCGCGCGCCTCTTGCTGATCAAGTCGATTCGCCTGCTGCCCGGCGAGCCGCCCACCGAGGAGGAGACCGACCTCCTCGGTTGGGAAGAGGACGTCCGGCGGAGGCTCGAGGAGTACCGCGCCTACAAAGCGATGGCCGGCGAGCTCATGGAGCGAGCGCAAAACGATTCCTTCGCGTTCCCACCGCCGGCACGCCCGGTCGAGGCGGGCGGCCAGGAGGAGCCTCTGGAAGTTGAGCTGCTTCTTGTCGCCTTCAACAGCGTCCTCGCTCGCATCCCACCCCGTCCATTGGTCGTTACCGGGCGCACCTGGACGCTGCAGGAAAAGCTCGATCTGATCACCGTCCGCCTGCGGCACGGACCGATCGAGCTCGTAGAGCTGATCCTGGAGTCGGAGGATCGTCTCGAAGCCGTCGTGACCTTCGTCGCGGTCCTGGAGCTGCTCCGGCGATCACTCGTACGCGTCCGGCAGAAGGAGCGCTTCGGCGCGATCCACGTTGAGGCAACAGAGCCGGCCGGTGAGTGACGTCTCGGCCGCGCTGGAGGCGATTCTCTTCAGCTCCAACCGCCCCCTCAAGCTGCGCGAGCTGCAGCAGGCGACCGACGCGGATCGCACCGCGGTTGAGCGCGCGCTCGAAGAGCTGCGTCAGCAGCTGGAGGGACGCGGGGTGATGCTGATGAGACACCACGACGAGATTCACCTCGCGACGCGGCCGGAGTTCGCGGCTGCGGTTCGCCGCGCACTCCGCCCCGAGGTTTCTGGCAAGCTGTCTCCGGCCGCCTACGAGACGCTCGCCATCGTCGCCTACCAGCAGCCGGTCGCTCGCGCGCGGATCGAAGATGTCCGAGGGGTGAACTGCGAGAGCGTGCTGACCAACCTCGAATTGCGCGACCTGATCACCGAAGTCGGCCGCGGCTCCGGCCCAGGCCAGCCGAAGCTCTACGGCACGACGATGAGGTTTCTCCAGGTGTTGGGTCTCGAGTCGCTGGACCACCTGCCCACGCCGCGCCTCGAGGGTTCTGAAGCGAGCACAGCATCGAGCGAACGAGCTCCAACCTAGAACGCCTGAATCGCTTCCTGGCACGATCCGGCGTGGCCAGCCGCCGTGCCGCCGACGAGCTGATCGCGTCAGGTGCGGTCCGCGTCAACGGCCAGGTTCCGCCGGCCTCAGGCCTGCTGGTCGACCCCGAAAAGGACCGGGTCACTGTGAACGGCCAAGCCGTCAAGCCGGTCACGCGCCACCGCTACATCGTGTTGAACAAGCCCCTGGGTGTGATCACGACGGCGAAGGACGAGTCATCGAGAACCACTGTGCTCGATGTGGTCGGGGACGAAGGCAAAGGGGGCCATCGGTTGTTCCCGGTCGGGCGCCTGGACGCCGACACGTCAGGCCTGCTTCTGCTCACAGACGATGGCGATCTCGCCTATCGCCTTACGCATCCCGCCTACAAGGTGGCGAAGGAGTACATCGCGTTTGTCACCGGCAATCCGAACACCGCTGACGTCGAGACCTTGCGCAAAGGCGTCAAGCTCGATGACGGCATCACCGCTCCCGCCGAGGTCGAGGTACTCCGAATTACGCCCGGGAGCCGCGAATCTGGGATTGCCGAGGTCCGGGTCGTGATCCGCGAAGGGCGTCACCGGCAGGTCCGCCGCATGCTGCATGCCGTTGGGCACAAGGTTCAATCACTGCAGCGGGTAGGCTTCGGCCCGTTGAAGCTGGGACGCTTGAAAGCGGGCGGCTGGCGGGTGCTGGGCGAGGCGGAGATCGCGGCCCTTCGCCGGGCGGTGGATCAAATGGGCAGCCCTAAGGCCGCCCCGCGCGCGCCGCGCAAATGATCGTCGCCATCGATGGCGGCGTCGCCTCCGGCAAATCAGCGGTCGGTCGCCGGGTGGCGGAAGCCCTCGGGCTTCCATTCGTCGACAGCGGCTTGATGTATCGCGCCATCACAAGGATCGCCGCGGAGCGTGGCATCGACCCGCGCGATTCCGAGGCGATCACGCGGCTGGCACGGACCACCGACTTGAAGCTCGACGGCGAGCGCGTCTGGGCTGACGGAGTCGAGCTCACGCATGGGATCTACGACGCTGACCACGCCGAGGCGCTGCCATTGATCGCAGCCAACCCAGGCGTCCGGGAGGCCCTGGTCGCGCAGCAGAGGAGGATGGGAGGGACGGGAGTCGTGATGGCTGGGCGCGACATCGGCACGGTGGTGTTTCCGGATGCTGACCATAAGTTCTTCCTGGTCGCAAGCCTCGACGAAAAGGTCCGGCGGCGCGCAGCGCAGTACGAGCGGCGGGGCGAGCGGGTGGATGAGGAAGCGATGCGGAAAGAGGTCGCAGAGCGCGATCGCGTGGACACGCAGCGCGCGGTCGCTCCGCTGCGGCCAGCCCAGGACGCCATCGTGATTGACACCGACCACCTCGATGTCGAGCAGGTGCTCGATGTGATCCTTAAGCACATCGCCGAGCGCTCTCAAGCGAAGACGAAATGATCTACGCGTTTCTACGTGCGAAGATGCGCCTGCTGACGCGGACCTACCTGGCCGGGCTGTTCAAGGTCGTCGGGGTCGAGAACGCTCCTCGCGCCGGAGCTCTGATCATCTGCCCCAACCATTCGGCGACCCTCGACCCGCCGATGGTCCCCGCGTTCGTTCCTCGCGGCGACACGTGGAGCATGGCGAAGTCGGAGTACTTCAGGAACCCGCTTTCAAATTTCATCTTCCGCGCCTATCACGCGTTCCCGGTGGTGCGCCACACGGCCGACCGAACCGCAGTGCGGTGGTCTCTCGACCTGCTCAATGCGGGTCACGCACTGATCATCTTTCCGGAGGGGACTCGTGTTGAAGCCGGCGTCCTGGGGCCGCCGGAGCCGGGCGCCGGGTTCCTCGCCCAGAAGGCGGGATGCCCCGTGCTGCCGGTGGGGCTCACCGGCACGCGCGAGTGCCTGCCGAAGGGAGCGCGCTGGCCTCGCCGGACAAGGGTTTCCATCACGTTTGGGAAGCCTTTCGTGGTGCTGCCAAAGCGAGTGGACGGCACACGCGTGTCGCGCGAGGATGCTTCCGACGCGATCATGCTCGCCATCGCCGAGCTCCTACCGCCGGAGCAACGCGGACTGTTCAGCGACCTGGATTCCCTCAGAAAACGACTGGCGGGCGTAACCACTCCCATCCTCCGCAAGGGGGAGGGCTAGGGTGGGGCCGCTCCCCTATTGACTTGCCCTATCCGATAGCGGGTCGCGCCCAGTCGTCCTCGGTAAGGCTGCCCAGGGCGGGGTTGAAGCAGGCGTCGAACGCTTCCTTAAGGGTCTGCGGGGTCAAGCGTGGAGGTTCCTGGCGATAGTTGGCGAGGTCGACGAGTCGCGCGATCAGCGCCCGCGGGTGGGAGCCGCGCAGCGGCTTTTTCCCATACAGGTTGTTAAGCAGGTACCCGATCGCCTTCTCGTCGAACGCGACGCCCTGGCGGTCGCACTCGTAGCGGAGGATTCGGCCGAACGCCTCGGGCGACGGGTTTCCGACGCCGATCTTGTAAGCCATGCGGCGGAGGAAGGCCTCGTCGACGAGCTCGGTGGGTGAAAGGTTGGTCGAAAAGACGACCTGGCACAAGAACGGCAGCTCGATCTTGCGACCGGATGCGGACAGGTCGAGGTAGTCGACCTTCTTCTCCATCGGGACGATGAAGCGGTTCAGGAGCCGCATGGGCGGCACCTCCTGCCGGCCGAAGTCGTCGATGACGAAGACGCCCGCGTTTGCCTTCCACTGAAGGGGCGCTTCGTAGTAGCGGTTGGACCCGTCGTAGGTGAGGTCCAGCTGCTGTAACTTGAGCTCACCACCAGCGACGACCACCGGCCGCTCGACCTTGACAAGCCTCCGATCGATCGGCTGCTCGCCCTCGGCGATCTTGTGATAGACGGGGTCGATCACCCGAATGATCTCGTCGCCGACGGCGACCGCATGGGGGATCTCGATCGGCGCGCCCATCAGCAGAGCCATGCGCTCGGTGATCGTGCTCTTGCCATTGCCGGGGGCGCCGAAAATGAACAGGGAGGCGCGCGACACCATCGCGCCGCCGATCTGGTCGATCACATGCTGCTCGAGCTCAAGGGTGCCGAGCGCCTTCTTCAGGGCTGTGTCGGTGACGTTGGCCTTGCCGGCGACCTGCGAGCGGACGAGGCCGAGATAGTCTTCGAAGTTGATCGGGCAGGGCCCCAGGTAGCGCGTCTGGACCGCAGACATTTCTGCCGCGCGCTGCCGGCCCGCGCTCGACACGACGTAGTTCATGCGCACCGGAATGGGCCGGCCTTCGACAGTCGGATCATTCGAGAACCCCATCGTGTCCATGAGCTGGGACTTCTGGAACTCTTCGATGATCGGCTGCAGCGTCTCGAACGGCAGCCCGAGCCGCGTCTCGATGGCTGCACCACTGAGCTGGTCTGCGAATGCAATCGTCCTCAGGAGGAGGCTCGCGACGAGGTCACGGCGGACGTGAAGGTCCTCCAGCCGTTTAGGTGCCTCGATCGCCCCGGTTAACATCGGGCGCAAATATAGCAACCGGCGCTCGGCTTAGACCCTGCCTTCGAACATCCTTACGTAGAATCCCCCTAGCGGTGCCGGAATACGCAGCCCTCGATCTCGAGACCACCGGTCTGGACCCGGCTCGAGATCGAGTGATCGAGGTGGGGGCGGTCGCCTTCACCCCTGAGCGCGTCACAACGACGCTCGAGCGCCTGGTCGATCCCGGACGAGCCGTCCCGGAGACCGTCCTCAGGTTGACCGGGATCAAGCCCGAGGACTTGCGCGGCGCGGCCAGCCCCGAATCCGCATTACGCGAGCTGGCCGACTTCCTGCACGGCCGTCAGCCCGTCGGGCACGGCGCCCGGCTTGACGTCGACTTCCTGGCGGCGGCAGGGCTCTGGGACGCGTCCATTGAGATCCTCGACACGCTGGACGTGGCGCGAATCCTTCTACCGTCGGCCGCCAGCCACAGCCTTCCCCTTCTGGCGACAGAGATGGGTTTCAACCAGCCGAGACCGCACCGCGCGCTGGATGACGCCGACGCCACGCGCCAGCTGCTGCTGAGGCTGCGCGAGGAGGCGGCGGCTCTCGACGAGACGCTGAAGGAGTCGATGCTCGCGCTGGTGGCGCCCTACGGGTGGTCGATCGCCCGCTTCTTTGCCGATGCGCTCACCGCGCCCAATCCCGACCCCGGTCTGACGTCGCACCGGGTCGTCGACTCCGATCGGGGTGGGGCGGCCGAGGCGCCCCCCGACGACCCGGCGCTGATGACCGCCCTGCTCGGACCGGAGGGACCCCTGGCCGGAGTGCTGCCCGGCTACGAGCACCGCGAGCCGCAGCTCCAGATGCTGCTCGCCGTGGCCCAGATCCAGGCTCGTGGCGGAACACTGGTGGTCGAAGCCGGCACGGGCACGGGAAAGAGCCTTGCCTACCTCGTTCCCTCGATCGCCCGAACGGTGCGCCACAGCGAGCGCGTGGTCGTGTCGACCAACACTCACACGCTCCAGGAGCAGCTGATGGTCAAGGACCTGCCTGGCCTGCGCGAGTGGCTGCCCTGGGACTTCAAGGCTTGCCTGCTCAAGGGCAGGTCCAACTATGTGTCGCTGCGGCGCTGGCGCCGAACGCTGGCGGAGCCCTGCAAGGACGCGGACGAGCTGAAGTTCAAGCTCAAGGTACTGATGTGGCTGCACACGACCGAGAGCGGCGACCGCTCGGAGCTGCGCCTTCACGGGCGTGAGGAAGTGCTGTGGGCCCAGATCGCGTCTGACCCGCTGGACTGCGTCGGGATTCATTGCACGAAGGAGGACTGCTACGTGCACCGCGCCCGCGCGGAGGCGGAGGCGTCACACCTGGTCGTGGTGAACCACGCGTTGCTGCTCGCGGACGCCGAGGTGGGGGGCGGTCTGCTTCCGGAGTTCGACCACCTTGTCATCGACGAAGCCCACCACCTAGAGGAGGCCGCGACGCGAGGTTTGCGGCAGGAGGTGGACGGCCCGGGTCTGCGGGCGCTCCTCGACCGCCTCGCCACCCCAGCCAGTGGGGAGGTCCCCTCTGGTTTGCTCGCAGAGTTGCGACGCCAACCGCACCTCGGTTCGTCCGACGAGGCGTTCGGCAATGCGATGCCGATGAGCCTGGCCGCCGGAGAGCGGGTCCGCGCATTTTTCGACCAGGCGGAGCGATGGGTGGGAGCGAAACTTGGCGAGTCCGAGCGCAGGGACGACTCGGTCCGGCTCACGCCGGAGCTGCGGGACGACGCGGAGTGGGAATCGATGAGTGTCGCCGCGGAAAACGCCGTGACCGCCCTCACCGCGTTGGATGCGGGGCTGCGGCGGGCGGTGGGCGGTGTGCGCGACTGGTTGGGAGGCCTGGAGCCTGATCAGGGCATCCGTGAGCTGGAGATCATCCGCGGCCGGCTGGACGCTGCGGCGCGCGTTCTCGACGAGGCAATGCTGACACCGGATCCAAATCGCGTGTACTGGTTCACGCTGCTCGCGCGCACGGAGAACCTGGTCCTGCGCGCGGCGCCCATCAACGTCGGATCGCTGCTGCGCGAGCGCGTGTATTCCGAGCGCCGCTCGACTGTCTTCACGTCGGCCACCCTTGCGGTGGGAGGGACATTTGACTACTTCCGGTCGCGTGTCGGTCTTGGCCCGGAGATCGAGGAGCTCATCCTGGCGTCGCCGTTCGACTTCCTCCACCAGGCCCTGGTCTGCCTGCCGACAGACTTTCCGACGCCCGAGCACGAGACATTCGACCAGGAGGTCGAGGAGGTTGTCGCCGCCGTTGCGCGCCGGGTCGGCGGGCGCACGCTCGTGCTGTTCACCTCACACCGGCAACTGAGGGACGTTCATACCGCCTTGAAGCATCGCGTCGACCTGGATGAGGTGCTGATTCTCGGGCAGGGCATCGACGGCCAGCGACGCCAGATCTTGAAGTCGTTCGAGGAGGCCGAGCGCCCATTGCTGCTGGGCACCGCGAGCTTTTGGGAAGGCATCGACGTGCCCGGTGAAAGGTTGAGCTGCGTGATCATGGTCCGCCTTCCTTTCCCCGTCCCGACCGAACCCGTATACGCAGCGCGTGCGGAGCAGGTCCGCGACGCGTTTACGCAGCTCGCACTGCCCCAGGCGGCGCTACGCCTGAAGCAGGGCTTTGGCCGACTGATCCGGCGCTCAACCGACCGCGGGGCCGTTGTGATCCTCGACAACCGCATCCTGGGTCGTGACTACGGCAAGGCCTTCCTGGACGTGCTGCCGCCCGCTTCACGCTTTGTCGGCCCGGCGGAGGAGATCGCAGACAGGGTTGGCGACTGGTTGGGGAGGGATTGAGCCGGCTGTTTGTCGTGGCAACCCCCATTGGGAACCTGGATGACGTCACCGCCCGCGCCCTGCGGGTGCTCGGCGAGGTCGGAGCCATCGCCGCGGAGGACACGCGAATCACCGCGAGGCTTCTCGCCCGGCACAGCATCCGCAAGCCGTTGATCAGCTACCGCGCACCGGTGGAGCGCCGCGGCCTGCCCCGCGTCATGGCTGAGCTCGACCAGCACGACGTCGCGCTGGTGAGCGATGCGGGGACACCCACCCTTTCGGATCCCGGTCAGGCGCTGGTCACCGCCGCCTGGGCGGCGGGACATTCTGTGGTGGCGATTCCGGGACCCAGCTCCGTCACCGCGGCCCTGTCGGTCGCGGGTTATGGCGGCCCCGGCTTCGCATTCATCGGCTACCTGCCCCGCAAGCCTGGCGATATGCGGCGGCTGCTCGCGACGCTGGCTGACGATCCACGGCCCACCGTCGCCTTCGACTCGCCGTATCGCATCAGGAAATCGCTGGCGATCATCGCTGAGGTCATGCCCGAGCGTCACGTCACCTTGACCCGCGAGCTGACCAAGCTTCACGAGGAGATCTTGCGTGGCAGCTCGGCGGAGGTCCTGGACGCCCTCGGCGACCCGCCTCGCGGCGAGTTTACCCTTGTGATCTCCGGTGGCCGAAGCAAAGACTGAACGAAGAACTGTCCTGGTGGCGCCGGCATGGCCTTACGCCAACGGCCCTCGCCACATCGGCCATGTGGCCGGCTTCGCCGTGCCTGCCGACGTTCTCGCGCGCTTTGAACGGCTTCGCGGATCGCGGGTGCTCATGGCGAGCGGGACCGACGAGCACGGCACGCCCATCACCTATGAGGCCGACAAGCAGGGCGTGCCGCCACGCGAGTTCGCCGACCGCAACAACGCGCTGATCGTCGAAGACCTCCGCCGGCTCGGAATGACTTACGACGTCTTCACACGCACCACGACCGCCAATCACCACCGCGTCACGCAGAGGTTGTTTCTCACCCTTTACGAGAAGGGCTACCTGGTCAAAGAGAAGCAGATGGGAGCTTTCGATCCGGCTTCAGGCCGGACTTTGCCCGACCGCTACATCGAGGGCACCTGCCCGATTTGCGGTTTCCCCGAGGCCCGCGGTGACCAGTGCGATAACTGCGGCAACCAGCTAGATCCTGTCGACCTGATCAATCCGCATCAGCGCGGAAGCGATGCACCGGTGGAGTTTCGCGAGACCGAGCATTTCTTCTTTGACCTTCCCGCTTTCGGAGAGCAGCTCAAAGACTGGATCGAGCAGCACGACAACTGGCGCCCCAACGTGCGCAAGTACTCGCTCGAGTACGTTCGCAACCTCAAACGACGCGCCATCACGCGTGACCTGGACTGGGGCGTCCCTGTTCCCCTGCCCGGTTGGGAGGACAACCCGCACAAGAAGATCTACGTCTGGTTTGACGCGGTGATCGGCTACCTGTCGGCGTCGATCGAATGGGCGGCGCAGCGCGGTGAGCCTGAGGCGTGGAAGGACTGGTGGCAAAACACCGACTCCTGGCATTACTACGTCATGGGCAAGGACAACATCACGTTTCACACCGTGATGTGGCCCGCGATTCTCATGGGCGTGAGCGACGAGAAGCAGACGTATGAGCTGCCGGATGACATCGTGGCCAGCGAGCACCTGCACATGGAGGGCAAGAGGCTCTCCACCAGTCGAGGCCACGTCATTTACGTGCGCGATGTCCTGGACAAATACGACGCCGACGCCTTGCGGTACTACCTGATCATCGCCGGCCCGGAGAACCAGGACACCGACTTCACCTGGTCAGAGTTCGTACGGCGCAACAACGACGAGCTCGTAGCCACGTGGGGCAACCTGGTGCATCGCACGCTGGTCAACGCACACCGCAACTTCGGCGGTGTGCCCAAACCGGAGACTCTCACCCCGGCGGACGAGACTCTCATCAAGGACGTCGAGAGTGCGTTGGACCAGGTTGCCTTGCAGCTCGGTCAGTCCCACTTTCAGCTGGCTTTGAAATACGCAATGTCGACGGCGGCCAAGGTCAACGTTTATCTGGGTACCGAGCAGCCGTGGCACACGATCAAGACCGACCGCGAGAGGGCCGGCACCGTGCTGTATGTCGCACTGCGCTGCGTCGACAACCTTAAGACGATGCTGACGCCGTTTCTTCCGTTCTCCTCGCAGAAGCTGCACCGGATGCTCGGCTACGACGACGTGATAGCTGAGCAGCCTGAAGTGCGTGAGGTCGTTGAGGACGGGGCCTCGCACTCGGTCCTCACCGGTGACTACGCAAGCGAAGACCGCTGGCGACCCTCCCAACTTCCACCCGGCCGCACGCTGCCGCCTCCCGAGGCGCTGTTCAAGCGGCTGGATGAAGTGGTCGAAGAGGAGCAGCCCGCATCTACGTAGACACGCACCTCCACCTCGAAGAGCTGGGTGATCCCGGCCAGGTGGTGGAGACGGCGGTCAGGGCGGGCGTCACGCGGATGATCACCATGGGAGTCGATCTGGAGCGCAGCCGCACGGCTGTCTTGCTGGCCCACCGTCTGGATGCGGTGTGGGCGGCGGTCGGGCACTACCCCGGCGAGCACGCACCTCCTGACATGAAAGCGCTGGGAGAGCTGGCGAGGGACACGCGCGTCGTCGCCATCGGTGAGGTAGGCCTTGACTTCGAAGAACATGGCACCCCACCCCGCGACGTGCAGGGAGAGCGGCTGCACCAGATGTTCGAGCTTGCGGTGGAGCTCGACCTTCCGGTATCCGTTCACAATCGCGGCGCCGCTGCCGAAATCGCCAGCGCCATCGCTGCGCATCGGGGCCTGCGCGGTGTGATGCATTACTTCGCCCTCGAGTGGGATTGGGCCGAGCGCTTTCTCGAGCTGGGCTTCTACCTTTCGTTCGCCGGACTGGTCACGCGACCGAGTCGCCACGCCCTGCGAGGGGTCGTCAAGCAATGCCCCGCTGATCGGTTGCTCCTCGAAACCGATTCTCCTTATGGCAACGCGCACAAGCGCATGGGCGTGCCCAACCAACCCGCCTACCTGCTTGACACCGCAGAGCTTGTCTCGGAGCTGCGCGGGATGAGTCTCGAAGAGCTGGCCGCGCAGGAAAGCGCCAACGCGCTGGCTCTCTTCCGAAATATGAAGTGATCGATCCCGCCGACATCCGGCAGCTCGAGAGCCTGCTGCGCCGGCACCGCATCGACCTCAGGCATTCGCTCGGCCAGAACTTCCTGACCGACCCGGGGTTGCGCGACGCCATCGCCGAATCCGCGCGCATCACGCCCGAAGACGAGGTGCTCGAGGTTGGCGCCGGCGTCGGGACTCTGACCGTGGCGCTGGCTCCGCGATGCCGCCGGTTGGTCGCGGTTGAGCTGGACGGCCGGCTCCTACCCGCGCTGCGCGATGTCCTCGCGGGGCATCAGAACGTCGAGGTTGTGCGCTCGGACATCCTGCGCTTCAACACCCGCTCCGCCTTCCCCGACGGCAAAGAGATCGTCGCGGGCAACATCCCCTACAACCTGACCGGCGCCTTGATTCGCAAGTTCCTCGACGAACCGCCGCGACCCCGCCGGCTCTCACTGGTGGTGCAGAAGGAAGTCGCAGAGCGGTGGACGGCTTCCAGCGGCGCGAGCCTGGCTACCGTCGCTGTGCAGGTATTCGCCCAGGCCCAGGTCATCCTCACCATCCCGGCCGCCGCCTTCACACCGCTGCCCCGCGTGGATTCGGCGCTCGTGCAGCTTGATGTACGCGAGAAGCCCGCGGTCGATGTCGATGACTTCGGCGCCTTCTTCCGCTTTGTCGAGGCAGTGTTTCAGGGCCGCCGGAAGCAGCTCGGCGGAACGTTGGGCCGGATCAGTGGCACCGGAAGCACAGAGGCCGGGGCACGCGTGCGCAAGCTGGGTATCGACCCAGAGCGACGCCCGCAGACGCTCACACTCCCCGAGTGGCAGGCGATTTATGCGGAGTTTCGAAGTCCCGGCGGCTAATCTCTAGCCCGCCATATGGAGGAACCATTCAGGTTTCCAATCGAAAGCCCGGACGCGGGTGGCTTTCGAACGGTGCTCCGGTACACCGCGTTCAGGAATATCTGGTTCGCGCAGCTCGCCGCGCAGCTGGCCGACAAGTTCCTGCTCTTCTCGCTGATCATCCTTGCGTACAAGATCTCCGGGGGCAGCACGCCGGTGGCGATCACGCTGCTCACCTACACCGTTCCGGCTGTGCTTTTCGCGCCACCCGCCGGCGTCATCGCGGACCGCATGGACCGCAAGCAGATCATGATGTGGTGCAACTTCGGCCGCGCTGGTGTGGTCGCGCTCATACCACTCGCCGCGCTCGTGCCGGGTCTAAAGGGCGACTTCGCGCATCTGCTCTTGATCACCCTCATCTTTTCCGCCGTCGGCCAGCTCTTCGGCCCCGCCGAGGCGGCCGTCATTCCCACGATCCTGCCGCGTTCGGCCCTCATCACGGCCAACTCGATGGCGCTGTTGACGATGGTTTTGACGCTGGTCGTCGGCGGCGCGCTGGCGCCGGTGATCTCCAGGATCGATCTCTACGCGCCCTACTGGTGCGCGGTGGTGCTCCTGATCATCGGGGGAACCTTGATCTTCGCCTCGGACATCCCGAACCTGCAGCGGACGACCGAACCTCCTGTTGCCGATAGCCGCAACCGCTTCCACCAGATGCTGGTCGACCTCAAGGAGGGTATCGACGCGCTGCGCGCATCACGTGGACTGATGCTCGCATTCGGCCAGGTGAGCATCGCGGTGCTGGTGCTGTTCATGCTGTTCGCGCTGGCGCCCGCGTATGTGAGCAAGGTCATCGGAATCGCGGCGCAGGACACCTACGTCATCCTCGGCCCGGCCACAGGAGGAGCGATCCTCAGTGCGGTGCTCCTGGGTCAGTTCGTGCGCAATCTCGATCGCACGCGCCTTCTGGCAGGCTCTCTGATCGCGAATGGAATGACGATGCTGGCGCTGGCCGCGGTGCCCCAGGCGATGGCTCATTTTCCTGACCTTCAGGTCCACAACCGCATCACCGCGGCAGCCTTCAGCTTCCTGCTGGGCGTGGAGTTCGGGGCGATCATGATTCCCGCGATCACCTACCTGATGGAATCGACCAGCGACGAGATCCGCGGCCGCATCTTTGCGCTGCTCTACATGGTCATCAACGGCGTGACCGCGGTCCCTGTGCTCGTGGCCGCAGCCCTCTCGGACACCATCGGCACCGCACGCGTCATCGGAGGCCTTGGCGTGCTCCTGGTCAGCGGCGGTGTAGCGATCATCTTGGCCGCGACGCGCTCTGCCGAGCCACGATCAAGGTGACGACGATCAGGACGACGACGATCAAGCCTCCCAAACCGATGCCGCGGAGGATCGCTTCGAGCAAAGCGAGGTTGCTTCCCAGGAGGTAGCCGGCGGCACCGACTACAGCGGCCCACGCGAGCCCTCCCAAAGCGCTGAACAGCTGAAAGCGCCAGAACGGCATGCGGGCCATGCCCGCGAGCATCGAGCCCCACGTGCGCAGTCCCAGGACAAAGCGTGCGGCCAGGACTGCCTTATCGCCATGGCGTGCGAAGAACAGCTCCGAGTGCGCGATGTGCTCGGGGCGGATGTGGAAGATGCTGCCGAACTTCTCGACGAAAGGCCGGCCGCCTTTGAACCCGAGGAAGTAACCGATGTCGCCCCCCGCCGTGGCGCCCAGGAACCCGAACAGGATCACCAGGAGAATGGAGTGGTGCCGCGCCGCCGCCCAGGCGGCGGCGGCAAGGAGAAGCACCTCGCCTGGAAACGGAATGCCCGCGCTCTCGATGAGGATGCCCAGCCCCGCAGCGGGGTAGCCGAGAGCATCAACAATCGCGGTTGGATTCACAGTTACCTCCCCGCTCGCCGGGGAGGTCGGCCGTGTCCTTGGGAGTCCCCGCGCTTTTGGTGCGCGGGGGCACCCGGGTGGGGGGATCCGGGCTGATTCAAACCGTCCATATACTGGACGACCCCATGGACGAGTACGGCGAGCACGAGGCAACCGACGATCCACTGCAAGTGCTGCGGCACTCGACCGCGCACTTGCTTGCCGCCGCAGTCATGGAGCTCTATCCCGACGCGAAGTACGGCATCGGACCGCCGGTCCAGGACGGTTTCTACTACGACTTCGCGTTCACCAAGGCCATCTCGGAGTCCGACCTCGGCGCCATCGAATCGCGTATGCGCCGGATCGTCAATGAGGACCGGCCTTTCGTTCACGAGACGTTGTCGCGCGAAGAAGCAATCGCCGAATTTCGCAAACGCGGCCAGGACTACAAGCTCGAGCTGATCGCAGACAAGGTCGAGGGCGACGACGTGAGCGTCTACCGCACCGGTGACTTCCTCGACCTGTGCAGGGGGCCGCACGTTCGATCGACTCGCGACCTGAAGGCATTCAAGCTGCTGCGGGTCGCGGGCGCCTACTGGCGCGGCGATGAGAAGAAGCCGCAGCTGACGCGCATCTACGGCACCTCTTGGCTGACCCCGCAGCAGCTCGACGACTATCTGAAGTTCCTCGAGGAGGCTGAGAAGCGCGACCACAAGAAACTCGGAAAGGAGCTGAAGCTCTTCATCGTCGACGAAAGGGTCGGCGCCGGACTCCCGCTGTGGCTCCCCGATGGAGCGACCATCCGTCGCGAGCTCGAGCGCTTCATCGTCGACGAGGAGTTGGCTCGTGGATATCTGCACGTGCGCACTCCGGACGTCGCCAAGCTCGAGCTGTTCAAGCAGAGCGGCCACGCGCAGCTCTACGCCGAGTACATGTACCCGCCGATGAAGTTCGAGGACGGCGAGGAGCTGGAGCTGCGTCCCGTGAACTGTCCTCACCACATCGTCATCTACCAGTCGGACCTGCGCAGCTACCGCGACCTGCCGATGCGGATCGCGGAGATCGGCAACAACTGGAGATATGAGCGCTCGGGAACTTTGCTCGGCCTCAATCGAGTACGTGCCTTCGCGCTAAACGACGCGCACATTTTTTGCACCCCTGAGCAGCTGATGGGCGAGGTCAAGGGATCGATCGAGCTGGCGCTGTATTTCTCTGATGTGTTGGGCATCGAGGATTTCTCGTACCAGGTCTCGACGCGCGACGACGTCAAGGAGAAATGGCTCGGCACGGAAGAACAGTGGCAGCGAGCGCAGGCTGCCCTGATCGAAGCGCTCGAATCCATGGACCAGCCCTACCGGATTGGAGTGGGAGAGGCTGCGTTCTATGGACCGAAGATCGATTTCCAGGTCAAGGACGCTCATCGCCGTGAATTCACCAACTCGACTGTCCAGGTGGACTTCCAGCTGCCAGAACGATTCGACCTCGAGTACGTCGCCGAGGACGGGTCACGCCAGCGACCGATCATGGTTCACCGCGGCGCAGCCGGTGCCATGGAGCGGTTGTTCAGCTATCTGATCGAGCGCTACGTTGGCGCCTTTCCCACCTGGCTGCACCCGGTGCAGGTGATCGTCATCCCGATCACCGACGCGCAGCTGGATTACGCCCGCAAGGTGGCGGACCGGTTGCGCTCGCTGCGTCTTAGGGTCGAGGTCGACACCCGGCCCGAGCGCATGCAGCGCAAGATCCGCGACGGCCAGGCACGCAAGGTGCCTTACATGGCGATCGTCGGCGCGCGCGAGGCGGAAACCGAACACGTCAACATCCGCGACCGTTCCGGCAACCAGGTGGACTCATCTCTGGAGTCGTTCGCCAGCATGGTCGCGACCGAGGTCACGGAGCGCCGGCGCTAGGAAGTCCTACAGGCCGCCCGGGATTCGGCCCGCGCAGTCACCTTGAGCCAGGACCGGGGCGATGTTGCCCGTTGTGACGTCGCCGACACGCGGTTGCAGCTGCGCGTCTCCGCCCGAGAGGACGTGCGTGCCATCGATCCACCCGCATGCAACAAGGTTCACGACACCGTTTGACGGAAACAAGGTGGTGGTCGGCGCTGTGTTTGACACAACCGCGACCTGTGTGCCGTCGGGAGAGAGGTACGCCGGCGTGTAGCCCGGGATTGCAACCGAGCTCGTTGTGGTTCCCGTCCAAGTCAAGACACTGGCTTGTGCGTTGGTCTCACATACCGCGCCGGCGGGTGATGGCGGTCCGGCGAGCACGCAGGTCGGGCCGCCGATGGTGAAGCGCCGGAAGGCTGTCGTGGGATCGACCACGTGGAGCTCCTGGGGTCCGCAGCAGAACGGTCCGCCGCCCTGCGTGCAGGCGGGCACTTTCGCGACTACCAGGTTGCTCGTACCGTGCCAGCCGGTGGGCCAGAGCGTGTAGGCATTGGATTGGCTGTATGGGTCGACATGGTGGCCGCCACCGTTCAGGTCTTCGACGTACAGCCTGGTCGTTGCTCCATTCGATATGAAGTCGTCGACGATCACGGCGATGCGCTGGTCGTCGGGGCTAACGGCGAACATACTGCGGCGCGCGGGACCGATTGGAACTGTGGTGGCTTTGCCCGTGTCACCGTTTGGGGCCAGGAAACGAACGACGCCCAGCGCGTCCATGAAGTACACCCGGGTGTTGCTGGTGCTGACGGGCAGGGGAACGACAGCGGCTGCTGCGTTGGCGCACGTGACCGCGCCCGGAGTGCTGGCGATGGAGCTCGAGACGACGCGGCCGGCAACCCCGACCAAGCTGACCGTGTAGCTGCTGCCGCTCAACGGGCTCACCAGCACGCCGAATGCGCTGCCGACAGCCACAGGGGAGGG
>CATPBO010000209.1 GCA_955652835.1 Candidatus Dormiibacterota bacterium
CGAGCAGCGGCCAAGCTGCAAACCATCCTCGGTGAGCACCAGGACAGCGTCACGGCGCAGGCATGGCTTCGCAGCGCCCGCATCGGCGGCCGGCGCGCGTTTGTCGCGGGCGAGCTGATCGCGATGGAGCACATCGCCGCCGAAGAGGCGAGAGCGAAGTGGCCCAAGGTCTGGAAGGCCTTAAATCGGAAACAGCTGCGCGCCTGGATGCCTTGAGCGACTAGTGGGGACGTTCTATGTGGTGCGGCACGCGAAAGCGGGCAGCAGGGGCCACTGGTCGGGTGACGACCGCCTCCGGCCGCTTAGCAAGAAGGGGTTCAAGCAGGCTGCATCGCTGGTCGGGATCCTAGAGCCGGTTCCGGTCACCGCCATCTTCTCGAGTCCGTATCGACGCTGCGTGCAGACAGTCGAGCCGCTGGCACGTGTTCGCGAGCTCCCAATCAAGGAGTCGCCGAACCTGGCTGAGGGCCACGGGCTGGCTGGAGCGATGGACTTCATGGGCAATCCCAAGCTGGACCACGTGGTGCTCAGCACCCATGGCGACATCGTGTGGGAGCTCGTCGAGGAGCTCGTCAAGCGCAAGGTCGTCAAGCCGGGAGAGGGGGGCTTTGAGAAAGGCTCGACGTGGGTGGTCGACGTCGACAAAGGTTCTTTCGTCCGCGCCCGGTTCATCCCCGCTCCTTGACGTGAGCGGCTTCTCGAGGCGATTGCGCGCCGAGATGGCTGCCGCTGCGGATCCTGCCAAGGCGCCCGGCATGCAGGCGTACATGAAATCGACGATGCCGTACTACGGAATCAACTCGCCGCAGGTCGAAGCGATCTGCAAGAAGGTCTTCGGGGAGCATCCATTCCCCTCATGCCGCGAGTGGCGCGCAGCAATCCTCGAGCTGTGGCGCGGCGCGCGCTACCGCGAGGAGCGCTATGCGGCGATGCGGCTCATCTCACTTAAGCGACATCGCGAGTGCTTGACGCCGGAGTTGATGAAGGTGCTCGAGGAGATGGTCGTCACCGGGGCGTGGTGGGATTACGTGGATGAGATCGCGCACATGATCGGTGACCTGCTCCGCTCGCATCCCAGGGAGATCCGTCCGGTCATGCGAGCGTGGAGCAAGGATCCTCATTTATGGAAGCGTCGCGTGTCGATCATCTGCCAGATCTCGTTCAAGCGCGACACCGATCTCGACCTGCTGTACGCCAACATCGAGCCGAACCTGGCGGACCCCGACTTCTTCATCCGCAAGGCCATCGGGTGGGCGCTGCGCGCTTATGCGTGGACCGACCCTATGGAGGTCGCCCGCTACGTCCGCGCTCACGAGGCCGAGCTGAGCGGGCTGAGCCGCCGCGAAGCCCTCAAAAACATCAGTTAGGGTTGTGCAGTGTCCCGCCGCCGGGGGTCCTTGCATCTGCGCGGCCTAGGCGGCCGGGCGCCTTCGGCGCTGAAGGCTGCGTCAAGGGGCCCGGCGCCGCGTCGCTGCCCCCGCGCGACCACGGCGCGGGGACCCCATAGGATTGCGCTCCTCCTAGCGCCACCCTTTCCTTGCCTCCGGCCGCCGATGCCGTGCATCTGCGGCGGAGCCCGGCTGCGGGACACTGTCGGATGACCGTCACGCTGCGTGGCGTCGGGCTGGAGGAGAGCCAGGTCGTTGACGTGGCCCGCCACGGCGAGAGGGTCGCGCTGGCCGCGGCGGCCCGCACCAGGATGGAGCGCAGCCGGACTCGCGTCGAGCGGGCCGCGGGGTCGCGCGAACCCGTCTACGGGGTGTCCACCGGGTTCGGCGCGCTAGCGGGCACCCGGGTCGCGCCACTGCGGCAGCCTGAGCTGCAGCTTGCCCTGATCCGTTCCCATGCCGCGGGGATGGGTCCTCCCGTCGACGGCGAAGTGGTGCGAGCGACGATGTTGCTGCGCGCCAGGACCCTGGCGATGGGACTGTCGGGTGTCAGGCCGGTCGTGGCTGAGGCGCTGATCGCGATGTTGAACGCCGAGATCACGCCGGTCGTGCCTCGCTACGGCTCGGTCGGATGCAGCGGAGACCTCGCCCCTCTGGCTCATATCGGGCTGGCTCTCGTCGGCGAGGGTGAGGTGATGGATGCGGATGGCCTTCGGGCACCCGCGGCGCAGGTGCTCAAGGCGGCACGACTGAAGCCGTTGAAGCTCGAGACCAAAGAGGGTCTTGCGCTCATCAACGGGACCGACGGCATGCTCGGCATGCTGGCCCTGGCCTGCGCCGACGCCGAGCTTTGCTTCAGGACGGCCGACATCACCGCCGCCATGTCAGCCGAGGCGTTGCTTGGCACCGATCGCACCTACCAACCCCGGCTCCACGAGATCCGTCCCCATCCTGGACAGGTCGCGAGCGCGGCAAACCTCATGCTCCTGTTGAACGGTTCAGAAATCGTTGCCTCGCACCGCCACTCGCACCATGCAGTGCAGGACTCGTACTCCGTTCGGTGTAGTCCGCAGGTCGCAGGCGCCGCGCGCGACACGCTCGACTTCGCCCGGCGGGTCGCGGCCGTCGAGCTCTCCTCCGCTGTCGACAACCCGGTCGTCCTCGAGACCGGCGAGGTCGAATCGACGGGCAACTTCCACGGTGAGCCCCTTGCGTTTGCGGCCGACTTCCTGGCCATCGCTGCCGCCGAGGTTGGCGCCATCGCCGAGCGCCGGGTCGATCGCCTGCTCGATCCCCATCGCTCGGAGGGACTACCTCCGTTCCTCGCCGAGGAGCCGGGGGTCAACTCGGGCTTGATGGTGGCGCAGTACACGGCCGCCGCTCTGGTGGCGGAGAACCGGCGCCTCGCCGCGCCCGCAAGCGTGGATTCGATTCCGACTTCTGGCATGCAGGAAGACCACGTCTCGATGGGGTGGGGGGCTGCGCTGAAGCTGCGCAGCGTGCTCGACAACCTGGCGCACATCCTTGCCGTGGAGCTGGTGTCCGCCGCGCGTGCCCAGGACCTGCGGCGCCCGCTCAGGCCATCGCCGGCGACGTCGGCCGTTCGGGACCTGCTGCGCAAGCAGGTGCCCGGAGTCGGTGCCGATCGCTTTCTTGCGCCGGAGCTCCTTGCGGCGGAGCGGTTGATCCGCAGTGGCGCCGTCCTCAAAACAGCCGAATCGGTGACAGGCCGGCTGCAGTGACCCGAACGATTCGCGCGCCTCGTGGTTCGGAGATCACATGCCTCGGCTGGCCGCAAGAGGCGGCGATGCGCATGCTGATGAACAACCTCGATCCGGAGGTCGCCGAGCGCCCTGAAGATCTCGTCGTTTACGGCGGCACGGGCAAGGCCGCTCGCTCGTGGGAGGCCTTCGATGCGATCGTGCGCGAGCTGGTCCGGCTCAAGGGCGACCAGACGCTACTAGTGCAGTCGGGCAAACCCGTCGGCGTCTTCGACACGCACGAATGGGCCCCGCGCGTGCTCATCTCGAACTCGATGCTGGTGCCCGAGTGGGCGACCTGGGAGGAGTTCAGACGGCTGGAAGCGCTCGGCCTGACGATGTACGGGCAGATGACGGCGGGCTCCTGGATCTACATCGGGACCCAGGGCATTCTCCAGGGGACGTACGAAACGTTCGCGGCCATCGCGCGCAAACGCTTTGGCGGGTCGCTCGCAGGAACGATCACGCTGACCTCGGGTCTTGGAGGGATGGGAGGAGCCCAGCCGCTGGCGATCACCCTGAACGGCGGAGTGGCGCTGTGCGTCGAAGCCGACCCCGAACGAATCGAGCGCCGGCTGCAGCATCGCTATCTCGACGTTCGCGCCGACGACCTCGAGCACGCGTTGAAGCTCGCCTCCGAAGCCAAGCGCGCGAAGCGCGCTCTGTCGATCGGCCTGCATGGCAACGCAGCGGACGTAGTGCCGGCGCTCGCAGCTCGCGGTTACGAGGTGGACGTGGTCACCGACCAGACTCCGGCGCACGACCCGCTCAGCTACATCCCGGTCGGCCTCTCACCGGAGGACGCACAGGAGCTCCGGCTCGATGATCCCGCGGCCTATGTGAAGCGCGCGCGAGAAAGCATGGCCCGGCACGTCGACGCGATGGTCGCGTTTCTCGATCGCGGCGCCGAGGTGTTTGACTACGGCAACAGCCTGCGCGCAGAGGCGCGGCTGGGTGGCAGCGCGCGAGCTTTCGACTTTCCCGGATTCGTGCCGGCCTACATACGTCCTCTTTTCTGCGAGGGAAAAGGGCCGTTCCGTTGGGTCGCGCTGTCGGGCGACCCCGCCGACATCGCCGCAACGGATCGGGCGATGGTCGAGGAGTTCTCGGACGACTCTGCGCTGGTCGGCTGGATCAAGGCCGCACAAGAGCATGTGAAGTACCAGGGACTGCCGGCCCGCATCTGCTGGCTCGGATATGGCGAGCGCGCGCGCGCCGGGCGGCGGTTCAACGAGCTCGTACGAAGCGGCGAGGTCAAGGCGCCGATCGTCATCGGACGCGATCACCTCGACTCCGGGTCGGTGGCCTCGCCCTACCGGGAGACGGAGGCGATGCTCGATGGCTCGGACGCGATCGCGGACTGGCCGATCCTCAATGCCCTCCTGAACACGTCAAGTGGCGCTTCGTGGGTCAGCGTCCATCACGGCGGCGGCGTTGGCATCGGGCGGTCCATCCACGCGGGAATGGTGGTCGTCGCGGATGGATCGGACGAGGCGGAGCGCAAGCTTGAACGTGTCCTCACCAACGACCCAGGCACCGGCGTCATGCGGCACGCGGACGCGGGGTATCAGCGCGCGATTGACGTGGCGGACGAGCGCGGTGTCCGCATCCCCATGCGAGGGTGAACGGAACCGGCCTATGGCACGCCGAGCAGGCGTGGCTGGGTCACCCGGCCGAAAACGTGCTCATCGAGGTTGAATCCGGGCTGATCAAATCGGTCACCTCGGGCTCCCCGCCCCGACCTGGAGCCACGTCTCTCGAGGGATGGACCATCCCGGGGCTCGCCAACGTGCACAGCCATGCGTTCCAGCATTCGCTGCGCGGAACGGTGGAATCCGGCGCTGGTGATTTCTGGGCCTGGCGGCGGGAGATGTACAGCCGGACCGATTGGAACCGCGCCGACTACTACGAGTACGCGCGCGTGGTCTTTCAAGAGATGGTGGAAGCCGGGATCACTGCAGTGGGCGAGTTCCACTACCTGCACCAGCACGGCAACGAGCTTGGGGAGGCGTTGATCGAGGCAGCCGGCGAGGTCGGCATCCGGATCACGCTCATCGATGCGTGTTACCTGCGCGGCGGCCTTAACGGGAGACCCCTCGACCGAGCGCAGAGGTCTTTCTCAGACGGCGACGCCGAGCACTGGGTGAAGCGCGTCGATCAGCTGAGGGACGGACCGGGCGTCCGGATCGGAGCGGCGATCCACAGCGTGCGGGCAGTGGATCCAACGTCCATGCGGACGGTTGCGGCATGGGCTCGCCGGCGCAAGGCACCGCTTCACGCCCATCTGGCTGAACAGCTTGCCGAGGTCGAGGAGTGCATCGCGGTCGAAGGCTGCACCCCTACTGAGCTTCTGGACCGCGAAGGGATACTCGGGCCCGACCTCACGGCCGTGCACGCGATCCATGTCAACGAGCACGACATCTCTCTGCTCGGCGCTCATCGAGTTTCGGTCTGTGCTTGTCCCACGACCGAACGTGATCTCGGCGATCGCGTGGGCCCGCTGCGAGCCCTGGCGGATGCCGGCTGCCCACTCGCAGTCGGCAGCGACTCCAATGCCGTCATCGACATCCTCGAAGAGGCACGAGCGCTTGAGCTGGATCAACGCCGCGCGACCGGTCGCCGCGTTCTGCACCAACCCGAAGAGCTCATGCGCGCCGCGACTGCGAACGGAATGCGTGGGCTCGGATGGCAGGCTGGCGAGTTGAAGCCGGGGA
>CATPBO010000210.1 GCA_955652835.1 Candidatus Dormiibacterota bacterium
AGCTTCACCCGAACTGCGCCGGTGTGAACGTCCGCGATCACCGCCACTCCAGGCGGTCGGTGCAGGGTTACGCCGACCACGCCACTCGAAACGTCGATCGGGACCACGCCGCGAGGCTGAGGCAGGTAGCATTCGACCTTCGCCGCGCCACTGTCCAGCTTGATCTCGCGGACATCGATGGCGCCCACATCGAGCACCGTGTTCCAGGTCGCTCCTTGAACCTGGAAACGCCAGGGGTGGCGCGGGTTGAGCTCGATCTCTCCGAGGCCGACTCCTCGCAGGCGCCGCACCACGACCGTTTCGCCACGGACGATGGCCGGCGCCGCAGCGCCGCGGTCGGCCGCGACCCTGATCAGCGTCTCCATGTCGGAACCAGGACGCACGACCACACCCCGCGAACCCGAGTCGATGGCAATCGACGCCGTGGCACCCGCCTCCAGGACCGGACCCTCAGGCCGCCTGCGTGCGGTAATCACTTGAACCATCACGGTCGCCGCAACATCCTCGACTTCGCCAGGCTGTAATCCCGCGGTTTGCAGCTGTCGTTTCAGCTCAGCAAAAGCGTCGCTGCGCTCAAGGGCGTCGGGGACCTCAACCAGAATGCGATCGGCATCCTTCTGGGCTGAGACCCGCCGGCTCAGGGCCGCGGCCACGCCGAGGACGGCTTCTCGCCATCCAGAGCTTCGTCGCGTCACCGGCACGGTGTCCAGGATCGACTCCGCCAACAGCTCGACCAGCTCGCGGCGGTCGCGGACGTGCCAGTAAAGCGACGCCGCCTTGACCTCCAGCCGGTCCGCCAGCGCCCGCATCGACAGGCCCTCGAGGCCCTCGTCCTGGACGAGCCCCAGCGCGGCGTCGACGAGCCGATCCCTCGTCAGTCCGCGTTGCTCGTCCTTTTCGCTGTCTTTCACCTGATCCTCCCTACCACACGAAGTGCCTCTTGCAATCCTAACACTGTTAGGGATATAGTGTCGACACAACGTCCCTAACGGTGTTAAGGGACGATTTCACAAGAGGAGCGAGTGACATGGAGATGACAAGACCCCGGTGGCGGTTCAAAGGTCCGGAGATGGAAGGGGTGGTGGCCAAGTGGTACGCCCGGCTGCGCAGCTCCGGCAGCCAGATGGCGGAGTACCGCAGGCAAGCCTCGCAGCTCACCGAAGGCCTGCCCGCAGGCGCGAAGGTGCTCGAGGTGGCGCCCGGTCCCGGGTACCTGGCGATCGAGATGGCCCGGCTCGGAAAGCATCAGGTGACCGCGCTGGACATCAGCCACACGTTCGTGCAGATCGGTAACGAGAACGCCCGGCGGGCAGCCGTGAGCGTCGACGTCCGGCAGGGTGACGCCGCGGTCATGCCGTTTGACGCGGACTCGTTTGACTTGATCGTCTGCCAGGCGGCCTTCAAGAACTTCACCTATCCGGGCAGCGCCCTGGACGAGATGTATCGGGTCCTGCGCAGTGGCGGGACTGCGGTGATCCAGGACATGAGCAACGACGCCACCCACGCCGACATCGAGCACGAGGTGGCCGGAATGCAGCTCGGATGGCTGAGCAGCTTCACGACCAAAGCCACGCTCGAGATGCTCAAGCGCCGCGCCTACTCGCCGGCGCAATTCGAGCGCCTGGCCGCGGAGAGCCCGTTCCAGACGTGCGAGATCACAACAGAAGGCATCGGCCTCACCGTTCGCCTGCAGAAGTGATATAGTCGATGTCGATCAATCGATGTCAACTAATCGCCACCGACCATATTCCATGCTTGCGCTGGCAGTTCTCGAGCTGCTCGCCGAAGCTCCCATGCATCCCTACGAGATGAAGCAGCGGATGGTCGAACGAGAGCACGCCCGGGCGATCCCGTTCAAGCAGGCATCGATCTACGACACTGTCGAGCGGCTGACCGAGGCGGGCTTCGTCGAGCCGCTCTTGATCAATCGGGACGGACGCCGGCCCGAGCGGACGATCTACCGCCTGACTCCTGCGGGGGCGCAGGAGCTGGACACCTGGGCGCGCCGCCTGCTGGAGGAGCCCACCCGCGAGTACCCCCGCTTTGGGGCAGCCCTCATGTTCCTGGGCGCCCTCCGGCAGAAGGAGGAGGCGGTCAAGGTCCTCGAACGCCGGGCCACCGCGTACGAGGCCGAGATCGCGAACATCGACGCGAGGCTGCGTCAGTTGCCGCCTGATCTACCGCGCCTTTTCACCATCGAAGAGGAATACGGGCAGGCCATGCGCAGAGCGGAGCTCGAGTGGCTGCGGCGGACCATCGCCGAGCTTCAGGACGGGAGCCTCGAGTGGCCGCAGATGCTCGAACAACAGCAGCCTATGGGCTGATCCGCCCGAAGCCACCGGCCCCCGGAGCGTGAACTCCAGGGGCCGCAGATCAACCCCGGCTCCCGGAGTAACCGGCACCCGAGACGTCCAACCGAAGGATAGCCGGGCTTCACTCCGAGCCACCACCAAAGTCGAGGAGACCCGTGAACACACTTCGTAAGCACCCGATGGCCGCGCTGGCCGTGCTCAGCCTCGGCCTCTTCATGACGCTGCTCGACCTGACGATCGTCAACATCGCCATACCGTCGATCCTCGACGGACTGCACGCCAGCCTCGACCAGGTGCTGTGGGTGCTGAACGCCTACAGCCTCTTGTACGCGGTGCTGCTCATCACGTCGGCGAGGCTCGGCGACATCTATGGACCGCGCAACGTGTTCGCGGTCGGCATCGTGATCTTCACCGCCGCGTCGGCCCTCAGCGGCCTGGCGCAGGACCCAACGCAGCTGATCGTCGCGCGCGCTCTGCAGGGCCTTGGCGCCGCGGTGCTCGCGCCCCAGGGGCTGCCGCTGATGCTCTCCTTGTTTCCCGCGGAGCGGCGTGGGGGAGTATTCGCAATCTATGGAGTGATGGCGGGCCTGGCCGTCGTCGCCGGACCAACGGTCGGCGGTCTACTCGTCACCCACTTCGGCTGGCGCTCGATCTTCACCGTGAACATCCCGATCGGCGTGATCATCTTCACGCTCGCTCTGCTCATCATTCCGGACCTCCGGCCGGGCCGGCGTCATCGCCTCGACCTGCTTGGAGTCGGACTGGCAACGGCCGGCTTGCTCGGCGTGATCTACGGGCTGATCGAGGGCCAGCGCTACGACTGGGGAGTTGTCACCGGATTCGTCACCATCCCGATGATCATCGGCGGCGGCATCTTGCTGCTCGCCCTGTTTCTCTTCTACCAGGCACGCCGGCAGGACGGCGAGCCGCTGCTTCCGTTCGCGGTCTTCAAGGACCGCAACTTCACGCTCATGACCCTGGTGATGGCCGCGATGGGCTTCGCCATCCTCGGTCTCTACCTCCCGCTGACGATCTACTACCAGTCGGTGCTCGGCCTCAGCGCCATCGACGCCGGTCTCACCATCGCGATCCAGCCGCTGGCGATGATCGTGTCGTCCGGCATCGCCAGCAGCCTCGCGCAAAAGATCAACGGAAAGTACCTCCTGATCCCCGGCCTCCTCGCGCTCGCGGCAGGCAGCGGCTACATCGACTGGGCGGCGCAAGCCAACTCGGGTCGTTGGGACTTCACGCCTGGACTCATCCTCAGCGGCCTAGGCATGGGCTTCATCTGGACGCCTGTGTTCAGCATCGCCACCCGCGACCTCCCGGCGCACCTGGGCGGGGTCGCATCTGGCGTCATCAACACGATCCAGGAGCTGGGCGGAGTGTTCGCCAGCGCGGTGATCGGCGCTTTCTTGCAGAACCGGCTGGCGCTTGCCCTGCACGACCGGGCGGTGACCGCGTCGAGCCAGCTGCCGCCGCAGTTCCGGCAGCCCTTTGTCGACGGCTTCAGCAACGCGGCTCACACCGGCTTCGAAGTCGGCGCCGGACAGTCGGGCGCGAACCTCAACGTGCCGGCGCAGGTGCAGGTGATCGCTCACTGGGTCTTCACTCACGCGTTCGTCGACGCCATGCACCCGACGCTGATCCTTCCAATCGTCGTGCTTGTCCTGGCGGCGATCTCGGCGGTTTTCGTGCGCGGCCGGAAGGCCGGCGTCGTGGCCATCCACGAGGAGGAAGCGGCCGTAGCCTAACCTTGACCTATGGCCAAGAAGCTTGCCGAGTACGAGGCCAAACGCGATTTCAAGAAGACACCAGAGCCGGGCGCCAAGGTCCCCCGCAAGGAGACCAAGGCGCTCCGGTTCGTGGTCCAGGAGCATCACGCGCGCAGCCTCCACTGGGACTTCCGGCTCGAGCGCGATGGCGTGCTCGTTTCATGGGCGGTCCCCAAGGGCGTACCGGCCGATCCCAAGAAGAATCACCTGGCGGTCCACGTTGAGGATCACCCCCTCGACTACATCAACTTCGCCGGCGACATCCCGGCCGGCAACTATGGGGCTGGGCACGTCTCGATCTGGGACGAGGGCACGTATGACACCGAGAAATGGTCTGACCGCGAGGTCATGGTCATCCTCCACGGGAAGCGGCTGCAGGGCCGCTATGTGCTCTTCCGGACCAACGGCAAGAACTGGATGATCCACCGCATGGATCCGCCGCAGGATCCGGATCGCAAGCCGATGCCGGAACGCATCGAGCCGATGATGGCCAAGCTCGGAAAGGGGATTCCATCACCCGACACCGCGTGGGGATTCGAGTTCAAGTGGGACGGCATCCGCGGCGTGGCTTACGTAGAAGGCGGGCGCGTGCGGCTTATGAGCAGAAGCGGGGAGGACATCACGCCACGCTATCCCGAAGTGCATACGATGGGACGCGCGATCGGGTCGCACGAGGTGATTCTCGACGGCGAGTTCGTCGCGCTGGACGAGAAGGGACGGCCGAGCTTCGAGCAGATCCAGCAGCGCATGGGCCTGACGTCGGAAACCGAGATCCGCCGCAAGATGAAGGTCGTGCCGGTCACCTACATGATGTTCGACCTGATGTGGCAGGACGGTCACTCTCTTCTGGACCAGCCTTACGTCGAGCGCAGGCGAGCGCTTGAGAGGCTCAAGCTTTCCGGCGACTCGTGGGAGACCCCGCCGTACGAGAAGGGTGGCGGCAAGATGATGCTCGAGGCGAGCGCGAAAGCCGGCCTCGAGGGAGTGATGGCCAAGAAGCTCGAGTCGAAATACGAGCCGGGCCGCCGCAGCGGCTCGTGGGTTAAGGTCAAGAACCGAAATCGTCAGGAGTTCGTGATCGGTGGGTGGCTCGACGGCGAGGGCAAGCGGCGCGGTGTGCCCGGCGCGCTGCTCGTCGGCTACTACGACAAGGGTGAATTCGTGTATGCGGGCAAGGTGGGCACCGGTTTCACCGATTCGATGCTGGAGAAGCTGCACGAGCTGACGTCATCCCTCGAGCAAGACAAGAGCCCATTCGACGTCGGCGCGCCGCCGAAGACGGCCCACTTCGTCAAGCCGAAGCTCGTTGCGGAGATCGAGTTCGTCGAATGGACCAAGTCAGGCCAGCTGCGCGCGCCGGCGTTCAAGGGCCTGCGGACGGATAAGCCGGCAAAAGAGGTGGTACGCGAAGGTGGCTAAGGAAACCGCGGTCGAGGTCAAGATCGAGAATCGCACGCTCAAGCTCACCAACCTCGACAAGGTCCTCTATCCGGAGGTCGGATTCACAAAGGGGCAGGTCATCGACTACTACACGCGAATCGCGCCGGCGATCCTGCCCCACACGCGCGATCACCCGCTGACGCTCAAGCGATATCCGAACGGAGTCGACGGTGAGTTCTTCTACGAGAAGAACTGCCCGAAGCACCGCCCGCCATGGGTGGAGACAGCCACCGTATGGAGCGGCGGGAATAACCGCGACATGTACTACTGCCTGTGCCAGGACCTTCCGACGCTGGTATGGCTCGCCCAAATTGCGACGCTCGAATTCCACACCTCGCTTTCGTACGCCTCCAATTTGCCAGAGCCGCGGACGATGGTCTTCGACCTCGATCCCGGGCCGCCCGCGACCATCGTCGAGTGCTGCAAGATCGGGTTGATGCTGCGCGACGTGTTCGCGGAGCACGGTCTCGACTGCTGCGCCAAGACATCGGGCTCGAAAGGTCTGCAGCTCTACGTCCCGCTCAACACGAAGGTCACATACGAAGAGACGAAAGTTGTTTCGAAGGGTCTCGCCCAGCTGTTCGAAGAGCAGCATCCCGACCTCGTCGTGCACAAACAGCTCAAGGAGCTCCGCACCGGCCGCGTTCTGATCGACTGGAGCCAGAACGACCAGTACAAGACGACGGTGAACGTGTACTCGCTGCGGGCCCGCGCCCGACCGACCGTGTCCACGCCGGTTTCGTGGGAAGAGGTCGAGAAGTGCCTGAAGGCAAAGGACCCGAATCTCCTCGTCTTCGACTCGGATCAGGTCCTGGCGCGGGTCGCCAAGCACGGGGACCTCTTCGAGCCGGTGCTCAAGAAGAAGCAGAAGCTGTCCAAGTCGCTCGTCGAAGCAACCGGCGGCGCCGCCGCCCTGGACAAGATGGCCAACCGCCGACACAGCGGCGGGGGACGGTTCCGCAAGCCCCCAGCGAAATGACCCGGCCGCGGGTCGTGATCGCGGGTGCCGGCTTCGCCGGGCTCACCTGCGCGCGAGCTCTGAAGAACGCACCGGTCGACGTGCTTCTGCTCGATCGCAACAACTACCACCTCTTCACGCCGCTGCTCTACCAGGTGGCGTCGGCAGTCCTTGACCCAGGAGAAATAGCTCGCCCAGTGCGACAGCTGATCCGGCCCTTGCACAACGCCGACTTCCTGCTCGCCAACGTCACGGGCGTCGACTTTGAGCAGCGTCAGCTGCTGACGGACCACCGGCCGCTGGCCTACGACTACCTGGTGCTGGCCTCGGGCAGCCAGAGCGATTACTTCGGCAACGCGTCTCTGGTGCAGCACGCATTCGGCTTGAAAAATCTCGATGAAGGCCTGGCCGTACGAAACCGGATCTTGATGCGCTTTGAGGAAGCCAGGTGGACGGACGATCGCGAGCGGCGACGAACGCTGCTCACGTTCGCGGTGGTTGGCGGCGGACCCACTGGTGTCGAGATGTCCGGAGCCCTTGCCGAGCTGACCCGCCTGGTCTTGAGCAAGGACTATCGCGATCTTGACTTCGACCTGGTGCGAGTCGTGCTTCTCGAGGCCGCGGGCTGGTTGCTCGGCACATTCGCTGCGCCGTTGCGCGAAGCCGCACGCCTGTCGCTTGAGAAAAAGGGCGTCGAGGTCCTTTTGAAGGCCAAGGTGGCGGACGTGACCGAAAGCTCCATCCTCCTCGCGGATGGACACGAGATCCCGGCTTCGACGGTCATCTGGACGGCCGGGGTTCGGGCTTCGGATGTGGGGAGCTACCTTGGCCAACCGCTAGGCCGTCAGGCGCGCGTGCAGGTCTTGCCGACGCTGCAGGTGGATGGGCATCCCGAAGTGTTCGTGATCGGGGACCTGGCGGGCCCTGGCCCCATCAATAGTGAGGGCGGTCCCCTGCCAATGCTCATACCGGTCGCGATGCAGGAGGGCCGGCACGTCGCCGCCACGATCAAAGATGTGCTGCGCGGCTACGGCGCGACCAACTTTCTGTACAAGGACCCGGGGATCATGGCCACCATCGGACGCAACTCGGCGGTCGCACAGCTCGGGCCGGTTCGCCTGACCGGATTCCTGGGCTGGCTGATGTGGCTGTTCGTCCACCTGATCAACGTCATCAGCTTCCGCAGCCGCATCGTCGTCTTGGTGAACTGGGCGTGGGACTACCTCTTCTACGACCGGCCCATCCGCCTCATCTTGCGTGCGGCCGACGAGAAGGCCACACGTCCCAAGTAGGCTTCGTGGTAAATGAGACGAAGACTGGTCGCGCTGCTGGCGTTGGCATTGATCGCCGGCTGCGGCGGAAGCCAGCCGCAGGTCGATCCGGCCCAGGCTCTGCGCGACGCGGCGGCGGCGATGGCCAGGCTGAAGACAGTCAGCGCGACTCTCAGCTTCACCAAGGGCGCGATCACGTTTCAAGGGTTCACATTGATCCGCGCCAAGACATCTGTGCGGCTGCCCGGTGACAGCAACACGACGTATACGGTGAAGCAGCAGGACCTTTCAATCAGCCTCGAGGTCGTCATCTCGGGCGGTCACGTCTACCTGCATCTACCCTTCTCGACCTTCCAGGAGCTGACGGGAGCCCAAGGCGCAGCCATACCGGACCTGGCGAAGCTCTTCGATCCTGCGACCGGCCTGCCCGTCGTCATCCCTGCCGGTCGCAACCCCAAATACCTGGCGGCCGAGAAAGTTGATGGTGTTGATTCGCAGAAGATCGGTGTGACCTACAGCGCGGACCAGGTGCACCGCCTGCTGGCGCAGCTGAGCTCCAGCGTGGATGTCAACGCCACAGTCTGGGTCGGCGCCTCCGACCACCTCATCCGCAAGGCCGTCCTCGACGGCGCCTTCGGCGATGGAGGCAAGGAGGCCGCGGTCGAGGTCGATATCTCCGGCTTCGACGCCGCGGTCAGCATCACGCCCCCGTCACAGTAATGCGACTGGCGTCGAGGCCGGTGGTGCTCGGGCTCGCGGGCGCCGGGCTCTTCATCGCGGCGCTCGACGCGTACGTGGTGGTCACGCTGCTGCCCTCGATGATCGCCGACGTCGGCCTGACCATCGACCGTTTCGAGCAGGCGACCCCGATCGTGACCGGCTTTCTTGGCGGATACGTGGTCGCCATGCCCTTGTTGGGTGCTTACTCCGACGCGCGCGGCCGCGCGCCCGTATACGCCGGCTGCATGATCGTTTTTGCTCTCGGGTCGGCCGTCACCGCGACCTCTGGCTTGTGGACGTTCGCAGGCCTGCCCTGGTTGGTCGCCGGCCGGGTGCTGCAGGGCCTCGGAGGCGGCGGGCTGGTCCCGCTGTCGCTGGCCCTCGCCGCCGACCTGTACCAGGACGGCGCCCGCACCCTGGCTCTTGGCTGGGTCGCCGGCCTTCAAGAGGCAGGCAGCGTGTTCGGTCCCCTGTATGGAACGACATTGGCGGCGCTCGCGTCCTCAGCCGGTGGATGGCGCTTTGTCTTCTGGGTCAACCTGCCTCTCGCGGCCATCTGCGCCGCAGGCCTGCTCTTCGCGACGAGACGTGCCACTCCGCCATCCAGACCTGTAAGCTCGTCGATCGACTGGCTCAGCGCCGCCCTGCTGGGTGTTGGGCTGGGACTCCTTGTCGTCGCGCTGTACCCAGACGATCCGGACCATCGCGCTACGAGCGCGCTCCTGTTTCCCGCCGGCATCGCGAGCGTGATCGTCCTTGCCTTATATGGATGGCGCCAGGTGAGAAGGCTGGAGCCCCTGGTCCCGCGAGAGCTCTTGCGGAGCCGTGGTTTTGTCGGCGCTGGCGTCTCGAACGTATTGATCGGGGCCGCCCTGATGGTGGCGCTGGTCGACGTTCCGGTGCTGGGCCGCCTCGTGTTCAATCTCGACCAGCCCGGGTCCGGGCTGCTGCTATCGAGGTTCCTGGTCGGGATACCGGTCGGCGCAGTGCTCGGAGGCTGGCTTGGGGGCCAGGTCGGTGGTCGGTTGGTGGCCACCGCGGGGATGCTCCTCTCAGCGGCGGCTTTTATCCAGATGTCGACCTGGCCGGCGAACGAGCTGGCGTTGGAGGTCGGACCAGTCCGCCAGGCCGATCTTGCCCTCGCTGTATGCGGCTTGGGATTTGGCATCGTCATCGCTCCATTGACCGCTGCCGTGCTGGCGCTGACTCGCGGCCAGAGCCACGGCCTGGCCACGAGCCTTGTCGTGCTCGCGCGCACCATGGGCATGCTCATTGGCCTGTCCGCCTTGACCGCCTTCGGCCTGCATCGCTTTCACCAGATCCTTGGCACGCCGGTGCTCACCGACCCCAACTTGAGGGCGCGGGTCGATCACCTGGCCAGGCTGGTCGCCGCCGCATTTCTACAGGAGTACCGCGAGATTTTCAGTATCGCCGCCACGATGTGCGTGCTCGCGGCCTTGGTCATCGTCGCCACGATCCCTCAGCGCTTGCGGGCCACCGCTATCAAGTAGGAGTGGTGGTACCGGAAGGCGTCATCTGGATCGCCAAGACTCTCCATCGCGGACTCGACGTCTGCCTCCAGCTCGGTGCGATACCGCGGACCAAGCGCCCGGATCAGCGTGTGCGGCAGTGGTCCGGCGCCGGCCATCAAGTCCGTCCATTCATGAGCGTCGCGGGTTCGGCCGCCCGTGACCATCTCCGTCATGCGGGTCACATCGAAGCCGGCGCCCTTAAGCAGCTGGGGCAGGACGTCTGGTTCCCCGAAGCGGGCCCGCTCAGAGCTGTAGCGCGGAAGGCTCAGGGAGTGGCGGCGCGCAAGCGGCGCCAGGCCCTGGAAGAAAAGGTCTTGCGCGCGAGTGCTCAGGCTTCGCCGCTGAACGGACACCGCCAGGCGACCACCCGGACGCAGCACTCGGTGCGCCTCGACCAGGGCGTCGTTGGGGTCGGACAGATAGGCAAGAGCTTCGCCCATGGTGACCAGCTCGAAGGTCTCCGGCTTGAAGACCAGCTGCTCGGCCGCCATCCCGAGGAACTGGACCGTCTTGTTTGTCGTTGACCTGCGGTCGGCGCTCATCTTCGACCGGGCTATCGCAAGCATTTGCTCGGAAAGGTCGATGCCGATCACGCTGCCGGGGCTGACCCTCGGGGCGATGATGTGGGCGACCAGCCCGGTCCCGGTGCCCACGTCGAGCACGTGCTCGCCCTTCTGCGGCGACGCCACGTCGACCAGCCTGGCGGCAACCCGTTCGTGCTGGCCGCCGGCCCAGCTGTCGTACGAGGGGGCAATTCGATCGAAGAAATCGACCAGGTGGTCGGTCATCTCGTCCGAGGCATCCGGGTCCATCAAGGTGGTCGCGCGCTCCAAAAATCCTGGTTCCTAGGGCGACTGCGCCCCGATCCTCATACTGTGTCTACGTCTGGTGACACCCTGTTACCATGCAAGCTCGCTCGAATCCGGAGCTCTGCTTGACTGCGGCGCGCAAGTCCGCCCGCCGCTCAGAGTTGAGTAAAGAGTATGGAAGGCACGATCAACGTAGTGGAGGATTCCCAGATGGCCCAAGCTGAAAAGTCTGCAGCCCACTCGCCTGCGACTCAGAACGGCGAGAAAAACGTCGTCAACCTCGGCCCTCGCGACAC
>CATPBO010000211.1 GCA_955652835.1 Candidatus Dormiibacterota bacterium
CGTCTTCACATTCTCCAAGTCGTATTCGATGACCGGATGGCGAATCGGCTACGTGGCCGGCTCGGCGAAGCTGATCGACACTGCGACCAAAGTCCTCGAATCCAACTCCTCATGCGTCTCGACAATCAGCCAGGTCGCGGCGGAGGCGGCTCTCGAAGGGCCGCAGGACTGCGTCAGAGAGATGGCCGCCTCGTACCGCCACCGCAGGAATGTGGTCGTCGACATCCTGCGAGAAGCAGAAATGCTGGTGAGCGAACCCACGGGCGCCTTCTACTGCATGGCCGACATCTCTCGCAGCCACCTGCACGCGCGGGAGTTCGCGTTCAAGCTGCTCCGTGAGCGGGGCGTCTCGGTGGCCCCAGGGACCGCCTTCGGGGAGGTAGCCGCCGATGCGGTCCGCATCAGCCTGGCCAGCTCTGACACCGATCTCAGGGAGGGGGTTGGCCGCCTGGCTGAGTTCGTTCACGAGCTCGAGTAGGGCTTTTCTTGGGAGGGCCCGTAACCCTATACTGCCGCCCGCGTTGAGAGTGTCGTGCTGCTACTGAGGCCGGTGCTGAGACTGGTCGCCCGGAACCTGGGTCCCGGCCGGCTTCGCCTCGCTCTCCTCCGTATCGGCCACGGCCTCAGCGCTTTCTAGGCGCCTCCTCTCTCGAGCAGGGCCACGCTCTCGATGTGGTACGTCTGCGGAAACATATCGACGATGGCCGCTCGCCGAACTCGGTAGCCGCCTCTGACCAGCGCGATCAGGTCTCGCGCATGCGTCGAGGGTTCGCACGACACGTACACCAGCCGATCGAGTCCTAGCCTGATCAGCTCCGCAATCGCCGCGGGCTCGCACCCGGCACGTGGCGGGTCCAGGATGGCGGCCTGGTACTGCCCAAGCCGAATCCGGCGCATCACGGTTTCGACCGTCCCAGGCAGGTAGTCGACCCGTGCGGAGTTGATCCGCGCATTCAGGCGACCCAGCTGCACAGCGCGCGGGTTCTCCTCGATCGCTGTCACGCTCGCCCCGTCGCTGGCAACGGCCACCGAGATCGTACCGATCCCCGCGTAAAGGTCGAGCACTCGGTCGGTTGGACCGGCACCGAGCATGTCCAGCGCCGTCCGGTACAGGACGAGCATCTGCCGGTAGTTGGTCTGCACGAACGTGTCGCTCCGAACTCTGAAGCTGAGATCCCAAAAGTTCAGCGTCATGGCGTCGTCCAGCAGGACCTGCTCGGGCAGCAGCTCCGCTACGCGACGTGCGTACTCATCGCGTGGCCAGCTCGGCGCCCGGCCGCGATGCCGCATCCGCCAGAGCAAGCCTTGCCCGTTCGGCTCTGCCGTGAGGAGCAGGTTCTGCAGGTCCTCCAGCCTCATCTCGTTGGCTGCCTGCGCGAAGGCTGGGAGTGCCTGCTCGATGCGCAGGTCGTGAATCGCACAGGTTTCGATTGGCAGCACCGAGTGCGAGCGAAGCCGGTGGAAACCGAACCGCCACGTCCCGCCGTGAAGAATCGCCTCGAACTCGCCTCGGATCCGATAGCGCCACGGGTCGGTCATGCCGAGAACGGGCGCCTCGGGTGGAAGGCGAAGGCCGGCGCGCGACCAGGCCTCATCGACGACCTGGCGCTTGAGCTCGAGCTGATGCGAGTAGGAAGCGTGCTGAAGCTGACATCCGCCGCATTCGCCGAAGTAAGGGCATGGCGCGGCCACACGGTGCGGTGAAGCCTCGATGACCCGGGTAGCAGCGGCGACGGCGACGCCGCCCTGCCGGCCTCGGGGCTCGGCCTCCACGACCTCACCTGGCAAGGCGTAGTTGACAAGCCAGACCTTCCCGTCCTCCCGAGCGACCGCAGCGCCGCCGTGGGCCGGCGCGGTCGGGCGCAGGATCAGCGGCGCCACAAGGCCATCGGGTCGCGCGCAGGCTTGAAGCCGGCCGCCTCGACCATCTGGGTCGCCAGCTCGAAACCTTCGGCCAACTTGTCCGGCTGGTGGGCGTCGCTGCCGTACTGCACCGCCTGCCCCCCCACCTCCCGCCACCAGCGCACCACCGTGATATCCGGGCACAGTGTGCGGCCACGAGTCGTGTTGACCTCGAGCACTCGCCCGGTGCCCGCGGCGGCAACGAGAATGGCGCGAATCTCGGCCTCGTAGTCCTTCTCGCGGTAGGGCGCCAGTCCGTCGAGCCAGTAACGCTTGGGGTAGTCGAGGTGAGCGAGCGTCTCGAATGCCTGGCCGCTCTCCACCATGGCCAGCGTTTCGCGGAAGTACTCCCTCACCGCTCGCGGGAAGTCGATGCCGGCACGTTCGCGGAACTGGCTGGCGTCGAGCAGGGTGCCGTCCAGGCGAATGCAGTGGATCGAGCCGTGCACCTGGTCGAGAGGGCCGGCGGCCAGGATCTCGGCCGTTTCCCGCGGATACCAGTGGGGCTCACCTAGCTCGACGCCGGTGAGGATTCGCAGCCCTTTGAACTGCGCCCGGCAGCGCTCCACCGCATCGAAATAGCCCGCGATGTCGACCGCATGCTGGCCCTCGTGCACAAGCGCCCAGTCGGCGTGCTCCGTGAAGGCGATTGCCGGGAGTCCAAGCTCGAGCGCCCGCTCGCAGCTCCGCTCCATTTGGCCGCGGGGTGCGTCCCACGACCATTCGGTGTGCACGTGAAGGTCAGGTGGCAGGGGCACTGGACAAGGCTAGCGGGGATTGGCTCGCCGCCTCCCGACCCGGGCTGTGGATAAAATGCTCCGCCGTGGGGTACGTGGTGCTTGGTCTTACCTATGCGCTCGGCGCGCCGTTGCTTGGAATCGGCCTGTACCTGGTCATCCGGGGCAGCTTCCCAGGTTGGTGGAGGGAGTGGATGCAGTGGCCGGTGGTGCGGATTACGCCCGGGGTGGCGCGTCTGCAGGGTGTGACCGCCATCGGCCTGGGGGCATCGCTGGTTGGGCTCGGCCTCAGCACGATCGTGTCCGAGTTCGTAGGCGGAATGCTCGTGTTGATCGCGATGGTGGCCTACGTCGTCGGGGTGGTCGTCTTCGTGTACAGCACGTGGCTCTCGCGACGAGGGACTGCCAGCAGCTAGCCCAAAAAACTAACCCAAGAGCCGAAGCAGCAGCTCGCTGGCCACCTTGGGGTTGGCCTGCGGCGCCCGCTTCTTGAGGTCGGCCATGAGCGCGCCGAGCGCTTGCTTCTTGCCGCCGCGATAGTCCTCGACCGCGCGCGGGTTGGCCGCCATCACCGCCTCGACCTCCGCCAGGAGGGCTGCCTCGTCGCTGACCTGCGCGAATCCGTGCTCGGCGACGATGTCGGAAGGCGAGCGGCCGGTCTCGACCGACTCGATGAGCACCTCGCGCGCCTGGTCGCGAGTGATGCTTCCAGCCGTCACCAACTTCACCAGGTCGGCCAGATGCTCCGGTGTGGGAAATTTGCCGCTCGGCGCCACTTCGCCGATGATCCAGTTGGCCGCCGGCTTTGCCTCCGCCCCTTTGGCGACGGCTGCTTCGAACAGGTCGGCGAGGTCGCGGTCTGCCGCGATGAGCACAGCGTCGGCTTCGGGAAGCTTGTGCTGAGAGACCAGACGCGCGCGGCGGGCACCCGGCAGCTCCGGCAGCGCCCTGCGCAGGTCTTCGATCCAGCCAGGGTCAAGCTCGAGCGGGGGCAGGTCAGGCTCCGGGAAGTAGCGGTAGTCCTCGGCGAACTCCTTGCTCCGCTGCGAGAACGTGCGCTGCTCCGCATCCGACCAGCCGCGGGTCTCCTGCACAACCGTGCCGCCCGACTCGAGGACCTCGGCCTGGCGCGCCACCTCATAAAGGATCGCGCGATGCAGCGCACGAAATGAGTTGATGTTCTTGAGCTCGGTCTTCACGCCCAGCTCCTCCGACCCGGCACGGCGAATCGAGATGTTGGGCTCCGCCCGCAGCTGGCCCTTTTCCATGTCGGCCTCCGATGCGCCGATCGTTCTAAGGAGGGTACGCAGCGCGACCGCGTAGTCGCGAGCCTCGTCAGCTGATCGCAGGTCGGGCTCGGTGACGATCTCCATCAGTGGCACTCCGGCCCGGTTGAGGTCGACGAAGGATTCCCATGCCTTGTGCAGCTTGTCGCCGGCGTGGATGAGCTTGCCGGTGTCCTCTTCGAGGTGCACGCGGCGGACGCGGATCCGCCGGCCGTCGAGCTCCAGGACGCCATTGACGCTCATCGGCAGGTCGTACTGGCTGATCTGGTATCCCTTCGGCAGGTCTGGATACATGTAGTTCTTGCGGTCGAACTTGGTGTGGCGTGGGATCTCGCAGTTGAGTGCAACTGCCGTCTTGAGACAGGCCTCGACCGCCGCCTTGTTGATCACCGGCAGAGTGCCCGGCATGCCCAGGCAGATCTCGCACACGTTGGAGTTGGGCGGGTCACCGAGCTGACCGATCGCGCAGCCGCAGAACATCTTGCTGCGCGTGCGCGGCTGGACGTGCACCTCCATGCCGATCACCACTTCCCAAGGGCTAGTCAAGCGGTGCCACCTCCGCCTTCACGCCACTGGACTCCTCGTATGTGCGCGCAACTCGAAGAGCCACGTTCTCGCCCCACTGCGGCGCGAGCACCTGCAGCCCGACCGGCAAGCCCTCCGACATCCCGCACGGCACGCTGATTCCCGGCAGGCCTGCGAGGTTGCCGCCCAGAGTCAGGACATCGCACAGGTACATCGAGAGAGGGTCCTGGGTTTTGGAGCCGATCGGAAATGCCACTGTCGGCGAGGTCGCGCTGACGATCGCGTCGCATTTCTGAAACGCTTCGTCGAAATCGCGCTTGATGAGCGTGCGCACCTTCTGCGCCTTCAGGTAGTACGCGTCGTAGTAGCCACTCGAGAGGGCGTAGGTGCCGAGCATCACGCGGCGCCTGACTTCGGTGCCGAAACCCTTGCGTCGCGTGCGCATGTAGGCCTCGGTGATGTTCTCCGCATCCTCGGTGAACATCCCGTACCGGACGCCGTCGAACCGCGCGAGGTTGGACGAGCACTCGGCCGGAGCGATGATGTAGTACGCCGCGAGGCCGTAATCGGTGTGCGGCAGCGAGACGTCGACGATCTCAGCGCCCGCGTCCCGCAGCGACTTGATGGCCTGGTCGATGGCCGCTTTCACGCCACTCTCGATGCCCTGAACGTCGTAGTACTCGCGCGGCACGCCCAGTCGCATGCCCTCGACGCCCTCCCCGTAGTTGTTGAGCACGTCTCGGCCCACGCGATCGGATGATGTCGCATCGAGCGGGTCATGGCCGGCCATTGCCGCCAGGGTGATCGCCGCATCGTCGACGCAGCGAGCGAATGGTCCGATCTGGTCAAGGCTCGACGCAAACGCGATCAACCCGTAGCGGCTGACGCGGCCGTACGTTGGTTTCATCCCCACCACGCCGCAGAGCGCCGCCGGCTGGCGGATCGACCCGCCTGTGTCGGTGCCCAGGGCGATCATCGCCTCTCCCGCCGCCACGGCGGCCGCGCTGCCGCCCGAGCTGCCTCCCGGAACGCGGTCCAGGTCCCACGGGTTGTGTGTGGGGTGATACCCCGAGTTCTCAGTCGAGCTGCCCATCGCGAACTCATCGCAGTTGGTGACGCCAAGCATCACCGCGCCGGCCTCGAACAATCGGGACATGGCGGTGCCCGTATACGGAGGCTTGAATCCACGCAGGATCTGCGAGCCGGCCGTGGTTTCGACTCCTCGCACGCAGAGGACGTCCTTCACTGCCATGGGGATCCCGACCAGAGGACCCGGGTCGCCGTCCTTGATCCGCTTGTCTGCCTGGTCCGCCTGCTTGTCCCACAGCTCGGGCGTGAAGCGAAGAAAAGCTTTCACCCGACGATCCAACTGCTGGATGCGATCTACATGGGCGGTCACCAGATCGGCCGCGGAGATGGAGCGCAGCCGCAGCAATCGCGCGGCCTCTTTGATCGTCAGCTCCGTGAGCTCGCTCACGCCTCCTCCTGGATGGACGGCACGCGGAAGAACCCGTCCACCGCAGCCGGCGCGTTGGCCAGTGCGTCGGCCTGGGTGAGGCCTGGGCGAGGGACGTCCTCTCGCAGCGTGTTGGCGACCTCGACCACCTGTGCGGTGGGCGGGATCGACTCAGTATCGAGCTGCTGTAGCCGGTCGATGTGCGCGAGGATGCCGCTCAACTGCTCGGCGTAGAACTCTTCGTCGCCAGGTTCGAGGCTCAGACGCGCGAGCATGGCGACATGGCGGACCTCGTCCTTTGAGAGTGGCATCGCGAGCGTTAGCTTAGTTTCTGGCCGAGTTGCGGCTCGACAGCAGCGCGACCAGCGCTGGAATACCGGCGATGGCGCCGACCCCGCTCAGCGTCATCGCGCTGGCGGCGATCGCCGCCAGCATGCGGGCCCACCGTTCCCGCCTGATCAGGCCGACCGCACCGATCACGCCGAACAAAGCCGAGCCGATCGAGTAGGCAGCCGACGTCAGGAGGACGATCCGCACACGGCCGACGGCGGACGGTTCAGCCAGAAATCCGATGATGAACCAGGCCCAGCCAAGCATCACCACCGCGCCGATCAACAGGACGGGCCAAACCCAAGGGGGCGTGTCCGCCGGGGCGCGCGACGTTTCCTCCTGCCTGGCTTGCACCGCGGCAGTCTAGGTCAACGTCACTTGGGCCAACACTACTTTGGCATGAGGGCCAGGAACTGCTCCTCGTCCAGGATCGCGACCTTGAGCTTCTGCGCCTTCTCCAGCTTCGATCCAGCGCCCGGCCCGGCGACCACATAGTCGGTTTTCGCGCTCACGCTCGAGCCGGCCTTGCCGCCCAGCCTCCTGACCAGAGCCTCAGCGTCGGGCCGGCTCATCGTCTCGAGGGTTCCGGTGAAGACGAACGTCTTGCCGGTCAGCGGGCCTTCACCCGGCGCCTCGACAGCCTGCGGCTCGACACCGATGACGAGCAGCTTGCCGACCAGCTCGCCACCGTGACCCTGGAAGTACATCCGCACCTCGTGCGCCATGTTCGGGCCGATGCCCTCAACCTTCAGGAGCTCCTCCTCGCTCGCGCTTCGGAGCCTATCGATGGTGCCGAAGTCCGCGGCGAGCAGATCCGCCGTCGCCTCGCCCACCTGCGGGATGCCGAGCGCGTACAGGAACCGTCCCAGCTGCGGGCGGCGGCTCTCCGCCAAGCGGTCGATCAGATTCTGCGCGGACTTCTCGGCGAATCCGTCGAGCTGGACGACCTGGTCCTTGGTGAGGCGGTAGAGGTCGCTTGGGTCCTCGACCCATGCGCGCTCGATGACCTGGCCGAGAGTCGCGTAACCGAGGCCTTCGATGTTCAAGGCACCGCGGCTGGCGAAATGCCGCAGGCGCTCCAGGCGCTGCGCGCCGCAGAACGGATTGATGCACCGGTGCGCGATGTAGGGCTCCTCGCGGACGACCTCTCCCCCGCACACCGGACATTTCGCCGGCATCTTCCAACCCGGCTTAGGTTCCTTGACGCTGACGATCTCGGGAATGACGTCACCGGCGCGATGGATGACGACGCGTGCGCCGACATAGACGCCCTTTTCGTTCACCTGCGCTTCGTTGTGCATGGTTATGTTGCGGATCGTCACGCCGCCGACCACCACCGGCTTGACGTGGGCGACAGGTGTGAGCACGCCCGTGCGGCCGACGTAACACGCGATCTCCTCGACCTCGGTCTCGGCCTCCTCCGGGGCGTACTTGAAAGCGATCGCCCACCGAGGCGAGCGCGCAACGAAACCGAGCTCGAGCTGCTGAGCGAAATCGTCGACCTTGATCACGACGCCATCGATCTCGTGCTCTAGCTCGTGGCGCCGCTGCTGCCACTCGGCGTGATACTCGATCACCTCTTCAATCGACTTCAGGCGCCGGCGGTGCTTGTTGACGCGGAAGCCCATCTTCTCCAGCGCACTGAGCACCTCCCATTGCGACCGGCACGGTCCGCCCGGATCAAGCGTGTACATGAACGTCTGGAGGTCGCGGCTCGCGGTGACGTTGGGGTCGATCTGTCTCACGCTGCCTGCCGCGGTGTTGCGGGGATTGACGTAGCGCGGCCGGCCGGAGGCTTCCACCTCGCGGTTGAGCTTCTCGAACGCGGCGATCGGAAAGTAGACCTCGCCCCTGACTTCAAACACATCCGGTAGGCCCTTGACCGGCGTGATCGCAAGCGGCACGCTTCGAATCGTCCGCACGTTAGCCGTGACATCCTCGCCCACGGTCCCATCGCCCCGAGTCGCAGCCCGCTGCAGCCGGCCCTTCGAGTAGGTGAGGCTCATCGCGAGTCCGTCGATCTTCAGCTCAGCGCAGTACGTGACCTTGTCCCCGATCGCCGCCCGCACCCGTTTGTCGAAGGCCCTGATCTCGCTTTCGTCAAAGGCGTTCTGCAGGCTCAACATCGCCGAGCGATGCCGCACCTTCGCGAACTGATCCGATGCTTCTCCTCCCACGCGTTGGGTTGGCGAGTCGGCGGTCAAGAGATTCGGCCGCTCCTCCTCGATCCGGCGCAGCTCGAGAAACAGCGCGTCGTACTCGGCGTCGGAAACCTCAGGCTGGTCGAGCACGTAATAGGCGTGCTCGTGGCGGCGGATCAGGTTGCGCAGCACGTCGACCCTTACCGCCGGGTCAGCGGTTTTTTTGCGCTTGCTCATTTCGTCAACGGCGCCAGCATGCCGCTGAGGATCTTGAGCCCGGCTTTGTCGAACTTGATGACGAGCTCCTCGTCTGTACGCGTGAGCGTGCTCTTGACCACCGTTCCGGAGCCGAACGCCGGGTGCTTGACGCGGTCGCCGCTAGTGAATCGCTGCACGAGAGGTGGTGCCGGCGCGGCCTGCACCTGGCGCTCCTGGAAACGTTCCTTGTAGCCCTGGCGCGGGGGGGCCACCGGTGCGCTGCCCTTTGGCGCCGCGAGCATGGACTGCGGAATCTCGGTCAGGAAACGGCTTGGAAAAGCGGGCTGGGAGCGGCCGTAGAGGTGGCGCCGGAAGGCGCAGCTCAGGTACAGCCGGTCCTTCGCGCGCGTCATCCCCACGTAAGCGAGGCGGCGCTCCTCAGCCATCTCGGTCGCCGCACCGACAGCCGACGGGTTCTCCTCGCGCTCGTCCAGCGCACGCTGATGGGGCAAGAGCCCTTCTTCCATGCCGACCATGAACACGACCGGAAACTCGAGGCCCTTGACCATATGCAGCGTGATCAGGGTCACGCCCTCGCCGTTCTCGTCGTACGCGTCCACGTCCGACACGAGGGCTATCTCCGCCAGGAAATCCTCCACCCCCTGCGCCGGCTCGCGGTCGTCGAAGCTCTCGGCCAGGCCGCGCAGCTCGTTGAGGTTCTCCATGCGGGCCTCGCCCTGCGGAGTCCCGTCAAGGTAGTGCTGGCGCAAACCCATGATCTCGATCACGTGGTCGAGCAGCTCGCTCGGCCGCAAGACTCCCATCACCGACCGGATTGACTCGATCTGGGTGCGGAATCTCTGCAGCGGCACGATGGCGGGACGAGGCACGCCGGGGACTCGACCTGGGTCCTCGAGCAAGGAGAGGATGTCCGAGTCACTTTCACGTGCGGCGGCGTTGAGCGCGTCGACCGTGACGTTGCCGATCTTGCGCGCGGGCACGGACACGATTCGCGAAAAGCTGAGGGAGTCTTTGGGGTTGAAGCAGAACCGCAGGTAGGCGACAACGTCCTTGACCTCACGCCGCTCCCAGAAGCGAATTCCGCCGACGAGCCGGTACGGGATGCGGCGGCGCGCGAGCACGTCCTCGAATGAGCGGGACTGCGCGTTGGTGCGATACAGCACCGCGAAAGCCGAGTAGCCCCTCCCCTCGGTGCGGCGAAGGCGCTCGATCTCGTCGGCGACGAACTCGGCCTCCTCGATCTCGTTGTAGGCCTGGGTCGCCATCACCTTCTCGCCGCCGGCGCGCTCGGTCCATAGGCGTTTCTCCGCCCGCTCAGGGTTGCTGCGGATCACGCTGTACGCGGCGTCCAGGATGGCCTGGCTCGAGCGATAGTTCTGCTCGAGCCGCACGACATGCGCGTCCGGATAGTCCTTGCGGAAATCCAGGATGTTGCGGACATCCGCGCCACGGAATCGATAGATGGACTGATCATCGTCCCCTACGACGACGACGTTCCGGTGTTCCTGTGCGAGCTGGTTGACCAACACGTACTGCGCGCGGTTGGTGTCCTGGTACTCGTCGACCAGCACGTGCCGGAAGCGGTCGCGCCACTTGGCAAGGGCTTCCTCGTCGGCGTTGAACAGCTCCACCAGCTTCATGATCAGGTCGTCGAAATCGAGCCCGCCGGATCGCCGCAAGACTTCTTGATAAGACTCGTAAACACGACGCACGATCTCGTCGGCGTAGCTGCGGTTGGGGTAGTCATTGGGGCCCTTGAGCTCGTTTTTCGCCTGCGAGATGGCGTTGCTGAGGGCGCCGATCGGATAGCGCTTGGGGTCCAGCCTCAACTCGTCGAGGACCCGCCTCAACGCCGCGCGCGTGTCGTCCTCATCGAAGATGACGAAGCTCGGCACGATCCCAATCCGTTGCGCTTCGCGGCGCAAGATCTTGACCGCCGTCGAGTGGAAGGTGCCGACCCACATCTTCTCGGCGCCCTCCCCCACCAGGTTCCCGACGCGCGCTCGCATCTCTTTGGCCGCCTTGTTGGTGAAGGTCACCGCCAGCAGCCGGTCCGGCCAGACGCGATGCGTGGCGATGAGATAGGCGATGCGCGCCGTGAGCACCCGCGTTTTGCCGCTGCCTGCTCCGGCAAAGATCAGGAGCGGCCCGTCGCCATGGGTCACCGCCTCCTGCTGGGGAGGGTTCAGGCGCTCCAGCAGGGCGTCGACCGCGGGCATGGGTGATCCGTCGCTTGCCATAGGGAATTCGAGTTTACCGGTGGCCCAAACCTGGGCCCTCGCCCCAGGCCCCGAAGGGGAGCCGTTAGGCGCCTGATATGGCGTTTTGCTTCGTTATGCTCTCCGTGCCCTTGGCTCACGAGGTCGATCTCGGCATCCGAGATCACCTCCTCTACGAACTCGCACGCGACCTCAGCTCGTCTCTGGAGCTCGAAATTGTCCTGCGCAAGGTGATGGACCGCGTCATCACCCTGATGAAGGCATCCCGCGGCTTCATCGTGCTGGTCGATCCGGTGACGAACACCATGTCGGTCGGCGGCGAGGCGAACCCAGAGAGCAGGCGCCTCTTTCTCGGCTCGAAGACGGTGATCGAGCAGGTCGTCGCGACCGGCCAGGCAGTCGTCACGACCGACGCCAGCGTGGACGCTCGGTTCAAGGCTCAGCAGTCGGTGATCCTGCAGAACCTGCGCTCGATCATCGCCGTGCCGCTTGTGACCAAGGGCAAGGTGATTGGCGCCGTCTACGTCGACAACCCGTTCCAGGCCGCGATCTTTGAAGAGAAGGACAAGGAGTTCCTGCAGGCCATCTCGGACCTGGCCGCGATCGCGATCGACAACGCACGCCAGTACCAGCGCTCAGAGCTCCTTCGCGAGCTGTTCGAGCTCCACGTGAACAAGCAGGTGACGGATTACGTGCTCGCGCGCTCGGACCGCAAGAACAAGCTCATTTCCGGCGAGCGCCGCGAGGTGACCATGCTCAACTCCGACATCGCCGGATTCTCGGCCCTGTCCCAGAGCATGGAGGCCGAAGAGCTCGTGGCATTCCTCAACGACTACTTCGCGCGGATGATCGACGTGGTCCTCGCACATGGCGGGAACATCGACAAATTTCAGGGCGACGGCATGCTCGTGGTCTTTGGCGCGCCGAACCCCATGGACGACCACGCACCCCAGGCGCTGAAGGCGGCTCGGGGCATGGTCGGTGAGATCGATCGCCTGAACCGTGAGCTCGTCGAAGACGGCAAGCCCGCGATCTCGGTCGGCATCGGCCTGGACACTGGCTACGTGGTCGCGGGCCATGTCGGTTCGGAGCGGCGGCTGGAATTCACCTTGATCGGCGTCCCAGTGAACAACAGCTCTTACCTGTCCAAGGTGCGGCCGGCCAGAGTGTTGATGTCGGAGACGACCCGCGACCTGCTGCCGGTGGGTTTCGAGGTGACGGACTACGAGCCCATGCTGCTGAAAGGAGCCAACAAGCCGCAGCCGATCTACCAGCTGGAGATAACCGTCACCGCCCAAGGCTGAGAACGAGGCCCAACCCCCCACCCGGCTGTGCCCCGCGCGCAGAGTCGACCTCCCCGGCGAGCGGGGAGGTGGTGGAGAAACCCGGCCCCCGCTCTGGGACCGGGCACCCCTCCAGTGTGTTGTTAGACCGCAGCCGGCACGGGGATCAAACCTAGCTGAGTCAGCTGGTCCAGCATGTCGAAGTAGATCCGGGTCTCCACGATCTTTCCGTTCTCGATCCGGAGAAGCTGGACGCCTTTGCTCGTGATTTTCTTGTGGGTCGGCTGGACGGTTCCGGTCGGGCCCTCGAGGGGTCCCGTGTGGGTACCTTCCATGATGACTTCCTGGACGATCCAGGGAGCGCTCACGATCTCGTTGCGAACGGTCATCTTGCCGTTCGGGAAGGCCCTGAGCCAGCCCATCGCATAAGCGGTGGCGTCGTGTGCGTTGGTCGCCTTGAAGCCGCCCGGCGCGTCGAACTTGATGTTGTCAGCGTGCAGCGCGTTCAGAGCCCTTTCGTCGTGAGCGTTGAATGCGGATACAAAATGGGCGGCTGTGTCTTTGACTTCAGTCATGCGTCTCCTCCTTAAGGAGTAAGCGCGAAGCGGAGGGCCAAGAGGCTACTGCCATCAGAGGCCGGCAACCGGGAGAGCCATCTCGGCTCTCACCTCAGTCCAGAAACGAACTGCGGACCACCATAACAGAAAATGGTTGCGAGCGCGTGCTAATATTTCGCGATCGACCGCCCACGCCTACTTTCTGTTGCCGAGGCCGCCGCCGAGCTCAAGGCGTCGGAAGCCTATGTGCGCCGGTTGCTGGCCAGGCGGCGCCTGTACGGAGTCAAGGTGGGATTCGTCTGGGCAGTCTTTCCAGAAGACGTGGAGGCGTTCAAGCGCATGCGCCGGCCGCCTGGGCGACCCCGGAAACAGGTGGCTGCCGAGGTGGACACGGCATCGGACATGGTCGGCGAGCGAGCTCACGCCGGGACCCAACAGCGGCTGCGCCAGCGCCGGCGTCCGCGCGGCTGAGGCGCTACTTGCAGGACCAGCGCCCCGGGCCGTAGTGGCTGTACAGCCAGGCGGCCGCCTGAGCGTTCGCGACGGGGTCGAACGGCGACTGGCTGGCCCACGGTGTGCCCCGCCACGTACTGGGCATGAACTGGAAGAGGCCGGACGCGCCACTTGCTGAGTTCACAGAGTTGGGGTGATATCGCGACTCGCAGTACGCGATTCGGAGTGCCCAAACGACTGCATCGTGGCCGAGCGAGCTGAACGCGTCGGTGATGATCTTGGCGATGTCGGAGGACGGCGGCGGGTGATTGTTCAAGGCGGCGACGCGCGTTGCTTCGGCCTGCGCTGCGGCGAGTGCGTCCTGCTGCGCCTGGTAGTCGGCCAGCCCCTGCTTCAGCTCCGCCGACCACGCTTTGACCTGCTCCAACTGGGCCGCCTGCACGCGCTGGCTACGCGCCTGCTGCACGACCGAAAGCCGATCGTAGGCGCTCAGCTGGGTTACTGCGACCGCGTTGGCGACCGCCGCCGCGGGCGGCGCGAGCCGGGGCAGGATCACAGTTGCCAGGATCACGGACCAAACCAGGACCGCTCGAAACAGCGGAAGCAAACTTTCTCGCTCCTTCTGACGCGCCCACCCCTGGGGCGTTGTTCAGGCCTGAGCTCGGAGCGAGGACGTCTAGAAGACCGCTCAGGGACCGTGGAAAGGGCACCTTACCAAACGGTGCCGCTTTTGGGTACCCCTTAGCGCCTTAAAAAAGGGTCGTCAAGCGACGGCGGAGGATCTTGCGGCCGGGCGGTTCCTCGTACTTCGGCATCAGCTTCCTGATCGTCTGAAAGGCGGCCTCGGTCAGCGAAGCCGGATCCTGGCCTTCAGGCAAGAGCGGCCGGCCGATGACCACCCCGATCCGCTTGCGAAACCAGAGGTCCTTGGTTCCTGAGAGCGCGACCGGGATCACGGGCACGCCCGCCTTGATCGCGAAGTGGGCGAACCCCTTTTTGAAGGGCATGAGCTCGCTCTCGGTGGGTCCGTAATCGGCCTCCGGGAAGATGGCAATCGCGCCCCCTACCTCCAGGCAGCGGTCGACGTGCTGGAAGAGGGCCGGGTCGCCGTGGCGCTCTCGGACCACGGGTACGTAACCGCCGGTAGTGCGGATCAGCCACCACTGGAACCTGCGCGTCACGAGGAGGGTCGGATTGGCCAGGAAATGCAGGCGCGGCTCCACCGGGAACAGCAGCAGCAGGGCGAATTCGTCCAGCCAGTTCAGGTGGTTGGCGATGACGATGTAGTTGCCTTCTCGCGGAATGTTCTCACGGCCTTCGACCTCGAACTGAAAGCAGAGCCGGAGGAGAGGTACAGCGATGAGGCGGAGAATTCGGTACGGGACGTTGGCGCGCCGGCCAACGGGAAGCAGATCGGCTGGTGGCAGTGCGGTGCTGGCCATAGATCTGGCCGCGAGTCTAATTCGAGGGTGAACCTAAGCGGCGTGTTTGGGCGTGAGTCCGCGGAATCGGTGGGTCACATCCTGCGTCCCCCACAAGACCCATCCGAAACCGGCGGCCCACAGACAGTAGGCGAGGGCCGCGAACAGACCCGCCGCCCTGAACGTCACATCCGACGCGCCCGTCCACGTCGAGATGCTGATCGCCAGCAGGCCGACGCCCGCAAGCACGCCGAGGGCATCGACCCAGCGCGGGAATCGCTCGGCGCCAAAGCCTAGGCCCGAGGCGACCAGGAACCAGATCCCGAGCAAGGCAAGAGGCCAGGCTGACCAACCCCGATACGCCTCGCCCGCCAGGGCGCCGACCACCGCAAGGATCTGGACCACGATCAGCCACAGAGCCCCCACCACTCCCCAGAAGCCGACGAACAGACCCCAGGCAGGTCCGCGCATCGGATGACTGGCGAGCGCGATCGACACCGGCAGGAGGAGCACCGCCCAGGCAAGCAGGAACCAGGGGCGTACGAATCCCCAGCCTGCGAGCTGGGTAATGACGGCACCCAGCAGAGCCGCGGCTGAGAAATAGGCAAGGAGACTGGTCCAGCGCATCCCGCGAGTCATGAGCACCAGGAGGAGGAGAACCACCCACGCGATTAGAACCCCAGTACGAAGGGCTTCCCAGCCGAAGACCTGGCTGAGGATTGCGGCCACGAACGTTGCAACGGTGATCCAGATGAAGCCGGCGCCCCAACGCACGACGGTATTGTCCCGGACCAGCCGGCGCGAGTGGTGCGTAGACTCCGGCGAATGGAGCGCAAAGAAGCGGAAAAGATCGTTCACCGAGACCTGCCGGGAGTGATCAAGGAGATGCTCAAAGGCCTCCCGATCAAGCCGCCGGATGGCCTCGCCAAACAGATCTACGACTCAAGCTTCGAAGGCCTCGTGACCAACCTGACGGACGGCACGATCCCGCTGACGCCCGGAGATCGGCTCACGCTTCAACTTGTCGAGTCGACAGGCGCGCTCACGTTCAAGCTCACCGACACGTCGGGCAACATCACGAATCTGTAGGCCGAGCTGGCGCTTTCGCCAGGCGGATCGACCTGATCGGAGACAAGAAGGCTCGTGCGGCTGGCTGAGCCACAATTCCGTCAGCAATTTCCCGCGTCGAGGACGCCCGAATGTTGAGGAGGAAGCGATGACAGACCAGACCGTGGAGCGACGCAAGAGCAGTCCCCAGCACAGGGCCGAGTACGCGGCCGCTCAGGCGGCGCCCACAGAGCACCTGCCTCAACTCGTCACGACGCCCCAGGTCCGTCATCTCATACACGGAGCGGGCTCGATCGGCCAGTTCAACAGCAGGCTGGCTGTTCTGATCACGAAAAGTGTCGGGACGATGTGGGCGGCCTATCTGTTCGTGCTCATCGGGTTGGTCTCATTGCCGCAGGCTTGGAATGCGTTCTTACACGGAGATACGGTCACGGGCGTCGCGTGGTTAAGCCAGTCGTTTCTCCAGTTGGTCCTGCTGCCAATCATCATCGTCGGCCAGAACGTCATTTCCGCCAGCCAGGACGCGCGTGCCGAGGCGGATCACATCACCCTGACCACGCTTCATGCGATGAACGTGCGGCAACTGCAGATGCTCGAGCAGCAGCAGAAAATCCTGCATCAGCAGCAGATGATTCTGGAGCTGCTGAAGACGAAGGCTGCCTAAGCCGAGTCTCAGACTCGCCTAAAAAAACAGGTGGTGCCGGCGCAGGGATTCGAACCCTGGACCATCGGTTTAAAAGTCCGTCCCGACCTCCGCATAACCCTCCCCAGGGCTCCGGCCGTATTCGATTCTCCGCCTCGCGCCTCCTCGCGGCTCCTGCGACAGCCTCGGCTTGGCTATACAAATTTGGCTATACGTCGGAAGGCCTTGTGCATCGCCCGGCGGGCGCGAACGCGAACGGAGAGGCCCTCTCCCCACCTCGCTCCGTCGGGCGACTGCCTTACGCGGAGTTAGAGGTTCGAGTCCGCCGCAGCCCACCATGTTGTGCTCCCCATCGAGGCCCCAACATCTGGAATCCGACATGGAGGCTACAGCCTTCGCAATTCAAGCCGGCCGTTCGAGGCTAGGATTCAACTCCGTGGCTGTTGAAGGCGGGGAGAAGGGCGAGCGGTACATCCACGGCTACGAGGACTGGACTCGCCAGTGGATGGCCCAGAGGACCGCCGCCCGCGAGCTGGATTTTCTGATCCCCCACCTGAAACCGGGCATGTCTGTGCTCGACTGCGGCTGCGGCCCAGGATCGATCACCGCCGACCTGGCCGGAATCGTGGCACCCGGCGAAGTGACCGGAGTCGACATCGAACCTCGCCAGGTCGAGGCTTCCACCCGCCTCGCCGCCGAGCGCGGCATCGCCAACGTCAGGTTCCAACAGGCGTCC
>CATPBO010000212.1 GCA_955652835.1 Candidatus Dormiibacterota bacterium
ACAGGTTGCGCTCGTGCACGAGCACGTCGTCCGGGACGTCCTCGCGAGACACCCAGCGGGGTTCGTAGCCCGCCACCTGCAGCGCGAGCTCCTTCGCCAACTTTCGGAAATCCGGACTCTTGGCGACAAAGTCCGTCTCGCAGTTGACCTCGATCAGCACGCCGACCTGAGGTGGATAGTCGTCACCGGTGGTGTGCAGGTAGGCCTCGACAACGCCCTGGCCGGTGGCCCGGTCAGCACGCTTGCTCGCTTTCGCGATGCCCTTCTCGCGCAAGATCGTGAACGCCTTCTCGAGGTCACCGTCGGCCTCCTCAAGGGCATGCTTACAGTCCATCATGCCGGCGCCGGACATCTCGCGGAGCTGCTTGATGAGCTCCATGGATATCCGGGCCACTAACGCGACTCCTCCTCGTCCGCGGTGCGGACGAACTCCTCCTCGGAGACGGTCGGCAGGTAGTCCTCCTCGTCCTCGAGATACTCCTCGATCTCCTCGTAGCGAGGCGTCTCGAGGAACTCGCGTTCTTCGACCTCGGGCAGGATCTCGCCTCGGGCCTGCGCCTCCTGGCGGCCGTCCTGGCACGCGTCGGCGATCTTGCCGGTGAGCAGCTTGACGGCGCGGATCGCGTCGTCATTGCCGGGGATGACGTAGGTGATGAGGTCAGGGTCACAGTTCGAGTCCGTGATCGCGACCACGGGGATCTTGAGCCGGTTGGCCTCAGTGACCGCGATGTGCTCCTTGCGCGGATCGACCACATAGATCGCGCCAGGCAGCCGCTTCATGTCCGCGATGCCGTCGAAGTGGAACATCAGCCGGTCGAGCTCGTCCGTGAGGCGCTTTGCCTCCTTCTTGGACATTTGCTCGAACTGGCCCTCCTGCTGCATCTTGCGCAGCTCCTGCAGGCGCTCGATCCGCTTTTTCACGGTGCTGAAGTTGGTGAGCATGCCGCCCATCCAGCGCCGGTTGACAAAGTACATTCCGCAGCGAGCGGCCTCGGTCTGGATGGTCTCCTGCGCCTGCTTCTTCGTGCCGACGAAGAGCACGGGCCGCCCGCTGGCCGCCACCCCCCGCACGAAGTCCCATGCGTCATCGAGCAGCCGGACAGTCTTCTGCAGGTCGATGATGTGAATACCGTTGCGCGCCGTGAAGATGTACGTCTTCATCTTCGGATTCCAGCGGCTGGTTTGATGCCCGAAGTGGACACCTGCCTCCAGCAGCTGCTTCAAAGTCACTTGAGCCACGTTCGATTGCCTCCCTGTTGAACTTCCGCCCGGTTCCGGCCTTCTCGCGCAAAGCGCCAGAAGGACAGGGGCATTGCCCCGGGCGTGCTAACTCAGTCGGTTAGGACTGGCTTTGGGAGTATACCCACCTACAAGCCGCCGGGAAACCGCCCGGCGCACTGGCCGCTCTGGGCCAAAACGGTGGCGGCACCAGACGGGTAGGCGACCACAGCATCCGGTGCCAGCAGATGGCCATCGTCGATCCACAAACAGCTCATGTGTCCAGGGCTCATGACCGAGCCGCTGCCATCGACCCCGACGATGGTCGTCGTCGGCGACGGGTTGCCGACTCCGCCACCGCTGCCGGCGGCAAGCACGTGGCCCGATGGTGAGACTTCGGTGGCGCCAAGCTTCGTCGACAGCGTTGACGCAAGCCCGCCCGCCCAGTCGTAGACCTGCACCTTGCTCCCAGCCGAATCGAAGCAGGCGACGCCTGCTGGCGAAGGCCAGACACTCGGTACACAGTTCGCGTCTCCAATGGTGGCCACCCGATTGGCCGTCGCGGCATCCACAACGTGCCACGAGCTGGGATAAGGCACCTGCTCGAAGGTGCAGGCAGCCCACAGGGCAAGCGCTAACCGACCCTGGTGCCAACCCATCGGCCAGAGCGTGATCACTCCCTTTCCTTTCTGCGTCGTGTTCGTATAGATCTCAGCGTGGTGCCCGCCGCCGTGCAGGTCTTCGACGTAGAGGCGCACGCTGAGCGACGACCCGGAAAGGTCCTCGACCAGGACGGCGATCCGCTGGTCGTCAGGGCTCACTGAGAAGAAGCTGATCGTGTTAGGTCCCCCGGGGACGGTCGTGACGTCGGCCGAGCTCGCGGGCGGGACGACCATCCGGATCTTGGTGTCCCCATCGCGGAAATACACCTGGTCGATGCTCGCGCTGACCGGCGGCTGCAGGACGGCCGCCATGCCCTGCCCGCAGGACTGAACCGATGGGGCGGCGACGCTCACCGTGGCTGCCTCGGTCGCGTCTGGTCTAATCAGGTACAGCGTGCCCGCCGACAGGAGCAGGCCGTAGGCACCTGTGAGTGGGGCCGCGCTGGGCGACGAGCTTGGGGTCGAAACGGTAGCTGACGACTGTGGCGATGGGGATAGTGAGTGAGACGCGCTCGGCGACGATCCCCCGCAAGCGAGCGTCAGCAAAGCCGTCGTCAGCAAGATCGCGCCGCGGCGCATTTCGCGCACCACTGTAAGCGCCGCCGCTAAGAGGTTGCTTCCACCTTCTTGGCGCCCTTGGGCCCGGGGCACGCTGGGTAGTCCGAGCAGGACTTGAACATTCCGTACCTTCCCCGGCGCTCGACTAGTGGTTTTCCGCATACCGGGCAGGGCTCATCCAGCAGCTTGGGTCCCGGGCCTGGCTTGCCGTCCTTGCCCATGTTGGCGCGGTACTTGCACTCGGGATACCGCGAGCACGCCACGAATGGACCGTACCGGCCGGTCCTTTCAACGAGCTGCCCTTCCCCACACTGCGGGCACTTCTCTCCCGTGGGCTTGGCCTCGCTCAGGGCCGCGTCGCGCTTGATGTACTTGCACTCCGGGTATCCCGAGCAGCCGATGAACTCGCCGTAGCGACCGGTGCGCAGCTGCAGCGATCTGCCGCAATCCGGGCATTTTTCCTCCAGCAGCTTCGGCTGTGGCACTTCGCCGTCTGGCGTGAGCGCGCGGCGGAACTTGCACTTGGGGTAACGCGAGCAGCCCATGAACGGTCCGTACCGGCTCGCTTTGCGCACCAGGTGCCCTTCGTTGCACAACGGGCAGACCTCGTCGGTGTCGGCGGGCGTTGCCTCCTCGGCGGCCGTGAGCATTTGCTGCAGCGGCCCGTAGAAGTCACTCACCACGGGCACCCACTCCTGGCTGCCGCGCTCGACCTCATCGAGTCGCTTTTCCAAAGTTGCGGTGTAGTCGTCGTCCGAGATGACTTTGAAGTGGTCGACCATGATCGTGTTCACCGCCTCACCGATGTGAGTCGGGTGTAGGCGCCGCTCCTTGATCTCGACGTACCCGTGCTCTTTGGTGATCGTCTCCACGATCGGGGCGTACGTGGACGGGCGGCCAATGCCTCGGGCCTCCAGCTCCTTGATCAGCGTCGCTTCGGAGTAGCGCGGCGGCGGCTGGCTGAAGTGCTGCTCAGGCTTGACGCCGTGATAATCGAGATCCTCGCCGGCCGCGAGCTCGGGTAGCTCAATCTCGCTGCTGTCGTCGCGCTCCCACACCTTGTAGAAGCCGTCGAACGTGAGTACTGACCCGTTGGCGCGAAATATGTACTCGCCGCCTTCGATCTCTACCTGCGTCTGGTCGTACACGGCCGGCGCCATGCGGCTGGCGACAAAGCGCCGCCAGATCATGTCGTAAAGCTTGAACTGGTCGGGGCTCAGGGACTGGCGAATGGACTCCGGGGTCCGATTGACGTCGGTGGGCCGGATCGCTTCATGCGCGTCCTGTGCTCCGGGGCTGGCCTTGATCGCCCGCGCCGCGCCAAGATACTTGTCTCCCTGCTTCTCCTTGATCCACGCCTTGACTCTGGCCTCTGCCTCTGCCGAGATGCGTGTCGAGTCCGTGCGCATGTAGGTGATCAGACCGGTGGAGCCTTCGGCGATGTCGACGCCCTCGTACAGCTGCTGCGCAATGCGCATGGTGTTGCGAGGCCGGAAGCGCAGGCGGCTGGACGCGTCCTGCTGAAGGGTTGACGTGATGTAGGGCGGATTCGAGTTCCTCGTCCGGCGCTTCTTCTCGACTTCAAGGACCCGGTACGTCGCGCCTTCCAGCGCGCGCAGGATTTCATCCGCCTCAGCCTGCGTCTTGACCTCGAGCTTGGGCTCGGCATCCGCGCTACCGGCAACGTTCCGGGGGCGGTTGAGGCGAGCGAGAAAGTGGCGCTCGTCGGCGAGCTTGGAAAGGTCCGCATCGATCGTCCAGGACTCGACTGGGACGAACTTGCGTATCTCTTCCTCGCGATCCACCACCAGCCGCAGCGCAACCGAGGAGACCCTGCCTGCACCGATGCCTTTCTGAACTTTGGCCCACAGGAACGGGCTCAGGCGGAAGCCGACCAGGCGGTCAACTACACGCCGGGCCTGCTGGGCGTTGACCAGCCGCATGTCGATGTCTCGCGGAGATTCCAGGGCCTTGCGGACAGCGTCCGCGGTGATCTCGTGGAACTCAATCCGCTTCGGCGCACGCAGGTTGAGAACCTCCGCGAGATGCCAAGCGATGGCCTCCCCTTCGCGATCCGGGTCGGAAGCCAGGATGACCTCGCCCCCATCCTTCTTGACCGCCGACCGGAGGTCGGTGATCGTCTTGCGCCTGCTTTCTACCACTTCGTAGTGCGGTTTGAAGCCGGCTTCGACCTCAACGCCCATCTCGTTTCCGGGCAGGTCGCGCACGTGACCCATCGAGGCTTGGACGTCGAAACGGTCACCCAGGAACCGCTTCAAAGTCCTCGCCTTGGCGGGGGACTCGACGATGATCAGGCCTTCTGACACAGCAACCTCTCTATTCCCATTCCAGGCTTTTTCTTCCGTCGACCTGGTTCTGGGCGGCGAATCCTACGCTCGTTTCTTGTCGCTGCGCAATGCCCGTACGTAGCCGTCCTGGTGACGGCGCACAGCGCCGTCGAGTTCAAGCGCAGTTAGCCTGCCCAGCACTTCGGCGACCGGAAGCTGCAGTTTCCGGGCGATCTCCGCCGCGTTCAAAGCCAGCACGTCCGACAGGTGGGAAAGGATGCCGTCGCGTCCTGGAGAGAGGGTGACGCCGAGGCCTTTGGGCGGCGAAAGCGGGTCGTCGAGGACCTCTTGTCCGACGCCCAGCTCGGCCATCACGTCGCGCGCGTTCTGAACCAGCGCCGCGCCGTCGCGGATCAACGCATGGGTGCCGACCGAGAGCGGCGAGAACACGCTGCCGGGCACCGCCATTACCTCTTTATGTAGGTGCAGCGCTGCCTCCGCAGTGATCAGTGCTCCGGAACCTTCGGCGGCTTCGACCACAACCACGACGTCCGACAGAGACGCCATGGTCCAGTTGCGCGCGGGAAAGTTATGCCGCCGCGGAGTCGTCCCGTCTCGGAACTGGCTCACCAGCGCCCCGCCCGCGGCGAGGATCTCCTCTGCCAGCTTGCTGTGCGCCGCTGGATAGACGATGTCCACGCCGGTGCCCATGACCGCGACGGTGACCCCTCCGCCGGCGAGCGCACCGCGGTGTGCGGCCGCATCGATGCCGAGCGCGAGCCCGCTGATGACGATCACGCCCGCCCGGGCCAGCTCGGCCCCCAACTGCTCGGCGACCGCCTCGCCGTAAGGCGATGGGATGCGCGATCCGACAATCGCCACGCGGGGGCCTAGGGGCGGCGGCCACCGGCCGCGAGCGCGGAGCTCCGGCTCTTCAGGCAGCGACATCTTGAAGCCTGTAGCCGAGCGCTTCGAGGATGTGCCGCTCGCCGATGTTCTCGGCACCATCCAGGTCGGCCGACGTGCGAGCCACCCTCCATGCCCGGTGAAACCCGCGAGCCGTGAGGCCTTTCTGGTCCGCCCAGCGCTCGAGCGCCCGCCGAGGGGCAGGCTCCAGCCCCGCCAGCTTTCGCAGCCGCGCAGGCTTTAGCTGAGCGTTGAGAAACCCCTGGCGATCCAGCTGCCGCCGGCGCGCCGCGACGACCCGATCGCGAACCGCTCTTGAACCTTCACCCGTGGGCTCGGAGGCCAGCGTGTCGAGCCTGACCCGCCGGACGCTCACCTTGAGGTCGATGCGGTCAAGCAGCGGACCAGACAGCCGGCGCTGGTAGGAGTCAATCGCTCCGGGGGTGCACCGGCAAGTGCGCACCGGATCACCGGCCCAGCCGCACGGGCAGGGGTTGGTCGCTGCGACGAGGGTGAACATGGCGGGATACACGACCGACCCCGCCGACCTCGTGATGGTGACTCGACCGGCCTCCAGCGGTTGCCGCAGCGCCTGCAGCACCGGCGTCTGGAACTCGGCCAGCTCGTCCAGGAACAAGACCCCGTGATTCGCCCTGCTGATTTCGCCCGGCTGCGCGACACCGGACCCGCCACCGATCAGGCCCGCCATCGAGATTCCGTGATGGGGCGCGCGAAAGGGACGGGTCCACTCGAGTGGCCGGCCCGCGGCCAGGTCGCCCAAAAGACTCCTGACTTGTGTCAGCTCGAGCGCTTCGGCGAGCTCGAGTGGTGGCAGGATCCCGGGCAGGCAGCGGGCGAGCATGGTCTTTCCGGCGCCAGGTGGTCCGCTGAGGAGGAGGTGATGACCACCCGCCGCAGCGATCTCCAGCGCTCGCCGGGCCTCCTCCTGTCCGTGCACCTCGGCGAGGTCGTGCTCCAGCGTGTCGTCCTGAGTGCCGGGCGCTGGTTCGCCGTTGACGTGGGGCTCGATGATCGAGATGCCGAGGAGGTCGTCGACGACGGTTTTGAGGCTTGCGCACGGCGTGACGACCAGTCCGTCAACGAGGGCAGCCTCCGAGGCGTCGGCTGCCGGGACAAAGATGCGATCAAAACCAAGCTTGCGCAAACCGAGGGCGGCGACGAGCACCCCGTCGACATGTCGCACGGCGCCGTCCAGGGCGAGCTCGCCAAGGAATGCGGTGCGGGGGGGTGGCCTCTTCCCTGCACCGGCCAGGGTGATGGCGACGGCGATCGGCATATCCAGCGCGCTGCCTTCCTTCCGCATCTCCGCCGGCGCGAGGTTGACAGTGAGGCGTTTGGGGGGGAATTGCAGCCCGGAGTTCTTGATCGCTGCGCGGACCCTCTCGCGCGCCTCCTTGACCGACGTCGTGGCCAGCCCCACAAGTGCAAAGCCTGGTTTGCCATTGGCGATATCCGCCTGCACCTCGACCCGTCGCACGTGGAGGCCGGCGAGCATGCATGAATCGACCGCAGCGAGCACGTTACCGACGCTAGCCCGGCCGGGTCGGAATTTCAGCCCAGCCTGTTAAGCGCCCTCCAGGAAGTCTCCTACCTCAGTGTGAAAAGCCTCGGGCTGCTCGACGAAGGTCATGTGTCCCGAGTCGCCGATGATGACTTGCCGCGAGCCGCGGATCGCCGCGCTCATCTCTGCAGCGCACACCGGCCCGCAGATGAAGTCCTCGTCTCCATTGATCACCAACGTCGGAGCAGTGATGCTTGGAAGCTTGCTGCGAAGGTCGAAGGTATTGAAGATCTCCTCATTGAACACGCGCAGTGCGTCCGCGTTGATGCTGTCCGACCTGATCGCGTCCAGGTAACCCGCCTCGGCCGGTCCGAAGCGCGCGAAGTAAAGGGGCATCTCTCGAAAGACAAGTTCTCCAAGTTGTTCGTCCGTACGGAACTCCCCGTCCTGTTCTTCCTCGAGGGCAGCCGCTGCATCGGCAAACCACGGCTGTCCGGACCGCTTGTCCATTCCGGCCTTCATCGCCGCCTCCTGCTCGGGCCCGAATCGGGGCAGGGTCGAGGCCAGCACCAGGCGGATCAGACGATTGGGGTACGCCGCCGCATATGCCTGCGCCGCGATGCCGCCGTGCGAAAAGCCGAGCAGCGAGATGCGTTCGAGGCCGAGGTGCTGGCGCAGCTCGTCCAGGTCCGCCACGTAGTCGTCGATCTGATAAGCACGCGGATCCGAAGGACGATCCGAACCGCCGGTGCCGCGCGGGTTGAGCATCACCAACGTGAACCGCTCCCACAGGCCGGCCAGGTCTCCGAACTCGAGGGCTGAAAAGCCCGGTCCGCCCGGGTGGCAGACCAGGATCGGGCCACTTCCCATCCGCCTGTACGTGAGCTTGCGACCGTCTTTGGTCCTGAAGTTCATGAGAGTCGTGGCTCCGGCTGCCAGCGGTCGCCTTCCTCGAGGTATCCCGCCGGCTGGTCCGGCTCGTGGCTCAACACCAAAAGCCAGCGGTGCTTCTGCGCTTCGTCAAAAAGCCGTGCTTTCTGCTCGAAGACCCGCAGCGGCTCGAGGTCGGCGGACATGTTCCACGGCACCTTAAGGTGCGGCGTCTGACACACAAGGTCGCCCGTGACCGCGCAAGCAAGCTCGCCCGACCTCAGGACGAGCACCTGGCTGCCCGGCGTGTGCCCGCCCACGTGGCGGATATGCACTCCCGGCATGACCTCCGCGTCTCCGTCAAGAAATTCAACGAGCTTGTTGCCGTCTGCAAGCGGCGTGAAGTCGTCGTCGATGTAGCCACTCTGGCTGCGTACATCCGGATGGAGCGCGAAGTCCCACTCGGTGCGCTGGATGAAATGGCGCGCTCGTTTGAATGTCAGCTCGAGGCCGCCGCGTTCATCGCGGCGCGTGAGACCGCCTGCATGGTCCCAGTGGAGATGCGTGGTGATCACGGCATCGACTTCCTCAGGACGGATGCCCAAGCGCTGCAGCGAACGAAGTAATTCTTCGGGCTCGCGCAGCACGACCTGCCGCGCTCGCTTCTCGCTGAGCTTGGTGCCGATGCCCGTCTCGCAGATGATGACGCGGCCATTGATTCGTGCGATGACGCAAACGCACGCGCACTCGATCATATTGTTCTCGTCCGCCGGCTTCTGCTTCTCCCACAGCACCTTCGGCACGACGCCGAACATCAGGCCACCGTCCGCCTTCCAGCGACCTGCCATCAGAAGGTGAAGCTCGAGGTCGCCCAACTGCACGGCGACTACTATGCTGCGGGAAATGGCCGTTGCGGCGATACGGACCTCGAAACTCTCGAAGGACTACGGACACGGCCACGGCCTGTTCGAGCTGGACCTCGAAGTTTCACCTCGGGAGGTCTTCGGATACCTGGGGCCAAACGGGGCTGGCAAGAGCACGACGATCCGCTGCCTCATGGGGTTGATTCAACCGACCTTCGGTTCCGCGTTCATTTTCGGCCTCGACTGCCGGCGCGACTCGGTTGCAGTCAAGCGCAAGGTCGGATACCTGCCCGGCGAGATGCCGCAGTTCGGCAGCCTGCGCGGGAAAGAGGTGATTGCCTATCTGGGCGGAATGCGCGGTGGCGTCGACCCCAAGCTCGTTCGCAGCATCGCCGAGCGCTTCAGCCTGGATCTCGGCCGCCGCTTTCGGGAGTACTCGAGCGGCAACAAGAAAAAGCTGGGGATCGTGCTCGCGTTCATGCACAAGCCCGACCTGCTCATCCTGGATGAACCTACGGGCGGACTCGACCCCTTGAACCAGCAGGAGTTCTACAAGCTCGTCGGGGAGACCCGCGATGCCGGCGCAACGATCTTTCTCTCCTCGCACATCCTGTCTGAGGTCGAACACGTTTGCGATCGGGTGGGCATCATCCGGTCGGGGCGCCTGGTCAAAGTGGCCGACCTGGACGAGATCCATCGCATCCGATTTCACCGGCTGGAGCTCGAATTCGCACCGGGAAGCGAGGTGCCGGAGGCGGCAATCCGTTCCGCGACCGGAGTCGAGGACGTCGTCGTCAGCGATCACACCATCACGTGCACCATGAAGGGAACTTTCGATCCGCTGCTGAAGGCTCTGGCGGGTGCCAGCGTGATCAACCTCGTGAGCCACGAACCGAGCCTCGAGGAGATCTTCCTCACCTACTACAGAGCGGACGAGACCCCCGAAGCAATAGCTCGATGACGGCGATCCGTCTCGCGCTTCGGCTCGGACGCTGGGGACTGGTCGGGTTCGCCACGGTCAGTTTTATCGCAACGTTCATCAACTGCGTCGGCTTTTACCAGGTGGCCGGGCACACCCAGGCCGAGCGCGAAGCATTCGCCAAGTCGTTTGCACAGATCGCCTCGCAGCTGACCGTGCTGCTGCCCCCTCCAGTCCGGCTGGACACGGTTGGGGGGTATGTCCAATACCGCGCCTACGGATCGCTCGTCATCGTGTTCGCCATCTGGGCCCTGGCCTCTGCCAGCGGTGCCGCCCGCGGCGACGAAGACCGCGGCATCGTGGAGATGATTCTCGCCACCGGTCTCGCACGCGCTCAAGCCGTGGCCGCGCGCATAGCCGGATTTGCAGTCGCCAGCTTTGCGGCCGCCCTGTCCGCAAGCATCGGCGTGATCCTTGGCGCTGGCGCCGGAGGTGAGTCGTTTCCCACAGTCCCCGCGCTCGAGGAGGCTTTCCTGCTGGCGATTTTCGGCTTGAGCTGCTACTCGCTGGTGCTTTTGATTGCGCAGCTTGTGGCGCCGCGGATGGCGACCGGGGTCGCGGGCGCGGTGCTGCTGGGACTGTTCCTGCTCAACAGCCTGAGCCGTACCTTCGACTCCTTAGCCACTTTGCGCTGGCTGTCGCCCTTCCGCTACTCCGAGCTCAGCCAGCCCTTGGCGCCCAGCGGCAACTTCGATGTTCGCGCCACCCTGGTTCTTGCCGGCATCGCCGTTGCCGGCGGCGTACTCGCGGCCCTCGCCTTCACCCATCGCGACCTGGGATCCGCGCTGATCGCGCTGCGAGGACCTGCCCGGCCGCCGATGTATGAGCCATCGCGGTCGCTCATCTGGCGGATCCCCGTCATCCGCGGGATTTACGACCGGCGCGTCGGCTTGACCATGTGGACCGCCGGCGTGTCGGTGATGGCAGCTTTGTTCGTCGTCCTCACGAAGACCATCGTGCAGCCGCTCCTATCGATCCCCGGCCTGGCGACGTATTTCGCCGCGTTCATCCACGGAGCCGTGTATCCATCGTTCCTTTCGTTCATCTGGTTTGGTTTCGCTCAGCTGCTGATGTCGGGCTTCGCAATCGCCCAGGTCGCGCGCTGGGCGGCGGAGGATACCGACGGCCGCCTCGAGCTCATCCTCAGCAACCCGGTGTCGCGCACCCAGGTCCTGCTGGAACGAGCGGCAGTCCTGGCGCTCGGAGCGCTCATTATCGCGATCGTCAGCGGCGTCGCGGTCGGCATCGAGTCGCACTACCAGTCCATCGACCTCGATGCCCGCCGGCTCGCCGAAGCCTCGCTCCTGCTGGTTCCCTTCGCGCTGGTATTCGCCGCGGTTGGCGCGCTGCTGTCGGCTCGGCTGCCGCGCGCCACCGTCGGAATCCTCGGTGCCTTTGCGTTCGCCAGCTACCTGATGCTCCAGTTCGGCCCCATCTTCGACCTGCCTGCCTGGGTGCAGGACCTGTCCGCGTTCAAGCTGTACGGCCAGCCCCTCACCGAGGGAGTCGACCAGACCGGGCTGATGATCACGCTGGCGATAGCAGTCGCAGGCTTCGCTGCGTCGGCCGTGGTCATGCAGCGGCGAGATGTTGGCGCCTGATGCGCAAGCCTGTGCTTACGAAAAGTAGCCAGCGCGTGTGCGTTTACATATAAACTCAGCGCCATGCCGAGATCGATGTGGAAAGGTGTCGTCTCGTTTGGGATGGTTTCGATTCCGATTCGCCTTTACAACGCGACGGAGTCGACCTCCAAGGTCTCATTTCGACAGCTGTGCCCTGAGCACAAGGCCCCGATCTCATACAAGCGCTGGTGCTCCGAAGGCGACCACGAGGTCAGCTACGGCGAGATCCTGAAGGGCTACGAGGTCGGTAAGGACCGCTACGTGATCATTGACGACAAGGACCTGGACAACCTCCCGCTGGCCACTGCTCACTCGATTGACATCGAGGAATTCGTGCCGAGGGACGACATCGAACCCGGCCTTTACTTCAAGAGCCCGTACTACATGGAGCCCGAGGAACTTGGCAAGAAGCCATATCACCTCCTACGCAAGGCGCTCGAGGCGACCGGGCGCATGGCCATCGCCAAGATCGCGCTGCGCGACCGCGAGCACCTGGCAGCCCTCCATCCGAACGGCCACGGGATCTTGATGAACACGCTGAACTGGCCGGACGAGATCCGGTCGACCGAAGGCCTCAAAGGGCTCGAGGGCGAAGTGAAGATCAATCCCAAGGAGCTCGAGATGGCGAAGGCCTTGATCGAGAGCCTGGCCGACACATTCGACCCCAGCCGTTTCAAGGACGAGTACAAAGAAGCGGTCATGAAGGTGGTTCAGGCCAAGATCGACGGCGAGGTCATCGAAGCGCCGGCGCCGCCGCAGACCGCGAAGGTCATGGACCTCATGGAAGCGCTGCGCGCGTCCGTCGAGGCCGCCAAGAAATCGCGCGCCCCGCAGAAGAAGGCACCGGCCGAGAAAAAGGTGGCGCGCCGCAAAGCTTCCTAGCGCGTTCTGTCCCCAAGATCCGCAAGGAGCCTGGGGACGGGATGCCCAGCTCTTCCCTAATCTGAGACTGGATGCAGGACTCGGATCAGCTTCAGATCGACCTCGAGAATTTCCCCGATGAGTTGCGGCCGATGCAGGCCGCTTCGGCTGAGGCACCGTTCAGCTCTCCCGACTACGTGTTCGAGGTGAAGTGGGATGGATTGCGCTGCATCGTGTTCCGGGATATGGACGGGAGCGTCCGCCTCCTGGACCGCGGCCTCCACGACATCACTGCTGATGTGCCGGAGGTGGTGGCGGCCGCCAAGCGCATTCCGCCCGGAAGCGTCATCGACGGCGAGCTCGTGGCGACCGACAAAGAAGGGCGGCCGGACTATCCTCGTCTGCGCGAGCGGCTCACCGGTGGCGCGGCGCTGCGGGACAAGATACCCACGGCGTACCTCGCCTTTGACGCGCTCTACCTCGAGGACAAGCCGCTGCTGCGGCAGCCGGTCAGCCGCCGGCGGGCTCGCTTGAGCAAGGCGGTCGAGGCCGGCGGGCACATTTTCGTGCCGGACCACATCGACGAAGACGGCGTCGAGCTCTTCGAGGCCTGTCTCGAGCGAGGGCTGGAAGGCGTCGTCGCCAAGCACAAGCTGAGTCCCTACGTCCCCGGCCAGCGAAGCCCTTTCTGGCTCAAAGTCAAGGCGGTTAAGTCCGATGACTTCGTGGTCATCGGCTGGACCGGCGACGAGCCTTTCGACGCGCTAGTCGTCGGGTACCACGAGGATGAGCGCCTGCTGCCTTGCGGAACTGTGGGCGGAGGCTATGACGAGGCTGCTACGCGCGCAATTCGCGAAGCCCTGGCGGAGCTCGCGACCGAGGATTCGCCCCTTGATCCTCCGCCGATCATGACCAAGCCTGTGCACTGGGTCCGGCCGGAGCTGGTCGTGAGCATGCGGTACTCGGAATGGTCGCCCGACGGCACGCTGCGCTTTCCGATCTTCAACGGCCTGCGGCCCGAGATACATCCGGCGGAGGCGATCCGGCACCGACCACGTGTGGTCACCTCCGGGCACGTCAAGCCCGGCTCGCTCGCATACGACTTGACCCGGTTCCCCTTTTGATGGAACCCGCAATGGAGCCGGTCGCGCATCCATCGATGGAGCCTGGCTTCGACGTGGTCACCGGCGGGTTCAGCTACACGGGTCGCTTCATCGCCCGCCGGCTGCTCGCCCAGGAACGTCGCGTCCGCACCCTTGTACGCAGCCCGGAACAACCTCCGGGCACCGAAGACATCAAGGTCGACATGGCGCCGCTGCAGTTCACGGACCGCTCGGCCCTGGTCGAAAGCCTGCGCGGCGCCGACGTTCTCTACAACACGTACTGGGTGCGCTTTCGTCACGGCAGCATGAGTTTCGGCGAGGCGGTCGCGAACACCAGGACACTCATCGGCGCGGCGGCCGAGGCCGGCGTGCGCAAGATCGTGCACATCTCCGTCAGCAATCCATCCATCGACTCACACCTGGACTACTACGCAGGCAAGGCGCGCACGGAAGAGATCGTCCGCGGGTCTGGACTGCGCTGGGCGATCGTCCGGCCGACGCTCGTATTCGGAACCGGCGACATCCTGGTCAACAACATCGCCTGGCTCATCAGGCGCATGCCGATTTTCCTCATTCCTGGGCTCGGCGGCTACCGCGTGCAGCCCGTGGCGGTCGAAGACGTGGCTGAGATCGCAACCTGGGCGGCCGAACAATCAGACAACCTGATTGTCGACGCGGCCGGCCCGGACACCGTTACGTACGGCGAGTTCGTCGAGGGCATCGCGATCGCCGTCGGCCGCCGGCCGCGTTTCGTCTACACGTCACCGAGGCTGACGCTGCTGGCGGGGGACGTCGTGGCGTGGCGGCTTCGCGACGTGATGCTCACGAAACAGGAGCTGCAGGGCTTGATGGAAGAGCTGCTGGTCTCGCACGAGAAGCCGTTGGGAACGCGGCGCATGGACAACTGGCTCCTGACCAACGCCGAGACACTCGGCCGCACTTATGCCTCGGAGCTCGACCGCCACTGGCGCTAGACAAGCTGAGTACGGCCGGCGCGCTGGTAACCTGCCGGTGATGCCCTTGCCCGCGACGGACGGTCACATCGCGGTCGAGGCCCGCAACCTCGTCAAGCAATACGGCCTGATCAAGGCCGTCGACGGGGTGAGCTTCCAGATCCGGCGCGGTGAGATCGTCGGGTTCCTGGGGGCAAACGGCGCCGGAAAGACGACCACGCTGCGCATGTTGTGCGGGCTGCTCACGCCGACATCGGGAACAGCCCTGATCGACGATATCGACATCCTCGCCCAGCCGCTCCAGGCCAAGGCGCGACTCGGCTACCTCGACGAAGAACCCTTCGTCCATCCCCACCTCACCGGCCGCGAGTTCCTCAACTACATAGCCGACCTGTACCGAATGCCGCGCGGACCTGAGAGGCAGCAGAGGATGGAACGGCTGCTGCGATTGTTCGAGCTCGCGGACCGCGATGGTGAGCTGATCGGCGCTTACAGCCATGGCATGCGCCAGAAGATCGGCCTGGCGTCGCTGCTGATTCGCGAACCTTCGGTCCTGCTGCTCGATGAACCGACCAACGGTCTCGATCCACGCTCCGCGCGGCTCGTCAAAGACCTCCTGGAGGAGCTGGCCGCGCTCGGCACCACCGTCCTGCTGTCGACGCACATCCTGGAGGTCGCCCAGGCTTTGTGCCGCCGCGTCGCGATCATCGACCGCGGCCATATCGTCGCCACCGGGACGATTGAAGAGCTGCGCGCCCAGGCCGGCTCTGAGCAGGCAAGCCTCGAAGACCTCTTCCTGAAGCTCACCGCAGGGCCTGAATCCAGGGAGCTCATCGAGCGCCTGCTCGCGCCCAAGCTGTGAACGAGTCCGCCACTCGGATCATTCTCAAGGCGGAGCTCCTCGCGCTTAGGCATCGCCTTTTGAAGCGAAGCCCGGTTCGGCTCGTGCTCCTTGCCCTGTTCCTGTTGGTGGCTGCAGTGACCATCGGTGGTGCCGCCTTCGCCGCGGGCCTCACAGCGGGTCAGTTCCTGCCCAACGAAAGCGATTCCATCCTGTCCGGGGGATTCACCGCTCTCTCCGTTCTAATGCTCGTCGTCGGTTTCCCCACGGTCATCGCGACCTTTTTCGTCGGCCGCGACTTGCTTCAGCTGGTGCTCGCCCCAATCCGTCCGATGGACATCTTCGTCGCCAGGCTTTTGCTGGCGATGAGCGCCAACCTCTTGATCAGCTCTCTCTTGCTGATGGGCACGCTGGGCGTTGGTGTCGGATCTGGCGCGCCGTTCGTGTTCTTTCCCCTTGTGGTGGTCCTGATCTTCGTCCAGGTGCTGATCGTCACCGCCCTCCAGGCCATCCTCATGTCGCTCGTTTTGCAGTGGGTTCCCGCGCGGCTGGCCCGCGATGTCGCCGCGGCGGTCGCAGGTCTCGCGGGCGCTGGCTTCTACCTGGCGTGGAACCTCAGCCTACGGCAGACATTTTCGCCTCGCAGCCGGCCCGACTTCACCAACGTGAATGCCGTCATCCAGCGCATCGAGTGGCTCCCCTCGGCCTGGCCCGGCCACGCCCTGAGCGCGGTCATCGCGGGCAGCCTTGGTGGTGCAGCGATCTGGTTGATGTTGTCTTTGGCGCTTGCGGCCCTGACGATCGCTGCGGCCGAGATTCTGTATCGCCGCACACTGCTTGCGGGTCTCGGCGTGTTCGGCGGCCCGCAGGCGGTGTGGAGGCGCGCACCGGCCAAGCCGGCGTCGGTGGTCGTGAAGCAAGGCGCCGGATCCCCCGCTCGCGCGATCGCGATCAAGGATTGGCTCAGCTACCGTCGCGACATACGCAGGCTGAGCCGGATGCTGCCCGCGTTCCTCTTCCCCATCGGGTATGCGCTGACTTTTCTAAGGCCGTCTCGAAGCATCAACAGCTTCTGGACCGAGGTCGCCCTGTTTGGATTCATCTCCATGTTTTTGTCGTCTGCGCTCGCCACGCCATCCATACCGAGCGAGCGCCGAGGATTTCAGCTGCTGCGCATGGCTCCGATGACGATGCGGCAGGTGATTCGAGCCAAGGTCATGCTCACCCTGCCTCCGGTGCTTGCGATCACGCTGTTGTTCACCATCGTGGTTGCCGCCACAAGCGGACACGGAATCGCGCAGCTGGCCGAGGTTTCCGTCCTGGTCGTCTGGCTCGGCATCGGCTTTGTCTCGATTGGAGTCTCCGCCGGCGGCATCGACCCGAAGTTCGAGGCTTCCGACGACCGCCGGGCAGTAGGTGTCGTGGGCACGCTTGCGGGTCTGGGCGGCGCTTTCGGCTTCGGCTTGCTCAGCGTCGGAGCGTTCGCGCTTTTCGTGTTCGGATCCGCCGCCGCCGCGGGCACCGCGCAGCTGGGCCCGATCCCTTCCACGCCGATCGTGGGCGCGCTGATGTGGGTTGGCGGGCTGGGGCTTGCGGTCGGGGCAGCCGCGATCGTGGTCATTCTTTTGTGGTTGGCCGACTCGCGCCTACGGACTTACGAGGGCACGATCGCAGCCGTCTGATTACTCGAAGGGGTCTTCGAGCAACTCCGAGCTGAAGCTCCCGTCCGACTTGACCGTCAAGCCGACCACCACGTAGCGGATCGGGCCTCGCCAGCCGGCAAGGGCGCGATATTCGGCTGCGGCCGAGATCAAAGCGCGTCGCTTGCGCGAGCCGATGGCTTCGAACGGAGTGCCGAATGAATCGTCAGTTCGCGTCTTGACCTCGACCACGACCAGGTCCTCGCCTCGGCGGCACACGAGGTCCAGCTCGCCGCGCCGGGCCAGGAACCCCGCGCCAACTACCTCATAGCCACGCTTTCGCATCAGGTCGGCGGCAGCTTTCTCTCCCGCCCGCCCGAGTTCTACCCGAGAAGTACGGGTTCGCGAAACGGTGCCCATGTCGTCCGGTGAATCGGGCTCGGGCCGAGGCGGCGGATGGCTGCGCGATGCGCCGGAGTGGCATAGCCCTTGTGGTCGGCGAACCCATAGCCGGGGTAGAGCCGGTCGTACTCGATCATCGCCTTATCGCGAGCCACCTTCGCGACGATGCTCGCCGCCATGATCGATGCGCATGTGCGGTCACCTCGCACCACGGCCATCTGAGGAAGCGGCGCCTCAGGCACGTCCCAGGCGTCGACCAGCAGGTATTCCGCGGTGACCTTCAGCCCGGCGACCGCACCCGCGGTCGCGAGATGTCGGGCGCGGATGAGGCCCAGGCTGTCCACCTGTGCGTGATCGACTGCGCACACCGAGAACGCCAGCGCCCGCCTGCGGATGATCGCGTCGACACGTTCGCGTTGGGCAGGCGTGAGCAGCTTCGAGTCGTCGAGACCCGGAATGCGAACGCCGATCGGCAGGACCACCGCGCCGC
>CATPBO010000213.1 GCA_955652835.1 Candidatus Dormiibacterota bacterium
CCGCCAGGGCTTCTACTCGGTGATCACCGACGCCCAGGACATCGAAAGGATGGAGGACGACGCCGTCTACCTCGACAGCGCATTTAAAGGCGCGATCATCGAGCAGATCAACGGCTGGTGCAGGCTCGCCGAGGAGCGGCTGGCGGCGAAGGTGCGCTGCATCATCACGCCGGGAAATGACGACCCTAAGGCGATCGATCCTGTGCTCAAGTCCGCGCCACGGATCGAGTCGCCGGAGGCAGAGCTCTGCGACCTGGGGCCGGTGCTGATGGCAAGCTGCGGCGACGTCACGCCGACGCCATGGAACACTGAGCGCGAATACTCCGAAGAGGAGCTCGGGCGCCGGTTGGAGGCAATCCTCGACCCGGCGCCAAAAGACAGGAAGGTGGTCGTCAACTTCCACTGCCCGCCCTATGGATCGGGGCTCGACTTCGCCGCCGAGCTGGACCCTCAGCTCCGCCCGGTCATTCGTGGCGGTCGACCCAGCATCGTCCCAGTGGGAAGCAAGGCGGTCCGTGATGTCATCAAAAAGTACCAGCCTGTGGTCGGCCTCCACGGGCACATCCACGAATCGCGGGCCGCGCAGAAGATTGGGCCTGCGATGTGCCTCAACCCTGGCAGCGACTACTCCGCCGACGTGCTGCGCGGCGCTATCGTGGACTTCGCCGAGGATGGCAGCTACATCGACTTCCTCTTCACTTCCGGGTAAGGTGCCCCGCTAGGTGGCCGAACCGGTAACGGCTCGCGGCGACGCGCCGCTTGAAGACATGATCGGCGAGGGCCGGCGGTTGGTCGATGCCGCAACCCGACAAGGGGTAACCGCGCGCCTCGTGGGCGGAGTCGCGGTCTACCTGAAGGCGCCTCCTGGCGGCCCGCTGCTTCCCCGCCCAATTGGCGACATCGACGTGACCATCAAGCGCGGCAGCCGCGGTGCTTTCACCGGGATCCTGACCGCCGCTGGTTACGTCCCTGATGAGATGTTCAATGCCTTACACGGGGCCCGACGACTCCTGTTCTACGACGAGGTCAACGGCCGCAAGCTCGACGTCTTCGTCGGCGAGTTCTCGATGTGCCACGTGATTCCGATTACAGATCGGCTCGACCGCGATCCAATCACCATCCCGCTGGCCGAGCTGCTGCTGACCAAGCTGCAGATCGTCGAGCTCACCGAGCGCGACCAGCGCGACATCTACAGCCTCTGCTATCACCACCACGTCAGCAGCGGGGACGGGTCGGAGATCGAGGGTGACTACGTCGCAGAGATTTGCGCGAGGGACTGGGGCTTGTGGCGAACGGCCAAGGCGACCGTCGAGCGCTGCAAGGCCAACCTGGCCGGGTATGACCTCCAGCGTGAGCAATCGAGTTTGATCACGGAGCGCCTGGATGTCCTGTGGGGCCTGATCGAGCAAGCCCCGAAGAGCGCTAAGTGGCGTTTGAGAAACCGCGTCGGTGACCGGGTCAAGTGGTACGCCGAGCCCGAGGAGAACACGACGCCGGCCGACCAGAAAGGCTAACCCGGCAGCCACCTGGGCGTGCCGTGCTGTCCCTCGATCGCCCATCTGAGCGTTGCGAGCACCTCGGCCAGATGTTCGCGCATCGCCGCCTCGGCGGCGTCCGGATCGTGTGCCTTCAAGGCTTCGAAGATGGCCTCGTGCTCGCGTAGAGACCTCTCGGTCCTGCCGGGCCGCAGGATGGTCTGGTACTGGAGGCGAATGCTCTGAGACTTCAGGCTCCCCACCAGCCGGCTCGTCGTCGGGTGATCGGCTGCCGCCCAGATCCGCTGGTGGAACGGAGCGTTTAGTGCCGAGTAGCCGAACGCGTCCTCCTCCTCAACGCGCTGTCGCATCTCGACCACCATCCGGCGCAGCTCGCGCAGGTCCGCCGGTGTGGCCCTCTCCGCTGCGCGGCGAGCGAGCATCGCCTCCAGGGTGGCGCGCACCTCTTCGATTTCCAGCGCCTCGCGGTCCGAGATCAGCCGGACGCGGGCGCCGCGGTTTGGCTCAAGCGTCACGAGGCCTTCCTGGTCGAGCCTGACGAGCGCTGCGCGGACCGCAGTCCTACCTACGCTGAGCCGGTTGGCGACCGAGGCCTCGACCAGCCTTTCGTTGGGGTGGAACTGTCCACTCGTGATGCCTTCGCGCAGCCGGCGGTAGGCGTGCTGGCCCGCCTCCGCGACCGTGGTCCTTGCCACGGCACAGATTATCCTCAATAATGTCGACAATTCGGTGTTGGAAAGCCTTACTACTTAGGGAGCGAGGAAGGTGTGAGCAGGTTCAGCCCGTCACGAGTCGTCTCAGCAGCCGGCGCTATTTTGCTTCTCGCCGCGTGCGGCGGCGGCAGCAACACCCCGACCGGGAGCGGCCTTGGCTCGGGTCCGCTGCTGGTGGGCGTGATCGCCCCCTTCACCGGCGTCGACGCCGGCCTCGGCCCGGCGTATTACGCCGCGTGCCTCCCAGCCACTCTTTCCATCAACAGCAACGGGGGTATCGGCGGACGGCAGATCAGCTGCCAGAAGTTCGACACCCGTGGCGAGCCGGCCGACGCCGTGCCGGCGGCCAACCAGATGATCGCCAGCAACTCGAACTTGATGACCGTGGTGGGCTGTACGTCTGATGAAGCCTCGACCGTCGTGCCCATCATCGATCGCGCCCATATCCCGATGTTCTGCATGACAGGCCAGTCAGAGTTCAACAAGACGACCCTCAAGTACTTCCACCGCCTGGTGCCGGCGGACGTCTATGACGCCTACGCAATGGTCGGGAGCGCTCTTTACGGCCCCGGCCATTCCCCCTACAAGAAGGCCGCGCTTGTATTTGGCAACGATATCGGCTCACAGGCCTTCGTCCAGCCCGCGACCAACGCGTTCACCAAGCTCGGCGGAAGCATCGCCATCAACCAGCCGATCACTCTCGGCGCGCCGTCTTACCGGACCGAGGTGGCAGCCATGCTGGCCACGAAGCCTGACGTCATCCTCACAGAGGCCCTTGGGTCCGCCGGGACATACCTCAAGGAGGTGAAGACCCAGAACGGCGGCCAGATGATCCCGTTCCTCGGCACATCGGCCACGATCGACCCGGTGTGGTTCCAGCAGGTCCGGGACGCCATCGGAATCAACGACTTCCTCAAGTACTACGGGGGGGTTGACCTCGGATACACCTTCTCGGGGCCGGCCTACGCTGAGTTCCTGACCAACCTCACCGCCTCAGCGTCCCAGTTTGCGGACGCTCCCAAGTACAAGCAGCGCGGATCGACGCTGCACCTCTACGACGGGATCATCATGACCGCCCTGGCCATGCAGGCGACCAACAGCGCAGACCCGACCGTCTACAACCCCAAGATCATCGAGATCGGCAACGGCACGACCGGCGC
>CATPBO010000214.1 GCA_955652835.1 Candidatus Dormiibacterota bacterium
CCATCCTCGCGATCGTCAACGCGGCAGCGGAGGCGTATCGCAGCGTGATCCCCGCCGATCGCTGGCACGAGCCGTACATGCCGTCGGACGAGCTCGAAGGTGAGTTTGACGCCGGGGTCGCGTTTTGGGGCTATGAGGCGGACGGCGTGTTGGTCGGAGTGATGGGAATTCAGCCGGTGCGCGATGTCGATCTGATCCGCCACGCATACGTCCTGCCGCGCTATCAGCGCCACGGCGTCGGCGGTGCGTTGCTCAAGCACCTGCGGCTGTTGAGCGAACGACGAATGCTGGTCGGCACCTGGGCCGCCGCCGAATGGGCGATCAGCTTCTACCGCCGACACGGCTTCGAGGCGGTCTCACCCGAGCGCAAAAACGTGCTGCTCAAAATGTATTGGACAATTCCGGATCGCCAGATCGAGACCTCGGTCGTGCTTGCCAACCCGCCGCTCGATGAGCCGGGGCAGCCAGGGCGATCAATGCATTAGGGCTGGGCGCTGGCGCGGTATCGAGTGACCAATCGATCCAGAGCATCAACCTCTGCTCGGAACGTGGAACGGCCCTTCGCCGTGGCGCGCACCCATGTGCGCGGCCGGCCTTCGACGAAGCGTTTGTCCAGCTGCACATAACCAGCGTTGACCAGCACGTTCAGGTGGGCTGAGAGGTTGCCGTCTGTGACACCGAGCGTGTCGCGCAAATAGGTGAAGTTGGCGCGATCGGCTTCCACCAGGATGGCGAGAACTCCAAGCCTGACCCGTTGATGCACGGTTTCATCGAGCTCGACGGCCGGGTGAGAGGCCTCTTCCTCAGCCATCGACGTGCCGCTCCCTTACGAGGCTCACGAGCCCAAGCAGCACGGAGCCGACCCCAAAAATAACCACACCGATCGTGTAGGCATGTGACGGCCTGAGCAGCGCGAGAGCGATGGCGCCCACGAGCACGCACGCGGCCAGTCCCGCAACGGAAACACTGCGCTCCAACCGCGCGAAGACCAGGTAGCCGAGACCAATGACGAACAGTGGGCCGGCGTAGCTCACGGCGCCTCCGCGACCAGCCATCCCCAACGCTGTTGCGCCGACCAGGATGAAGACCGCTGTGGCTATGAACGGCCACGCGTTTGCCGCCACGCCGTGCTCCAGCTCCCGGCTTCGATACCAAAGACCTGTGGCCACGGCGCACAGCGGCGCCCCGACCAACCACAAGACCGCAGTGGCGGGCCAGGACCACACCTCGGCAACCGGGGCGGAGGCTAGAGCCAGCAGACCGAACAGGATCATTGGAAATGAGTTGGCGGCGAGTAGGGAGCGAGTCCGGCGGCCTGCGGCCCGTGTCGCCCCTAAAAGTCGATCGGCATCAGATGTTTCCATTAGCTCTACTCCTCAGAGCACTTTGTAACACAGAGTACTCTGAATTGCAAGGCCTGAGGTTTCAACATCTGACTTCGTCCGCGAGGTCGCGCGGCGGGAACCTGTAGCTCCGGATCAGCCTCCGGAGACCTTGAGGACCAGGCCCACCACGTAGGTGGCACCGCCCACGATGACGCCGGCCAACGTCATCTCGAGGCCGGCGGACCACCACGTGCGCAGCGTGAACAGCGACTTCGCGGCGCCGACCAGGAAGTGGGCAATCAGCGAAACCACCGCGGCGACGACGACGGCCGTTGTACCGCGCAAGAAGAAGAAGGGGATCACCGGCACCATCGCGCCGATGAACGTGCTGACCCCGGCCGCGATCGCGGACTGAACAGGGTTGCCTCCCGCATCGGTTCCGCCCAGCTCCTCGGTCGCCAAGACCTTGAGCATGGCGTCCGGGTTTTCAGCCAGCTTCTCGGCCAGCTGGTCCGCGAAGGCCGCATCGAGACCCTTCAGCTGGTAGAAGAGGGAGAGCTCCTCCTTCTCTTCCTGTGGATGCTCCTCGATCTCGCGGCGTTCCTGCGCCACGTTGGCCGCGACGACCTCCGCCTCGGAGCGAGATGCGAGGAAGGCGCCGGTAGCCATGGACAGCGCCGAGGCAACCGCACCCGAAAGCCCCGCCGTGAGCACGAAGGTCGAGCCACCAGTGGCACCCGAGACGCCCGCGACGATGCCGAACACTGCCGCCAGCCCATCGTTTGCGCCGTAGATCGCGCCCGAAATCCAACCCGATCCCGTGCGGTGCCAGGTCTCGCGGCCGAGGATCCGATTCAGCTTCCCCTCAGCACCCGAGGCGGGCCCTTCGCCGGTGTCATGCGTCGCCTGGATCGCGTCCAGCGTCCTCGAGTGGCCCTGTTCCTCAGTGCGGATCGAGGCCAGCACCGTGTCGGTGTCCGGGTCACCAGTTGATCGCTTGTAGCGGTCGGTGATCTCGACCTGCTCGTTCGATTCCATGTGCGCCAGCATCCGCATGACTGGGGCAAAACGCGCCTGCAGGCGCAACCAGGATGAGATGTGGACGGTTGACGGATCCGGGATCGGCTGCCCGAGCTCGCGCAACCGCTTCTCGATCCTCTCGCGGTGGCGAGCTTCGCCCTCTGCGATCTCGCGGATGATCTGGGCGCGTCGCGGGTCGCGCATGCGCTGGGCCAGGATCGTGTAAATGGCCTGGGCCTCTACCTCCCCGCGCCATGCCTCCAGCAGCCGGGCAACGGCTTCGCCGGATCGAGCGGCCACGCTCGGATCAGCCGAGGTGAGACACCACCTTTCCCTGGCGCGAATCCTCGAGTGAGACATCGAGACCCGACAGGTGCGTGCCCACCCACTCGCCACTCATCTGGATGACTCGCTCCAGGGCCTCTTCCTCAAGACATGCAGTCATCGAGACCAGCTCGTTGTCGCCGATTGCGACCACGTGGTAGCTGAGGAATCCCGGTTCCTTGCGCAATTGATCGGTCCAGCCCTCGTCGACAATCTGCACGACCTGGTCGCGCTGACCAGAACCGATCTTGTATCTCCTGATGCTCATGAACATTCGCCTTTCCTCCTCGCTGGCAGTCGAACAGCGGACCTGGAAAGTCTGCTCCCAACCAAAGGCCCTGCGCCTCAGGCGTCGTAGTCGGGCAGCTCGACCGCGATCAAGTGGGAGGTCTCCTCTGGTAGATCCGACAATGCGGTGGCCGCCTCTTCGTACAGCTGATCGGCGCCGGTGAGCCGGTCCTCGTGCTGCCTCATGTGCTCGTCCCATGACGGGACCGAGTACAGCTCGACAAACTTGCGCGGCTCCTCTCCGTCGCGGAAAAGGCCCCACTGCGTCGCTCCGGTGCGCAAGCGCGACAGGCGCACGCGGGCCATGGCGCGCAGAAACAGCTCCTCTTTCTCAGGCGCGATCGTGTAAACGCTCTGGACGACAACGGGTCCGTCATCGGGTTCTGCATCGATGGCGAGATTTGGGTCGGGCCAGTACCGAACAGTGCTCCGGTCCATGCCCGCCGTGTCGATGAGCGGCCAGAACCGCATCGTTGCCACCCCGATGAGCATCACGGCGGCTGCGATCAGAAACGTGGTCACGATTCCGGCGGGGGCGGCTATGAATCCCCACATGAGCGCACCGAACCCCTGCGCTCCGAAGAGCACCGTCTGGTAGACGGACAGGCCGCGCCCGCGCACCCAGGCGGGAAGGAAGAGTTGAAGCTCGCCGTTGATGGTCGACAGGACCGCCATCCACGCCACGCCCGCCGGCAGTAGAACGATGAGGATGACGACCGCGTTGCTTACGAGTACAACGACAGCCAGCACCAGCGCGTACACGACTCCGCTCGCAGCCAGGAGAGCGTTGATGGACAGCCTCTTGCGAATTCGAGGGAGGATCAGCCCTCCGGCGATCGCGCCGACGCCGAGCGCACCGAGCAGCAGTCCGTATCCATCGGCCCCTTGGGCCAGGCGTTGGCTCGCGATGAGGGGAAGAAGCGCCCACAACGCGCTGGCCGGCACCAGGAACAATGTGGAGCGAAGCAGGATCCGGCGCACCACCGGGGCGTAGCGCACGTACCGCCCGCCCGCGCGCAGCGCGGAGACGAAACGCTCCGGGAGCTTCGGTGCCGCCCCTGTAGGTGGGCGCCACGCGACGAGCACCACGAGGAACAGGAGGTACATCGCGGCGTTCAGCGCAAAGACGGCGCCTACGCCGGCTCGTGCGATCACGATGCCCGCGATGGCGGGCCCCGCGGCCCTGGCCAGGTTGATGCTGATCGACGAGAGCGCCGCCGCCGAGTGAAGTTGGTTGCGCGGGACGAGGTCGGGAACGAGAGCCTGGTACGCGGGCAGCGTGACCACCGACCCAGACCCGATCAAGAACGTGAAGGTCAGCAACAGCGCGGGCGGCATCAGGCCGGCGAAGGTCAGAGCGGCCAGCGCCGCTCCCGCAACGACGAGAAAGGCCTGGACGGCCATCAGGAGGCGCCGCCGGTCGAACATGTCGGAGAGAACGCCGCCGATGAGGCCAAACAACACGTCGGGCAGGTAGTCGGCGGTCTGGACGAGGGCGACCAGGATCGAAGCGTGCGGCTGGCTGACGAGCAGCCATTGGGCGCCCACGGTCTGCATCCAGCTGGCGACGTTGCTGACCAGGACCGCGAGCCAGAGCGCCCGAAACACCCCGATGCGAAGAGGCGCCCAGGTCGAAACTGTCGTGGTCGACGCACTCATTTCGGCGCAAGCCTCCCTTCGCCACCCGGCCATGACGGCGGATCGTGGCCGATGTTGGGCACGCTTCCGGTTCGCCAGTAGATCCCTCGCTTCCGCTGCATCAGCTCCTCGTCGACCAGGTAGCGACGAAGCGCCGCGAAGTCCGGATGGTGGCGCGAGATGATCTGGTTGACCTCGGCCTCCGCATATTGTCGGCCTGGCTGGAAATCTTCGACCAGCCACCGCAAGATGGCCAGCCTCTTCCTGTGCTGCACGGGAATGCTGACCAGGTGATCCGCGGCATCGACGAAGTTCTCGCGCACTCGCGCGTCGTAATCAGCGCTCCCCGAGTCCGGCATGGACAACTGAACCCCTCTACTGGACTATTGGAACTCGAAACCAGGTCCGCCGTTTTTAGGACTTGGCGGATAGCATGCCAGCGGGATGTTCGAGCCGACGCCCGACGAGATATTGCGGCTGTTCACTCAATGGGAGGCGGCTGCCGCGCAAAGTCCCAATCCGAAGGTGGCGATATTGGCACCTCTCGAGCCGCCTACGACTGAAGAGGCCACTGCTCTGCTCCCGCGTCTCCGCGCGATTCAAGAAGAGCTGGACCAAAACGATGTTGACGAGCACGGTCGTCCCATCGCGCATCGCGACCAGGCGGCGATGGGCCAGCTGTGGGAAGAGTGGCGCGACGAGAAGCTAGATGTTTGGAACGGCTACAGAGAAATCTGGAGGCCGAACCCCTTCCTGGAAGTCAATCCTTAGTACCCTCGGAGCTGACCCAGCTTTTTTCGGGAATGACCTCAATGCCGGAGGAGTACAACAGCCGCCGTTGCCCACGTGAACAAGCCGACAGCACCCCAGAGTACGCGAGCAACAACACTGCCGATCCTGTTGGTGCGAAACCATTCGGCTTGGTGGCTCCAAAACTCAAATCTGTCGAACACTGCAAGCGGGGCGATTGCCAAGACGACGAAGAACCCGCCCATGAGAACCAGCAACAGAGCGAGCGCTTGGAAGTTGGTCATCCGTCACACCATACTGTCGACGACTTCTTCCAAAGGAGGGGTGCCGGAGTCTGCTGACCCCGTCTCGATCTCTACATTTTTGGCAGCGCACCCTGACACCTAAGCTCATCGACATAACAATCGTGGGTCGCTTATCAACACTGACCATGACCCGCATCGCGGCCGCGTTTGGGATGGCGGCCCCGTCGATCGCGGCCGCGATCGTGCTGGCCGCCGGGTGGCTGACTCCAGGCTATGACCCGCTCGCACGCACCATCAGCAGGTTGGCCGAGCCAGGCCTTCCCTTTGCCTCCGCGGTGGAGCTGGCGATCTGCCTTGTCGGAGTCGCGTCCCTGGCGCTAGCTGTCACTCTGGGACCCGGCTCGAGGCTGGGGCGCTCTCTGCTTGCCATCGCGGGAGCGGCACTGCTCGTGGCTGCGTCCATCCGCCTGGATCCTGCCTCTGTTTGGGCCACCAACGAACACCGTCTGGCGACGACCGTTGCCATGCTTGCGCTGACCGGCGCGCCGCTGGCATTCGCCTCGTCGTTTAGGCGACGAAGTCGGTGGGCGGTTTACCGACCGATTTCCTTCGCGTTTGGCGCCGCCGAGGTCGCGATGCTCCTGGCGGGTCTGGCGCTGCTGGCAACGTCCTTCGCCGAGTGGGGGGCCTGGGAACGCTGCCTTCTCGCGCTGCCGATGGGCTGGATCGTTCTCGTTTCGGCGCGCCTTCTGAGCGCTAGCAACAGGGAACCCATCATTTCGTCGACAGCCGGTAACAGCAGTTGGGCGAGTAACGTCTCGGCAGACGAGATCACGAACGCGGCGGCCGCAAGCCACAGCAGCAGCTGCGAATAGATCCCCGCCAGCAGCGTGATGACCGCAAACGAATACAGGAGGCCGCCCGCAACCTTCGACGAGTACAAATGCAGGTTGCCGAGGTGGTGGAACTTGAGCAAGCCCACAGCAATAGACGACATATAGACCACGAAGGTGGCCGCAACCACGACGGCGTTTTCGCGGACGATCTCCGGATGCAGCAGCTCGATCCACAATCCAGCCGAGATCAAGAGGAGGTTGTCGGCGAGCGAGTCGAGCCGCGCTCCTCTTCTCGATTCCTGATGTAGGCGACGCGCCACGTACCCGTCGAGAAAGTCTGTCGCGCCCGCGACAATTAATCCCAGCCCCACGAGACGCCCGTTTCCCAGCAGGGCAGCCAACCAGATGATCGGTATGAGCACCAGGCGCATGCCGGATAAGGCATCCGCAACCCGCCAGCCGCTCAGCACCGTCCGAGTATGCAGGGAAGCTTGTTACCTGCCGGCGAATCGTGTCGTTGGCATCGCAAGGAGATTGCCCAACATGCACTCATCTATTCGTGTCGTTCTCGTCTCGGCCGCCACCGCATCGCTATGCGCGCTGGTGGTCGCCATTTCAGTCGCGGCAGGCAGCCGGCCTCCCGTTTTCGTCACATCCCCAGCAGCTTCATCCAGCACCCCTTCGTTGGCGGCGGGCGTAATCACCAGCGGTGATGCGACGGTTTCCAAGAGGCCCGACATGGCGTCGATATCCGTCGGCGTGGACTCGCAGCAGTCCACCGCATCCGCCGCTCAGAGCGACCTCGCTACCAAGGCGGCCAAGCTCATCGCACGTGCAAAGGCTCTTGGCATCGCGGACAAGGACCTCAACACGGCCGGCTATTCCGTTGGTCCCTACTACTCCTCGAGCGGGCAGACCATTGTCGGCTACCGAGCGTCTGAGCAGCTCCAGCTCAAGTGGCACAGCGTCGATACGGTCGGCAAAACGCTGGACGCTCTGGTCCAGGAGGGCGGGGCGACCAACGTCGGTGTGAGCTTTGGCCTGGCGGATCCAAAGATAGGTCAGGCTGAGGCTCGAACGCTGGCGATCGCCGACGCTCGCGGTCGCGCGCAAGCGATGGCGGCCGCCGCCGGGGTCAAGCTCGGACAGGTGATTCACGTCAGCGACCTCACCTTTTCCGGCTCTACCTCGCCGGTGTACGACATCAGGGGCGCTGCGCCGGCGGCGACCCAACTGCCAGTCGGCGAGCTCAACGTGACGGTGACTGTCGAAGTGGACTACGCGATCGCCTAAACGGCCGTGAAGAGCGTGATCGCGCCGCTGGCGATGAGGACAAAGCTCCAGCCGAGGTCGAGGTTGAACCAGCCGCGGCGCAGGATGCCGAGCCCCACCTTTTCATAGACGACGACCGAGACGATGCCCATGACCAAGAGCATGGCTGTCACGTGCAGTGAAGCTGCCGCAACCGCCTGCAGAGACAGCTCGCGCAGGTTGTGAAACGCGCCGTATACAGGCAGTCCCAGAAGCACTGGAGCCAGCATCAAGCCTGCGCCGTGAGCGGTCGACATCAGAAAGGACCAGCCGGCCAGACCCACAAACCCGACGCGCATGCCGAACCCGCCCGGATGGGATCGCGGCTTGAGCAGCTTGTAGACGCCGAAGCTGATGAGCACGAGGGCCGCAAGGAGACGGATGAGGTACGGAGGCAGGAACTGCTCGGTCAGCGACACGGCGATCACCACGAGCACGATCGAGGCTTCGTGGCCGATGGCGATCGGTAGGAGTGAGGTGAGCACGGCCCTCCGGCTGCGCTCTTGCAGCCCGCGGCCAACCGCGAAGAGCCACCCCATCCCCGGGTTCACGCCGTGGTAGGCCCCGAGCAGCACGAGTGCTGCCCAGGGCCACCAGCTGTAGCTCACGAGTAGCAGTACGAGTCCGAGGAGGCGTCGCCGCCTTCGAGGTGGATCTGATGCGTCCGCTGCTCGAACTCAGAGAAGAAGCCATCTTCGAGACTGAGCCCGCCGCCGGGCTTGGCGGTGATCAGTGTCGCCCAGCTCTTAATCCCTTCCGGGTAGAACTGCTCGTCCCAGCTCGCGTACAGCGAGTTTGTGAGATAGATCCGCTTTCCGTCGCGGCTTACCTCAACCATCTGCGGGCCGCCGTTGAGCGGTCCGCCCTTTGGATGCGCGGCTTTCCGGACGATGCCGCCCAGGTGAACGCTTCCTGTCTTCTTGGGTTTGAACGGATCACTCACGTCGAACTGCAGGAACTCGCCGGTTCCCCACGCCGAGGCATAGAGCCACTTGTCGTCGAGTGACAGGTTGATGTCGGTCACCAGCGGCGGCACAGCTTTGAAGCCCTTCAGGAGCGGGGGCAGGTCGTCTGCGTCAGCGGGCTCGGCCGGGATCTCGATCACCTTCTCGACTTTGTAGGTGTCGCCGTCGAGGTGCCAGACCCAGATCGATGCACTCAGGTCTTTCAAGCTGGTGACGACCCCGACGAATCCGTAAGCCTTGGATGGGTCGTGGGCCGGGCGCAGCTCCAGCACCATCTGGTACTCGGCGCCAAGGTCGATCTCCTGGCGGTGTCGCCGTTTGGGCAGGTCCCAGATGTGCAGCTTGTGGCCGTAACCGCCGCCGAGCAGGATCTCAGGGTTGACGCCGTTCTCGACCATGTTTGGTGTGCCCCACTCGCTGGTGATGGCCGTGTCGTAGCCGAGGTGCCACCAGAAGTCGTAAGCCAGCTGCTGCGGGCCGCGGTCGAGCTCCCAGCGGCCCTTCACCGCGAACGTGTCGTGGTCGATGACGAAGACTCCGCCCGGCGCGTTTCCATCCGGGGCGCCAAGGGCGCTGACGTAGATCCCGTCAGGACCGCAGTGGATCGTGTGCGGCCGGCTGTAGCCGGCGCGGTCGGCGATCTCCTTGGCCTCGATCGTGTGGACGAGCTTCGGCTGTTTGGGGTTTGGCTTGACATCGAAGACGTAGATGCGTGACGAGCGCAGGCCCGGCACCAGCAAGTAGCGGCGCTCCAGATGGGGGTGCGGCGCATACGGGCACAGTGCGGAGCTGCACACGTTCCAGCCGAAGTGGTGGAACTCGTCGCCTTTGTTCGGCGCCTCCACACGGCCGGCCTGCTTGCCGAAGTCTTTCGATTTAGGGTCGACGTCGAGGGTGACGAGGGCATCTGAGGTTTTCGCGGTTGGGTCGAAGGTGACCATGTAGGCCAGCGTTTCGACCGGCGCTTCAGCCGCCATGCGGGGCGACGGATAGAAGGTCTGGTCGGGTCTCAACAAGGTGGTTGCCAAATCTGATCCTCCTTTCAGTGGGCGCGGCGCTTTGGAAGGGGAAGGGAGAGGTCGCCTATGGGCCGGGCGCCGCCCGGGTGCTAGCGACCTACCAGGTACAGAAGCAGTCCGGAGCCTCGATGAGCCGATGAGCCGGGAATTCGAGGTCCTGCACCATCGTTCGGTCGAGTTTAGTCCAACCTCGCTTCCTCCGGTTTTATCCGAAGTGACTTATCGTCGCGGGTGATGATCAAGGTCTACCCGGACCGGCGCTGGCCGGCATTCCTGCGCGTGCTGGCGGATACCGTCACGGTGGCCTGGTCCGTCACGTGGGCGTATCTCGGTTGGCTGATCTACCAGACGGTGCTCGGTTTGGAGGTGATCGCCGATGGGATCACGAGCACGGGAGCGACCTTCAACAGTTGGATCGCGTCGTTCCGCAATGCGGTGCCGGGCGGGATTCCGTTTCTGACGAAATTCCTGCTCGACACGGCGGATGCGCTGAAGAAGTACTCAGGGGACTCGCTGCTGGCGACCGGTCATCAGATCCACGATGCGATCTTCCAGACCGCGATCGTGCTCGGTCTTCTGGTGGCGCTCCCCCCGATCCTGCTGGTGTTGCTGCCCTACGCCGGGTGGCGGTGGCGGGACATGCGGGAAACGGGCGCGGCGCTGGCCTTTGTGCGGATTGCTTCTTTGACCGGCCGCGCCGAGCAGGCGCGGGCCGTTCTTGCCTACCGGGCCGTGTCGACGCTGAGCTTCCGCGCGCTGATGTCCGCGAGCGCCGACCCGGTGGGAGACATCGCCGAGCGGCGGTACGATCGGTTGGCGGACGCGATGCTCAAGCGAGCGGGTCTGGACCCGGCGCGGCTGGCGCCACACGACCTGCCCGAGCTGCCTCCACACCGGGGCTCGTAGGCGCGACCCGTCTATCGTTGGGGGCATGTGTCGGAGCATCAAGACCCTGCGCCAGGCTGACGTCGTCGCCACCGATGAGGAGATCCGCGCCGCCGCGCGCCAGTTCGTGCGCAAGGTGAGCGGATTCCGCGAGCCTTCGAGCCGCCACCAGCACGCGTTCGATGGGGCGGTCGATGAGATCGCGCTGGCGTCCCAGCGGCTGCTGGAAAGCATTTCGGGGAACCTCGCGGGCCGGGCTTAACTGGCTGGGTTGACGGCCTCCGTACGCTGAGTCCAGGTTGGCCGGCGGGGGAGGGGCGGTCAAATCGAAGGGAGGGCCCTCGAAGAGGTATGCCTTTTTACAGCTGGCAGCCTCGGCAGAAGTTCAGCGGCTCGCGGTTGGAGCCGATCTGGCTGATCCGGTGACCGCAGCGCGGGCAGGTTTTCCCTCCCTTCATGTGGACGCTCATGAACGACCGGTCCTGCTTTGACTCGTCGTAGTTCGGGTTCGCGAGGATCGCGTCGACCGCCCGTTTCAGCACGACCGGGATCGCCTCGTACAGCGCCTCCTCGTCGGCAGGCTTGAGAGACGCCCGCCGGCGCAGCGGCAGCAGCCGCGCCTCAAACAGGATCTCGTCCGAGTAGGCGTTGCCGATGCCGGCCAGGAACTCCTGGTTCCGCAGCAGGTCCTTGAGCTCATCGCGGAACCGGCGGAGGCGCTTGCGAAATACGTCGAGTCCCATCTCAGGAACCGAGTCCGCTTCAGGACCGAGCTCCGCCCACCCCGGCACCTCGCGATCGCAGTCCGAGACCCAGTAAATCCGGCCCATGTCTCGAAAGTCGAGGTAGCGGAGCTCCTGCCGGCCCTCGATCCGGATCGTGAAGACCTCGGTCGCCGGCACCGGCACGTCGCCGGCCACCAACTGAAATCGGCCGCCCAGCATGGGATTGATCACCATCCACCGCACCGAGCCGCCGGCGCCCAGCTCCGTGCCAAAAACGAGGTGTTTACCGCGCCGGACAAGTGAGACGATGCGGCGAGCGGGGAGCTCGTGGGCGAAATGCTCGAATGGGTATCGAAGCATGTGGGCCTTCTTGGGGTTGACAGTCGCGGCCGTGATCAGCCTGTTCTCCAGGCGAGGAGCGAGGCGGATTCGGAGTGCCTCCAGCTCGGGCAATTCGGGCATGTTGCCAAGATACGGGCTCGCGGTTTGGCGATCGAAAACGGGGGGTAGCCTTCAACTATGAAGTTGGACAAATTTACAGAGAAGGCCCAGGAAGCTCTTCAGGGAGCTGCCGAGTTGGCCCGCGAGAGCAGCCAGCAGGCCGTCGAACCTGAACATCTGCTGCTGGCGCTGGTGCGCGAGGAAGAAGGAGTCGCGCGGACGCTGCTGGAGCGGGCCGGAGCCTCAGTGCAGGCACTCGCGCCGGCGCTCGTCTCGGCGGTGGAGCGTTTTCCGAAGGTCAGCGGCGGTGGACAGCCCTATATAAGCCCGGCGTTGAACTCAGCGCTCGAGCGTGCCGAGGAGGAGGCCGAGCGACTCAAGGACGAGTACATCTCGACCGAGCACCTGCTCCTGGCGCTGTCGAACACCAAGGCATTGAATGATGCGGGCGCGACGCATGACGCGCTGCTTAAGGCGCTGCGGCAAATCCGCGGCAGCCAGCGAGTCACCGATCAAAACCCCGAGTCGAAGTACCAGGCGCTGGAAAAATACGGCCGCGACCTGACCAAGCTCGCCCAGCAGGGCAAGCTCGACCCGGTCATCGGCCGAGATGACGAGATCCGCCGCGTCATCCAGGTCCTTTCGCGTCGGACCAAGAACAACCCAGTCCTCATCGGCGAACCCGGCGTCGGCAAGACGGCCATCGCCGAGGGGCTCGCACAGCGCATCGCACAGGGTGACGTGCCTGAGGGCCTGAAGGGCAAGCGTGTCGTCGCTCTCGATCTCGGCGCCCTCGTGGCCGGCACCAAGTTCCGCGGCGAGTTCGAAGACCGCCTCAAGGCGGTGCTCAAGGAGATCGAAAGCTCGAACGGCCAGGTCATACTCTTCATCGACGAGCTGCACACCCTCGTCGGCGCCGGCGCCGCGGAAGGCGCTATTGACGCGGCGAACCTGCTCAAGCCCGCACTGGCCCGAGGTGAGCTGCGTGCCATTGGAGCTACCACCCTCGACGAGTACCGCAAGCACATAGAAAAGGACGCAGCCCTGGAGCGCCGGTTCCAGCCAGTGATGGTCAGCGAACCCACGGTCGAGGACACCATCAGCATCCTTCGCGGACTCCGCGAGCGGTACGAGGTGCATCACGGCGTGCGAATCAAGGATTCGGCGATCGTCGCTGCAGCGGTGCTGTCACATCGCTACATCACCGATCGCTTCCTGCCCGACAAGGCGATTGACCTCATCGACGAGGCCGCCGCGCGGCTGCGCACAGAGATCGACTCGATGCCCGCCGAGCTCGACGAGCTCGAGCGGCAGATCCGCCAGCTCGAAATCGAGCGCCAGGCGCTGAAGAAGGAGACGGACAAGGCCTCGAAAGAAAGATTGGCCGCGCTGGAGCGCCAGCTGGCCGAGCTGTCCGAACAGCGGACTGCATTGCGGTCGCGGTGGGACCAGGAGAGGGAGGTCATCGGCCGGATCCGCTCCCTCAAGGCGAAGCTCGAAGAGGTTCGCGCCGAGGCCGATCGTGCCGAGCGCGCTGCTGATTTCGGCAAAGCTGCCGAGCTCCGCTACGGCAAGGCGGTCGAGCTCGAAAAGCAGATCGCCGAGGCCAACGCCAAGCTCGCGCAGCTGCAGGGTGGACACGCGCTCCTCAAGGAAGAGGTCGACGAGGAGGACATCGCCGAGATCGTCAGCCGCTGGACGCGAATCCCGGTGTCGAGGCTGATGGAGGGCGAGGTCGCCAAGCTCATCCAGATGGAACAGCGGCTGCACGACCGCGTCATCGGTCAGGAGGAAGCAGTCACGGCGGTCGCCAACGCCGTTCGACGCTCGCGCTCCGGGCTGTCCGACCCAAACCGGCCGGTGGGCTCATTCATCTTTCTCGGTCCTACCGGTGTCGGCAAGACCGAGCTGGCACGTGCGCTGGCGGAGTTTCTTTTCGACGACGAGCAGGCTCTGATCCGGCTCGACATGTCCGAGTACCAGGAAAAGCACACCGTCGCGCGACTGCTCGGTGCGCCGCCCGGCTACGTCGGCTATGACGAAGGTGGCCAGCTGACCGAAGCGGTTCGCCGCCGGCCTTACTCGGTGGTGCTGTTCGACGAGATCGAGAAGGCGCATCCCGACGTGTTCAACGTCCTGCTCCAGATCCTCGATGATGGGCGTCTGACCGACGGCCAGGGCCGCACGGTCGACTTCCGCAACACGGTGCTGATCATGACGTCGAACCTGGGCAGCTCCGTGATCCAGGAACGGCAGGGCCAGGACTTTGACAGGGTGCGCGATGGCGTGATCGCGGTGCTACGTGAGCACTTCCGCCCCGAGTTCCTGAACCGCATCGATGAGGTCATCGTCTTCAAGCCGCTGACGGAAGACCAGTTGACCGCCATCGTCGATATCCAGCTCCGCCGCCTCGAACAAAGACTGCAAGATCGCAAGGTGACCCTTGTGGTCACGGCTGCTGCACGCAAGCTGCTCGCGCAGCGTGGATGGGATCCGGTCTACGGCGCCCGCCCGTTGAAGCGCGCGATTCAGCGGCTCGTGCAGGACCCGCTGGCGATGATGCTGCTCGAAGGCAAGTTCGGCGAGGGCGATACAGTCAAGGTCGACGCCAAAGGCGGAGACATCATCTTCACCAAGGCAACTTCCCCCGCGCCGGTCGCAGCCGCCAGCTAAATACTAACGGCAGACAGTCCCCGCGGCCGGGAGCGTGAGCCCGATCAGGTACGCATCGATGAGCTGCGTGGCACAGGCGCTCTTGTCGTAGGAGACGTGGCCGTTGCCCTGGCGGGTGAGGAGAACAGATCCGGTGAGCTGCCGGTTCTCCGACTGAGCCCATGAGTACGGGGTAGCCGGATCGCCGGTGCCGCCCACCAGAAGAATCGGCGGCGCCCCGTCTGCGGGGAGCGGGCCCACGGTGCCGGTTGGCTTGGCCGGCCAGTAGGCGCATGTCAGGTTGGAGTACTGGAATGCCGGCCCGAACAAAGGCGAAGCGCTTGCGAACTTGGGACCCAACGCGTCGTAAGCGGCGACGTCACTTGGCACCGGACGGTCGATGCAGTTGATCGCGACGTTGGAGTCTGTCTGGTTGTCGTACGTGCCATCGGCGTTGCGGCCGAGGTACAGGTCCGAGAATCGCAGCAAGAGGGTACCGTTGCCCCGGTCGGCCTGCGTGAGCGCCTGGTCGAGGTAAGTCCACGTGTTCGCGTCGTAGAGCGTGACGAGTACGCCGATCACCGCAAGAGCGCGGGTGAGTGAGCGGGCACCGACAGTCATTGGCGTTGTATCCAGCCGCTGCATCAGGTCCATCAACTTGGTCCCGGGATCACCCGCCTGCGCATAGGAGCAGGGTGCCGATGCGGATGCCTTGCGCGCCCGGCAGTCGCTCAAGAAGGACTGCAGGTTCTGTTCAAATCCGACGAGCTGGGCGTAAAGAAGATCGTTTGGAGAGAGGGTCGGATCGATCACTCCGTCCAGCGCGAGCGCTCGAATGTGAGTCGGAAACAGGTGGGCGTAGTTCTCGCCGAGAAACGTGCCGTATGAGAAGCCGAGATAAGTGAGCTTCTGGTCACCGAGCGCTGCACGGATCACGTCCATGTCTCGTGCTGCGCTCACGGTGTCGACAAATGGCAGGAGCTGCCCGCTCTTCTGCTTGCATCCGGCGGTGAAATTCTTGTCCGCCGTGATTCCCGCTTGCTTCTCCTGTGCATCGTCGAGCACTGGATCGAGAGCGTTGAAGGCGTCCTCCTGTGGGCCGTCCAGGCAGCGCACCGACGCGCTCTGGCCTACACCACGAGGGTCGAATCCGATGAGGTCGAACCTCGTGTTGAGGTTTGTCATCTGGGCGGCCTGACCCTTCAGGAAGCCGATTCCGGATGCCCCAGGCCCGCCGGGATTGGTCAGTACCGACCCGATGCGGTGGGCAGTGTCGGTCGCGGGCTTGCGACTGATCGCGATCCCTATCGAGCCCGAACCAGGATTTGCGTAATCGAGCGGCACCTGCACAGTGGCGCACTGAAAGCCGCCTCCACAATCGGTCCACGGCAACTTGGTCGGCGATGGAGTGGGGCTGCTTTTGGCGACGGGATTCGAGGTCCGCGAACAACCCGCAGCCACGAGCATGACGAGGACCAGGACCATGGCGAAACGACTCGTCACGAGTCGAGTCTACCGGGTGCCGATTCCAGGCCGGGAATCTGTGGGTTTGCTGGGATAGACGAACACGGAAACGCCGCGCGCCTCTGCTGAAGACGAGGGCGCGAAACTGGTCGGTCGTCGCTGTAACTGCTGGTCTCTAACCGGGTGAGGTGTTGGCGTGTCGGTAGATACGCGACCTCAGAAGGTTGCGAAGCCGGCCTATTAGCCGACCAAGCAGCCAGGCGGAAGGGACGGTCCGCCGGGCGCTGCTGCGATTCCGGTGATAGTTCCCTCGATGTTCCAGATGTACGACCACCGGGTTTGCGAGTTCCGGACGTAAGTGGGATTGGCCGCCGTGGCGGTCTTGTTGTAAAGCGGAACCGGCCTAGTCATGTCGTTGGTGCCGGAACTCGGCGGCACTATTGTCAGGTTGTAGTTCGCCATATACGTGTAGAGGCCGTCCTGCACCACGTGGTACTCCTGGTTGCAGGCCTTGGCCTCGCCCGAGTCGGCCGCGAATGAGCAATGGCTCAGCGTTGCGACGGCGCCCAGGACGGCGACCAATGCGACGACGAAGTGGAGTTTCTGTAGACCGCCTCGAGAAATCCGCTGCGTGCCCGTGACGCCGTTCTCCCTACCGCTTGTTGACGCTAGCCGCCGCAAAGGCGATGCAGCCAGGCGGGATGACGCTGCTCGGCCCTCGGGCGATTGCCGGAAGAACCGGAGAAGTCATGTCGTTGGTTCCGGAACTCAAAGGCACAGTGTCTAGGTTGTAGTAGGCCATGGAGCCGTCCAGACCCGCCTGCACGGCCTTGTAGTCCTGTTGGCAGACCATGAAGTGGTGCGTGGAATTGGTCGCGAAGTGGATCAGGCTCAGTGCGATGGTGGCGGCTTCGACGACCACGACAGTGCCTACGAATAGGGGTTTCCGCAGACGACCTCGAAACGGAGCCATCAAGCCTCGCCAATGAAATCCACCCGGCAATCGGCCGCCTACTTAGCCCGACAGCCAGCCGATCCCAGCCGGAAGCAGAGGCGTCCCACGCAGCCGGCTTGACAGCTTGAAGTCGTCGGACAAAGAGCGTATCACTGGGACAGCGCTAGCAGGCCCGATCAGGTGATAGCAAGGAGGGTCCAGGAGATGATCCGGTTCGAGGTCAGTACGGAGATCAAGCGGCCGCTTGGTGAGGTATTTGCCTACGCCAACGACCCGAGCAACCTCGCTGAATGGAACTCCATCGTGGAGGAGGCCAAAGCTTCGGAGACGCCGGTGCGGAAGGGGACAAAAATCACGACGCGTGCCCGATTTTTGGGTCGGCGCGTCGACAGCATCGCCGAGGTCACTGAACACATTCCCAACCAGAAGTTCGTGCAAAAGAGCGACAAGCCGTTTCCACTCACGATCACGAACCAGTTCGAGGCCGCTGGAGAAGGCACGAGGGTCACCGCTATCTTGGAGGGTGAGCCTGGGGGCTTCTTCAAGATGGGTGAGCCCGTCCTGGTTCGCATCGCCAAGAAGCAATTCCAGGCGCAGCTTGACACGATGAAGGAACTGCTCGAGGCGCGCGCTCCAGCCGAAGTCAAATAGTTCGCTTCTGCCCGGGCTGCTAGCGCCCGGAACTTCGCTTACTCGTTTCTGTCGGCGCCTTTCACTGCGGTGAGCTACGCGGGAAGGGACGGTTTGCATCCGCAAGATGTCCGGCTCGAGGCCTTCGGGCGGTTAGTCGGTGCCCACACGACCATCGTCGTGCACCATGGCGGCCGGCGGTGGTCCATCAAGGGAACGGCGCGCATCGCGCAACCCGATCCCGGAGTCGCCGCATGGAAAGCTCGACTGGCCGCCACGGTGGAACGTGACTACGAATGGCGGGAAGGGAGGGA
>CATPBO010000215.1 GCA_955652835.1 Candidatus Dormiibacterota bacterium
CTACTATGCAGAGCGCGACGGGTCAGCCGTCGCGTGAAAACCAAACGGGGAAGTCTCCAACAAACCCAGGGCGATTCAGACAAAGTCGGGGGCCCGGGATTTGAACCCGGGGCCTCACGGTCCCGAAATTTAGGCGGTTTCGTCCACCGAGACCGGTTTAGAGGGTTTTGAGTTCATTTCAGCGTCTCGGCGGCCTCAACTTAGGCGATTTCGAGGCCCCGAGAACGGCGGATTACTACATGAACTACTACATAAAGTCCCGGATCAATATCGAGCGCTGCGGGCTCACTCTCCCCCACCTCCCGCGGATGAAGAAGACGCGCGAGGGATACCGGCACGGCAAAAGCCACGTCTCGAGGTCTTTGCGACGCAAGCCTGGCAGGGCTTGGCGGTCCCGAAGCCCTCAGACAGTTTTGAAGACCGGCGGCAGCCCGAGGTGCCGAACATCCTCGACCCGAATTAGGTTAGCGCCGCCCCTGCGCTGCTACGCGCTTGGGCGGCGCGTCCAACAGACAATGCATCGGGATTCGGTTCGCCGATTTACACGAAGGCCGCCAGCCTGTAGTTGGTGCCGCGAAAGTCTTGGCAGAGCACGCGGCACGCGCCCAGCTTCGACGCGAATTCCGGCATGGAGCGCCAGCGCTGAAGGGCTTCATCGCTGTCCCAGCTCGAGTAGGAGATGAAGTGATGCGGGTCCTCCGAGTCTTGAATGAGTTGAGCTGACACCAGTCCGGGAGCATTTTGCTTCGTCCAGCTCAGGAACTCCGTCCATCTTGCGATGAACTCTGGCTCCTGCCCGCTGATCACCAGCCAGTTGCCAGACGAGTAGTGATGACTCATGGTCTCCGTCACACCCTCACGGCTGCGGCCGCCGGGGTTTCCTCCTCATCGTACTCGCGAGTGATCGGCACTCCCACCAGCGAGCCGTACTCCGTCCACGAGCCGTCGTAGTTCTTGACGTTCTTGAATCCGAGCAGCTCGTGGAGCGCGAACCATGTGTGCGACGAGCGCTCTCCAATGCGGCAGTAGGCGATCGTCAACTGCTCGGGCCGCAGCCCCAGCTGCTCCTGATAAATGGCCTTCAGCTCCTCTGCCGACTTGAAGGTTCCGTCTGCGTTGGCAGCCTCGGACCACGGCTTGTTCCTCGCGCTGGGGATGTGACCATTGCGCTGCGCCGATTCCTGAGGCAGGTGGGCGGGCGCAGCAAGCTTGCCGATGAACTCGTCGTTTGAGCGCACGTCGACCATCGGCGTCTTCCCGACGCCGACCAGGATCTCGTCGCGAAAGGCTCGAATGCTGAGATCGGGATCCTTGGCTCGGTAGGTCGTCGGAGCCGGACTGGGCCGATCCGTGGTCAGCTCGCGGGCGTCGAGTTCCCACTTCTTCCGGCCCCCATCCATCAAAGAGACGTTTTCATGCCCGTAGACCTTGAAATACCAGTAGGCATACGCGGCGAACCAGTTGTTGTTGCCACCGTAGAGGACAACATGGTCGTGCGCGGCGATCCCCTTCAATCCGCACAGTTGCTCGAATTTCTCCTTGCTGACGAAATCGCGGACGACAGGGTGTTGAAGCTCGCGCCTCCAGTCGAATGACACAGCACCCCGAATGTGTCCGCGGTCGTAGGCGTCAGTGTCCTCGTCGACCTCGACCAGCTTTATCGTGTCGCGGTTGCGGGCCACCCAGTCGGTGGAAAACAGCACGTTGCGCTTGGCGTGGTCTGACATTTTGTCATTCCTCCGCTAGAGATCTCTGGTCGTGACGCCGGCGTCCCCGGCGTCGCAAATGGCCTCGACCTGGATGATGTCGTCCCAAGGGAACTTCATGGTCCGGTACGCGTCGGCCACCTCCTGCTTGCCGGATGACTCCCACTCGCAGACGACCTTGCCTTCTTTGAAGCTCGTATACGCGCGTATGAAAGTCGGCGACTTGAACTCACCCAGCATCGGCGTTGCCTGGGCGAGCATCTCTCGCGAGAAACCCGGGAGCGTGTGAAGTCCAACGTAGCGTGGCATCGTGTCCTCCTATGAGCGTTATTGGCTGCGTGCAGCGAAACTAGGACGCGGGTGTTCCCTAAACGTTCCTGCGCGGTCCGGCTGCTCGGCGGGTTCCTCGTCGAGGTCGATGGCTTCCCTGTTCCGGCTCAGGCCTGGCGTTACCGGCGGGGCGCCGACCTGGTCAAGCTCCTTGCCCTCGCGCCCGGCCACAAGCTGCATCGGGAGCAGGTCATGGATGCGCTCTGGCCAGGCCTTGCCCGAGACTCGGCGGCCGCCAACCTCCGCAAAGCGATCCACTACGCGCGCAAGGGAGTCGGTGAACAGCAGGCGGTAGCTGCGCAAGGCGAGATGGTGGCGCTGTGGCCAAGCGCCGAATTGAGCGTCGACGCTGGGCGTTTCGAGGCTGCCGCCGCCGATGCTCTCGCGACCGGCCGAGGCATTGAGGCCGCCGCGAGGATGTTCACCGGCGAGCTACTACCTGAGGATCGCTACGCGGAGTGGAGTGAGCCGCACCGCGCTCGGATCCGAGACCGCCACCTGGAGCTGCTGCGGCGGGCTCAACGCTGGGATGAGATCCTCGAGCTGGACCGCTCCGACGAAGAAGCCCATCGCGCCGTGATGAGGTCGTATCTCGCGGCCAACAACCGGCAGGCGGCGATCAGGCAGTTCCAGCGGCTGAGAGAGGTCCTTCGGGTTGACTTGGGCGTGGGACCCGATGTGGAGAGCGTCGCGCTCTTCGAGAAGGCGATCGCCCTCAAGGGACCGCAGCCGTCGGATCCCAGCGAGCGGGCCCAGGCGCTCATCGCCCGTGCGCTGATGCACTGGAGCCAGCGCGAGCTCGAGGAAGCCGAGCGCAAGGCTGAGGAGGTGCGCACGCTCGCGCTGGCGCACCAGATGGGACGCGAGCTCGGCGAGGCGAGCGCCCTCCTCGGACTGGTGGCCTGGGCCCGCGGAACGTGGCCCGAGCGCTTCCGCCAAGAATTCGCCGAAGCGCTCCTGCTGGGTCCTGGACAGGCGCCTTTCGTCCTCGATTCTCACCTGTGCCTGGCCGAGGCCTCCCTCGGGGCGGCGGACAGCGACTCGATCGCCGCGCTTGCCCGCGAGCTGTTGCCGCTGGCCGAGAAGGCCGGTTCGTTGCCGGGCGAAGCCCTGATGAGCCTACTGATCGGCGAGTCGGAGCTATTCTCAGGCCGGCTCGACGAAGCACGTGAATGGCTGTCGCGCGCCGGGGAGCTCTATGCAGAGATAGGAGGCGTTTCGGGTCGGGCGCTCGCGCTGGTGCGGCTCGCCGAGGCGGCCACCGCCCGCGGTCACCACCCGGAGGCGAGGGCCCTCCTGACCACTGCCTACCGGCTCTCGGAACAGTCCGAGCTGGTTGCGCACCTCCTCGTGCGGGTGTTCGCTGCCGACCTCGAGGCCAGCCGTACTCGGGCTCGACAGCTCAAGGTGCTCGAGGACGCGGAGCGGACGCTTCGCCCGAACGAGATGTGCGGTCCATGCTCGATCGGATTCCGAGTCGCAGCGACGATCGCGTGCGCCCGGTCCGGCGAGCTGGCGCGCTCTCGCCGGTGCCTTACCGACGCCGAGCGCCTCGCGGGAATGTGGCAGGGAGGCCCTTGGCAGGCTGCCGTCTGGGAAGCTCGCGCATCAGTCCGCCGCGCCGAAGGCGACTCCAAGCAAGCCGCAGCGCTGCTCCGAGAGGCGGCGGAGCTGTTCGGGGAATCCGGCCGGCCGCTCGACAGGGCCCGCTGCGAATCCGCCATGCTCCTCCAAATCGACTGATTCGGATTCGTTATGAATGATTAGAGGCGAATCTCGGCGCACTCTGCGGAGTGGTTCCAGCAGCACCTTCCCAACGACTCGGCTGATCATTCCCCTACTGATTCGACGACCCGATCCAGCCGGCGATTTGCGCTCGAGTGTTGACCCCGAGCTTGTTAAGGATGTTGCGCACGTGGCTGTCCACGGTTCGCTCGGAGATGAACAGGCGCGCGCCGATCTGCTTGTTGGTCAGGCCGTCGGCGACGAGCCGTGCGACATCCGCCTCTCGCTTTCCGAGAACACCAGGGCCCGCATGATCAGAGGATGCGGCGACGGCATGAGATTCACCAAGAGCGAGCCGCACTGCGTCGTCCCGGCTCAAACGTCTGCCAATTTCGAACTCCGCCGCGCATTTCGACGCCCCAAGCGCGGCTCTCGCGGACTCTTCAGCCTGGGCGATGAAAGGAGCAAGGACTGCCATGACCGTCGCGCCGGCCCCGATCCTGATGGTCTCCGACGCCCCGAGCAACTGCGCCGCCACCCGCGGCTGGCCGGAGATCGTGGCGTGATATGCAAGGGCTGCGAGCAGGTAAAACTGCCCAATGCGGTCGTCGATCTTGTAAGCGATCCGCAAAGCCTCCTCGTACCTTCGCTTCGAGTCATTGAGGTCGCCGGCAGCCAGAGCTGCCCCGCCCAGGTTGAGCAGCATCATGTGCAGCGCGTACAGGTCGCCCACTTCCCGGCTGAGCCGAGCGCCTTCTGTAGCCACGAATTTGACGGTTTCGAAATCGCCCTCGATCGCGCCCTTGAGGGCTCGGGCCTGGAGGATTCCAACCGTGGTTGCGACGTCGTCGGCCTCGGCCGCCACTGCCTGAGCCTCGTCTAGGAAGCGCCCGGCGGACATCCGATCGCCCGCCATGTTGTCTGCGATCGATGCCATGGTCAGCGAATGTGCCAGCGGAATGGGTTGTCCCGCGTCGCGTGCAGCCGCGATCGCCATTTCGAGCCGCGGTCGAGCACCTGTCCAATCGCCCTGCAACACAGCCAGAAATCCTCGGATGAAGTAGGTCCAGGCAATCGTCTGCGGATTGCCGGGACCGGAGGCGAGCAGCTCGTCCAGCCACCGCACACCTTCAGTTGTTGCGCGCGTGATCCAGTACCAGCTGAGCGAGGTGGCAAGGTCGATTCCGTTCACGGAATCCGACTGAACTAGGCATTGTCGCAGGACCGACCGAATGTTGTCGATCTCGACGTCCATCCAGGCGAGCCACTCGAGAAGCCCAAAGCGAGCTTGCAGTGCGGTTCGCCGGCACCTCGAGACGTAGTACTCGGTGCACCGATCCTTCAGCACCTCCTCCTCGCCCGCCTCGCGCACCTTGTGGGCGGCGTACTCGCGCATCGTCTCGTGCAACCGATAACAGGCCACGCCCTTCGTGTCCTCTTTCATGACCAGCGATTTGTCGACCAGCGACGACAGCAGGTCGAGCACGTCGGCAGCCGCCCCGTCCTCAGAGCAGACCGACTCTACGTCTCCAATGGTGAACCGGCCGGCGAACACGCACAGCCTCCGAAGCAGCGTCCGCTCCGCGCGGGTCAGCAGCTCGTGGCTCCAGTCGATCGCCGTCTGCAGCGTCTGGTGGCGCGGAAGGGCAGCGCGGCCTCCGCCGGTGAGCAGGCCGAACCGGTCAGAGAGGCGATCGAAGATCTGCTCCACCGTAAGGACTCGCGTTCTGACCGCGGCCAGCTCGATGGCCAGCGGCAGACCGTCAAGCCGGCGGCACAGGTCCGCTACCACTGACTGGTTCGCGGCGGTCAGCTCGAAATTGCCCGAGGCAGCCTCCGCCCGCTCCACAAAGAGCATGACCGCCTCGTTCTGTCGCAGCTGATTCAAAGGCTCGGTAGCGTGGGCAGAAGGCAGTTCCAGAGGCGGGACAGCAACCACGTGCTCGCCCGGCACGGACAGCGGTTCGCGAGTGGTGGCAATGACGCGCACATCTGGGGCAACTCTGATGACTTCGCTGACGAGGTGAGCCGCTGCTCCGAGCAGGTGCTCACAGTTATCCACCACCAGCAACAGCGATTTGTCCTTCAGGTAGGAGAGGACGAGCTTGAGCGGCTCCGTTGCTGCCTGGTCCCTCAGGTCGAGAGCGGCCATGACAGCGTTGCTGACCAGCGTGGGATCGCGCACTTCCGCCAGCTCGACCAACCATGCGCCGTCCTTGAAGCCCCGTCCGAGGTCGGTTGCCCCCCGAACCGCCACACGGCTCTTGCCAACACCGCCGGGGCCGACGAGGCTGACCAGACGGCCCACGGCGAGCTTCTTTCTGAGCTCCGCCAACTGCCGGCGGCGGCCGATAAAGCTCGTCGCTTCAGCCGGAAGGTTGCCCGTACGGGTTGTGCGGCCGGCCATGGGGAATTATTACGGCCTCGAGTTACGGACCGCTAGGTACCCAACCAGTGATTCCACGGATTTTGGGAATCCGTGTGCTGCGTAGCTTGGCCAACATGGCCAGGGAGCTGCCGATGCAGCGGGTTGAGGTCAGCTTCGTCGGCTTTCCTCCCGCCGAAAAGATAGGGCGGGCAATGGGAGTCAGCGAGGTTGAAGTCGACGGGGCAATCTTGCGCTGCGTCATCTACGGCAGCTTTCAGCCATTTCTCGAGGCGTTGCGCGGTCACGAGGTCATCAGTCTCAAGTCAATTCAGGAGAGTGAAAACGCATGGTAAGCAGCTACCCGGTGCAGTTCGAGGTCGATTTTCCTTCCCGTCCGCTCGATCGGCTAAGCACGGCCTTTCGGTTCATTGTGGCCATTCCGATTGTGATCCTCCTGACGATGCTGTCGGGTGAGGCGTTTCGCGACGGCAACAACGAGACGAACACGCTGGTGATCGGTGGTGCGGCTGTGTTTTTGCCGCTGGTCCTGATGATCGTGTTCCGGCAGAAGTACCCGCGATGGTGGTTTGACTGGAACCTGAATCTCCTCCGTTTCTCAAGCCGCGTCACGGCGTATCTAGCGTTGCTCGACGATCGCTATCCATCGACCGATGAAGACCAGGCGGTCCACCTCGACTTTCCCTATCCAGATGCCCGCCAGCTGAACCGCTGGCTGCCGCTGGTCAAATGGTTCCTCGCAATTCCTCACTACCTCGTGCTCTTTTTTCTCGGGCTCGCGGCAGTGATTGCGGTCATCGCTGCGTGGTTCGCGATTCTCTTTACAGCGACGTATCCGCGCGGTCTGTTTGATTTCGTCGTTGGGGTACTTAGGTGGAGCAATCGCGTCAACGGCTATGCCTTCGCGTTGGTGACCGACCAGTATCCGCCGTTCAGTCTGAGGTGAGTCATGATCGCCGTTTCGACAGGTTCGCGGATGAAAGCGGTGTGTGTGACCGGCCTGGAACGCCTGCCGTCCTGAAGCTCGAGGAGGTCGACAGGCCGGTCGTTCCAGACGATGGGTGCTGAAACGGTACTGGCGCAAGGCGGATCGCAGAACCACGCCGGCCAGCAGGTGCAGCGTGCCTACGCACGTGTGGCCGGGCTCATGTACCTCACGGTGCTCGGTTTCGACATCGCCGACTTATGGATTGAGTCCGCCATCAAGGGCGGTGGAAGTTTCGTTGACGCCGCGCACCACATCCAGGCATCGGAGGGGCTCTACCGGATCGCGCTCACGTGCGGCCTCGTTGGAACCCTGGCGACCGTTTTGCTCGCTGTCGCGCTGTACGTGACGGTCCGCCCCGTGGACGCGAACCTTGCGCTGACCGCGCTGCTCTTCCGCATCATCGAAGCGGCGATCGGCGGCGTCGGTGCTGTCAGTGCGTTCGCGACCCTCCAGGCGTACCTGGCGGCGAACCACGCCGGGGCGCTTGACGCGAAACAAATGGCCGCCCTGTTGGATATCACGTCGAGTGCCTCCGGATTCTATGTCCCCGCGATCTTCTTCTGCGTGGGCTCGACCATCTTCTTCTATCTGTTCCTGCGATCGGCGTACATCCCGAGGATCCTCGCCGGGTGGGGTGTATTCGCCTCTGTCCTGTACCTGCTTGTCTTCTTGTTGATCCTCATCGCCCCACAAGCCTCAGGGATCCCCCTTGTCATCGGTTCGATCCCAATCCTCATCGCCGAGGTGTCGACGGGCCTATGGCTCCTGGTTCGCGGCATCAGGACGGCCTGATAACCGTCGGGCGGTAGCCGTCGGGCACACCGTCGAGGTTCGTGACCCGATCGAAGACGCGGCCGGGCTCGATCCGGCCTTCGAGGACGTCTGGTAGGAGCTCATCGATCTCGATGGCGCCCTCACCGATACCTCGCCGAGTATCACGTCGGCCTTTGCGCATACTCGTCGTGCCGGCGAAGCCACAGGGGCGAGTCAGCTTCGTCGCGACCCTTGGGAGCACGGTCGAGGATTGGGTAGTACCCCATCAGAAACTCCAGCCCACGGGCCGTGGTGGAGTAGACGTGGAATACGGCACCCTCGTCGCTGATGAAGGTACTGAAGCCCGGGGCCTCCGACAAGTAGCCGACAACGTCCGTTCCGGAGGCCCTCGCAAGGTGGTCTACGACCGGCGGTATCCCCGCCGCGATCATGGGCTTGATCGCTTCGCGCGTCTGTTCTTCGGTCCGTGACATGCTGAAGTCGAAGTTGAACTCGCTGCTGGCCGATGAGACCCAGGGGAAGCTCCAGCCCATCCGGCGCTTATAGGTCCGGAGCTTCTCCAGCGGCGCGCGCGAAACGTAAAGCATCGTGACGTCCCGGGCGTTGAGATGAGGAACGACGCCGTTGACGGCATCGGCGTTGGAGGAGCAGGTCGGGCACCCCGCCTCGTAGCTCGGGCCGAACATGAAATGGTAGACGAGGAGCTGTGACCTACCGTCGAAGAGCTCGGCGAGCGTCTTGATGCCTTCGTCGGTCTCGAAGCTGTACTCCTTCTCGACCCGGACCCAAGGCAGCTCGCGCCTTTGCCGCGCCAGGTCGTCGCCCATCCGCGTGTGCTCCTTTTCGCGCGCGAGGAGCGCCTCGCGAGCGGCCAGCCACTCCTCCCGGCTTGCCACGTTGTGATCAGTCATGCTTTCCTCCGCTCGATTATTGACACAGCGTGTAATTGCCACTGCATCGAAGTCGCGCGCCGCTCACCGGTCGAGCATGACCAGAGTCCGGCAAGTTGATGAACGTAGGCTCATTTGGCGCCATCGTGTGCCGAGACCAGCGCTGTCAGCTTGTCGAAGACGAGACTGAGCTTCGTCGGTCGGTTGGTTCGCCTACCAGCGAGATCGTCAGTCGTGTGTCGTACGCCGGTCCCAACCTTCTCTCGGGACCGATGAATCCCAACGGACGGGACCGATGAATCCCAACGGAAAACGATGCGTCGATCGGGGACAAGTTCCAGGATCTCGCTGTCGAAGGCGCCAACGTTGGTGCCGGAGTCTGTCTTCCAGGTTCGATAATTACGCCGACGCGCTCATCTATCTCCGCACGCGTCACGAGTATTTCGACTTGAGGACGTCCGGAACACTCCAGCATTGATCGCGACGTGGCTACGCATGAGCGCCTCAACGCCGTCGGGTGGATGGCTCCAGCCATGGGTCAG
>CATPBO010000216.1 GCA_955652835.1 Candidatus Dormiibacterota bacterium
CGTGGGCGGGCACAGCCATGATCGCGCCAGTGCCGTACGTGATCAGGACGTAGTCGCCGACCCAGATCGGCACCTTCTCGCCGTTCAGTGGATTGATCGCATACGCCCCGGTGAACGCCCCGAGCCGCGGCACTTCGCTCGACATGCGGTCGATCTCCCGCGCCTTGCGTGATGCCTCGACGACCTCACGCACAGCCGCGCGACGCGATTCCACGGCCAGCTTCTCCACGAGAGGGTGCTCTGGAGCAAGGACCATGAAGGTGACGCCGAACAGGGTGTCCGGGCGCGTGGTGTAAATCCGCATCGACTCGCCTGGGTGTCCGTCGATGGGAAACTCGACCTCGACACCGTGGCTGCGGCCAATCCAGTTCGCCTGCATGACACGAACCTTCTCGGGCCACCGGTCGAGCATGGAGAGGTCGTCGAGCAGCCGGTCCGCGTAGTCGGTAATCCGCAGGAACCACTGCTCGAGATCACGCTTTTCGACCTCGACGTCCGGGTGCCTCCAGCACCGGCCGTTGATGACCTGCGCGTTGGCGAGGACCGTCTTGTCCACCGGACACCAGTTGACCGGCGACATCATTCGGTGCGCCAGGCCACGTTCAAGGAAGAGCAGGAACAGCTCCTGAGTCCAGCGGTAGTAAGACGGATCGCAGGTCGTTACCTCGCGGTCCCAGTCGTACAGCACACCCATGATTCCGAGCTGGCGCTTGGCGATCGCGATGTTGCCGCGCGTCCAGTCCTCCGGATGCACGCCGCCACCACGCTTGATGGCATCGTTCTCGGCTGGCAGGCCGAAGGCATCCCATCCCATGGGGTTGAGGACCTCGAAGCCCTGCATCCGCTTGAACCGTGACAGCAGGTCGCCGATCACATAGTTCCGCATGTGCCCCATGTGCAGAGGCCCTGACGGGTACGGAAACATCACCAGGTTGTAGAACTTCGGCTTCGGGGAGGCGTCGTCGGCCTTCATGACGCCACGCTCGGCCCACACCTGCTGCCACTTCGGCTCGATCTCCTGTGGGACGTACCCGCTACGTCTTTGCTTCGTCTCCATGGGCTTTGAATTTTAGATGGGCGACTTCGTGCCCCACGATCGCGGCCAACACAAGGCCCGCGCCTACCGCCTGCAGCGGGCCGAACCGCTGTCCGGCCAGCACGACCGCCGCAACCAGTGCCCAGGCCGGCTCGGTGGTCAGGATGAGAGCTGTCCGGCTCGCGCTGAGGTGCTGCTGGGCCCACGTCTGGATGTAGAAAGCCAGCGCTGACGCAAAAACCCCCGTGACCGCGATCGCCAGCCACACGTCAGGGCTTGGAAGTTGCAGCGACCACGATCCGCCTGCGCTGAAAATCAACGCACTGGTACCCATCTGCAGCATGGCCAGCGGCGCCGAGCGCAATCCCGGCGACCAATGGCTCAGCAGCACGATGTGCAGCGCAAAGAGGAATGCGCACGCGATCGTCAGGAGGTCGCCCAGGCCGAAGCCGGCCGGCCCGCCGACCAACATCACGGTGCCAATCAGTGCGGTGGCGACGGCGATCAAGGTCCACCAAAACAACCGCACTCCGAAGATGCGATCTATCAGAGGCGTGAACACCACGAACAGCCCAGTGATCAACCCAGAGTTGCCTGGGCTCGTGATCGTCAGCCCGACGGTCTGCGTCAGGTAGCCGGCCGCGAGCACCGCGCCAGCGAGCAGGCCCACCCACGCCTCGCGCCGCGTGGGAAGGCGCCGGACCAACACCACCATGACGAGGAACGCCAGGATGAAGCGCAGTTGGAGAAAGGGCAGGGTCGGGTAGTGTGTGAGCGCGTCCTTGACCAGGACGAAGGTCCAGCCCCAGACGGCCGTGACCATGAGCAAGAAAAGGACGTAGATCAATGAAGCGACTGTGGGCGCCGTGGCGCATGGAGTACATCGCCGGGGAGGAGCGACCGGGCTGCCTGTTCTGCCGTGTGATCGAGCACCCGGACGACAAGGATGCCGAGCTCGTTGTGTGGCGCCCGGAAAGCGCCCTCGTGATCATGAACAAGTTCCCGTACAACCCTGGCCACACGATCGTCGCTCCGAAGGCTCACGTACCCGGCCTCGAGGACCTCGACGACGATCAAACCACGCATCTGATGCGCGCCCTTCGCAAAACAATCAACGTTCTCCGAAGCACCCTCAAGCCAGAAGGCTTCAACATCGGCGCGAACGTCGGGCGCGCCGCCGGCGCCGGGATCCCGGACCACGTGCACCTTCACGTCGTTCCGCGATGGGACGGTGACACCAACTTCATGCCGGTCATCGACGACGTCAAAGTCGTCAACGAGGCTTTGACGAAGACCGCGACGAAGTTACGAGAGGCGTTCGCAAAAAGCTGACCGTGCCTCCGACGACCGTCGCGATCACGCGTCCATCGTCGATCACCGTCAGGTCGCACAACTTTCCTGGACGAAGAGTGCCAAGGTCTTTTTCCATACCGACCGCGTAAGCCGCACCCGCGGTGTAAGCGCGCCGCGCCACCGCACGCGGCACAGCCAGCTCAGGGTGCCACTTCACCTTTCGCCGCCAGACGGTGGCCGCCTCGATTCCAGCCAGTGGATCCGCAGTCTCCACAGGCGCATCCGAACCGAACGCAAGCCGCGCCCCCGCTCGCGCGAGCGCGCCCCACGCGTACGACTGCGCGGTGAGCTGCGGCCAGTACTGGTTGGCAAGCTCGCGATCAGCGACGGCATGGACTGGCTGCATGGACGCGATCACGCCGATGCGCGCAAACCGCTTCATATCCTTCGGATTCACACACTGCGCGTGCTCGATGCGGGGCCGCCAGTAGCGCCACGCCTCCCGACGCGGAGCCAGCGCATCGAGCGCACGGCGGACAGCACCGTCGCCGATCGCGTGCAGGCACACGTTGAGCCCGGAGCGAGCGCACCGATCAACCAGGTCAAGCAGCTCCGCCTGCGTCAAGCGAGGAGTTCCTGAACCGTCGAGCATCTCCGCGGTGCGGCTGCCCAGCGATCCATCCAGGAATGCCTTCACACCCCAGATGCGGATCCAATCGTCACCCCAACCGGATCGCACACCCATCCGCTCGGCATGTGAAAGGTCGCTGAGCGGAATGTTGTACGTGATCCGAACCGGCAGCCGGCCTCGCGCGCGGAGGCGCTGCCATGAGCCGAGCGCCCGCGCCGAATCCATCGAGTGGACTGCCGTCAGGCCCAGTCCGGCCAGGTCGGTGAGGGCGCGCGCCATGGCGCCGTCCAGCTCCTCCTCGCTCGGCAGGGGCAGCAGGTCTGAGACCACCTGCATGGCGGTTTCGCGAAGGATGCCGACCGCTTCACCGCGCTTGTCCCGATCAATCTTGCCGCCGGGCGGGTCCTCGGTCGAGCGATCGATGCCCGCGAGCTTTAAGGCGGCGCTCGAGACCCACGCCGAGTGGCCGTCCTTGCGTCGAAGGTAGGCCGGCCGGCCACCCACCGCCGCGTCGAGCTGCTTTCGCGTCGGAAATGACGTGTCTGGCCACACGTCGTTGTACCAGCCGGCTCCAACCACCCACCGGCCTTCGGCCAGCCGGCTCGACCAAGAGCGGATCCGCTCCAGCGCCTCGCTCAAGCTTGCGGTCCCGGTCAAGTCCACGTCCAGGTGGCGATCCGCGAGTCCCTCCAGGTGGATGTGCGCGTCGATCAGGCCGGGCAACGCCCGACCCCGCAGCCGGACCACTTGAGCGCCCCGACCTGCCGCCGCACGTGCGTCCTCGCCAACCGCGAGGATCCTGCCATCGACGCCCGCCGCCACCTCGGGTTCGCAGCCGGCGAACAAGACGGCTTGAATCACAGCCCGTAAGTCTTGGCGATGATCTCCTTCATGATCTCGTCCGTCCCGGCGCCGATCCGCGCCAGGCGGGCGTCACGCCAGGCCCGCTCGACAGGAAACTCGCGCATGTAACCGTGGCCGCCAAGGATCTGAATCGCCTCGTCGGCGACCTCACACGCGACCTGCGTCGCGAGCAGCTTGGCCTGCGATACCTCGCGCACGGGGTACGAGCCCTCATCCCATTGCTTTGCCGTCTGGTACACGAAAGCCTGGACCGCAGCGATCTTCGTCCCCATGTCGACGAGCTTGTGCTTGATCACCTGGAACTGTGAGATCGGCTGCCCGAAAGCCTGCCGGTTGCGCGCGTACTCCATCGTGTACTCGAACACGCGAGCCGCGCCGGCGATTGCCCCCGCGGCGGTGATCATTCGCTCGCCCTGAAGCTCCCACATCAGGTTCTTGAAGCCTTCCCCTTCTTCACCGATCAGGTTGGCGGCGGGCACGCGGCAGTTTTCAAACAGCAGCTCGGCGGTGTCCGACGAGTGCATGCCGAGCTTTTCCAGCGTCCGAGTGACCTGGAACCCCGGCGTCCCCTTCTCGATGACCAGAAGGTTGAACCCGCTGTGACCGCGCTCGCGATCGCCTTTCGTTACGACCAGCGCCCAGTGACAGCGCGCTCCGTTGGTGATGAAGATCTTGCGGCCGTTGACGACGAAGTGGTCCCCGTCCCGGCGCGCCACGGTGGTGATCGAAGCCACATCCGACCCGGCATCCGGCTCGGTGATGGCAATGGCGGCGATCTGCTCGCCCCGGATGGCCGGCGCCAGCCACTTGCGCCTCTGCTCGTCGGTCCCGAACTTGAACACGGGCGGAGTCGCCATCTCCGTCTGGACCGCGACCGCCATGCCCAGGCCGCCGCTGGCGACCCTGGCCATCTCCTCAGACAGGACGACGGCTGAGAAATAGTCCCCACCCTGCCCTCCATACTCGGCCGGATAGCGCAGGCCGAGGAACCCGAGCTCGCCCAACCGCCGAAAGATGGAGTCGGGAAAGGTCTTCTCCTCCCACTGTTCGAGGTGCGGCTGGACCTCTTTCTCGAGGAATTTGCGGATGTGCAGGCGCAGCTCCTCGTGGGCGTCGGTGAAGTACATCGGCGTGAGTTTAGGCTCGAACGGAGGCCAGGCAGCTTCCGGTATGATTCCCGAGCCCTCGGTGGGCGGGTAATCCCCCTTTTAAGATCAAACCTGTCTCTGCCCCGAAGGAGTTGGATTGGGCTCGGTAATCAAGAAGCGGCGCAAGAAGATGCGCAAGCACAAGCACAAGAAGATGCTTAAGAAGACCCGCTGGGCTCGTCGCGCCCACGCGTAGGATGGCTGCCTGATGGGCACTTGGATCGTCATCGGCATCGTCGTCGTGATCGTCGTGTGGCTGATCCTCACCTACAACGGCCTGGTCACGGCCCGAAACCGGACCCAGGAAGCCTGGTCTGAGATCGATGTCGAGCTCAAGCGCCGCCACGACCTGATCCCGAACCTGGTCAACACGGTGCAGGGCTACATCGGCCACGAGCGCGGGACACTCGAAGCGGTCACCAACGCGCGAGCGGCAGCCGTCTCCGCGGGCGCTACCGGCGACCCCGCCAAGATCGGGCAGGCAGAGAATATGCTGAGCCAGAGCCTGCGCAGCCTCTTCGCGGTTTCGGAAAACTACCCCGAGCTCAAGGCGATCACCGCCTTCACCAACCTCCAGGAGACCCTGACCGCCACCGAGGACAAGATCGAGTTCTCGCGCCGCTTCTACAACGGCAACGTGCGTGACTACAACATCAAGCTGCAAACCCTCCCCACTTCCCTGATCGCTGGAGCCCTGGGCTTCAAGCCCTTCGGCTTCTTCCAGGCAGATGAAGGCGACCGCGCCGTGCCCCAGGTCAATTTCGGACCCCCGTCTGGCTCGGGAGGCCCGCCGGCTGGACCGCCCGCCGGAGGTTCGTCCGGACCTCCTCCCCCCGGACAGTCGGGGCCCCCTCCTCAGGTCTAACCACCCGCACGCGCCCAGTCCGCGGCAAAGCGCGCCGCGTACGCCGCCACCGCAAGCGGATCGCCCGTCTCGATGTCGAGCTCGTGATTCACGCCGAGCCCGCTCAATGTCCAGTTCGCCGAGCCCAGCACCAGCTCGCCGTCGAACAGTCCGATCTTGGCGTGCAGCAGGATGCCGCGGGGAACCGGGTACCAACGGACTTCGACACCACCGGCCCGAAGTACCGAATAGGCGTGCAGGTTATAGGACTGGTTCGGATCGAGAAGCACACGAACTAGCGCGCCGCGACGGTGCGCCGCGACCAACTCGGCAACGACCTCAGGATCAGTCAGCGTGTAAACCTCCGCCAGGGCACGCCGCATGGCATGGGTCAAGGCCGCCACCAGCATGGTGCGGATCTCCGACCCGGGCGCCGTTTGCGCAACCTCGCCGGTGATAGCGGCCAGCGGGAACGGATGGCCGCCCCCGAGGCTCCAGTCCTGCTCGAAGATTCGAGCTAGGCGCTCGACCTCCACCTTGACTCGCGTTTCCAGGACATAGTCGTGATTGCGGTCGCTGTGCTTGCCCCAGTTCATGCCGCCGACAGCGGCTTCCCCGTCGACGATCAAGAGCTTCACGTGGTCGATCTGGTGACGGCCGTCGTCAACGGGATAGACCCGTTCGGGCACACCCAGCGAGTCGAGAACAGCGGCCGACTTGCGGCTGGCTCCAACCGTCGGGTCAGTGATCACCCGCACACTGACCCCGCGGCCGACCGCATCCCCCAGCTCACGCACGATGTCCGCGCGACCGAGCTCATACATCTCCACAAGCACCCGCCGCTGCGCCGACCCGATGAGGCCTCCGACCAGCCGGAAGATGCTCGCGTCCTGCCACAGGCGCACCTCCTGAGCAGCACCGGAGCCGGCAGCCAGCGCGGGCACGGGGTGGGCCGGGCTCGAGCAGCCCACCAAGGAGAGGGAGAAGAGCAGGAAGACCACTCGAGCCACAGCGACGCGAAATTACCGGAGCCAACAGCAAACGAGAACCCAGGCTGTTAAGGCCCAAGAAAAAGAAAAACCCTAGATCAGCTCGACCTTCATCCCCGGCCGCGCGCCGAGCAGCTTGTCCGCCCTCGCCTCCCGCACGGCTACCTCGAGGTACCCCATGCTCCCGACGTAAACGAACGGCTCGTTCGGCCGCCCCTCGGCATACGTCGTGGCCGTCGCGGTGACGTCGTGGTTGTGAATGCGCATGCGGCGGGCGGGCGGTTTGATGTTTGTCACCAGGTTGCCGAATCCATCCGCCCACAAGACGCGCGGCGAACCGTCGTCGAGCATCTTCGGCGGATCCGTTGGAGGCCCAAGCGACGACAACGGAATCCCCGACGCCAGAGCCGCCGCCGCCGGCGCGAAGACGTCTCGACCCTCGAAAGTCGGCGCCCCTTGCGGTCGCGGAGCGAGCTCGACCGCGTCCTGCAGCCCAACCTCTTCGATCACGATGGCGAACAGCCCGTTGTCCGGCCCAACGTAAAAGCGTCCCCCCGCCCGGATCGCAAGCCGCCTTCTTGGACTGCCGACACCCGGGTCCACCACCGCTAGGTGCACCGATTCGGGGCCGAAGTGACGCGTGCCGGCGAACAGCATGAACGCGCCGGCCGAGACGTCGAACCGCGGAACCTCGTGGCTCACATCCACGAGCGTGGCGTTTGGACAGCCTGCCAGCACCATCGCTTTCATGGCCGCCACCAGCGGAGAACCCGAACCGAAATCAGAGGTGAAGGTGACAAGCGGCGGCCGGGCTAGAGAGCCCTGACTACCAGTACCTTGTCTCCTTCCAGGGGTCGGCTTCGTCGTGATACCCACGTTGCTCCCAGAAACCAAGCCGGTTGCGATCCATGAACTCTAGCCCGCGCAGCCACTTGGCCGATTTCCAGAAGTATTTCGACGGCACGAACAGACGCAGGGGCCAGCCATGCTCGGGCGTCAGATCCTGCCCGTTCCATGCATAGCAAAGGAGGTTCTCCTCGGAATCCAGAACGCTCAGCGGCACCGACGTCGTGTAGCCGTATTCGCAGTGGGCGTTGACGTACTTCGCCACCGGTTTGGGCTTGACGCGATCCAGGATCTCGCGGATCGGAACACCGGTCCAGTTGTCACCCAGGCGGCTCCACCCTGTGACACAGTGGATGTCCGCCATCACGTCCTTTGAGGGAAGTGCCCGCAGCTCTCCGTAATCAAGCGTCAGCTCGTGCTCGACCGCGCCGAACACCTTGAACTCCCATTTCGCGATGTCCGTCTTTGGCACCGGCCCAAAGTGCAGCAAGGGCCAGCGCTCGGGCGCGGTAAGGGTCTGGCCGGGCGGAATTCGAGCGGGGTCGACGCCCTCCGGAAGCCGTTTGCCCTTGAACAGAAACGCCATCTGGCGAGTATAGGAACGCCTGCGCACCACGACCTGTTCCGCGCGGCGGGACCCTGATCAGGGCCGGGCTATACTGGCTTTTCGCTCAATTGCGTGCGCGTGGGTCCGTAGCTCAATTGGGAGAGCGCTTGAATCGCACTCAAGAGGTAAGGGGTTCGAATCCCCTCGGATCCACAGCCCCGACTCTGAGCTCGGCTAACCACCACTGATAGGATTCGACGGCGCAATCCACGCGGCGATCTGCGCACGTGAGTTGAGCGCCGCCGGCGGCATCCATGGTGACGACTTGACACCAAAGTCGATCGCCGATGTAGCACGGCGGTTGCTACATTTCTGCCCACATGGCGAGCACCAAGAAGGCCAAACACAAGAAGCCGGCAGGGCGGTCGTCACGAACGACGACGATCGGGAAGAAGGACTACGAGAAGGAGCTCCGCCGCCTGCAGGTCGAGCTGCTTCAGCTCGAGGAATGGATCCGCCACCGAAACCTGCGCGTGGTTGTCCTTTTCGAAGGTCGCGACACTGCGGGCAAAGGAGGCGTCATCAAGCGGATGACGGCGCTGCTGAACCCACGCTTTTGCCGGGTCGTCGCCCTGCCCGCCCCGACCGAACGAGAGCGGACGCAGTGGTACTTCCAGCGCTACGTCACCCACCTACCCTCCGCCGGCGAGATGGTCCTGTTCGACAGAAGCTGGTACAACCGCGCCGGCGTCGAGCACGTCATGGGCTTTTGCACCGACGCCGAATACGACGAGTTCATGCGCATGTGCCCGCAGTTCGAGCGAATGCTCGTCCACTCGGGCATCGTCCTGGTCAAGTACTGGTTGTCGGTCAGTGATGAAGAGCAGGAACGGCGGTTCATTGCACGGATGAACGATGTCAGCAAGCGCTGGAAACTGAGCCCCATGGACATTCAGGCTCGCGCGCGATGGGTGGATTACTCAGAGGCGAAGGACCGGATGTTCGCCCACTGCGACATCAAGGAAGCCCCCTGGTACGTGGTCGAGACTGACAACAAGCGGTCTGCGCATCTGAACCTCATCAACCACTTCCTCTCACTAATTCCTTACGAGCAGGTGCCGATCGAGAAAATCAAGCTTCCGCCTCGACAGAAGCGCAACTACAAGCGACCCCCGAAGAGCTCTCAGCGGATGGTTCCAGTCAAGTTCGAGGTGGAGTGACCAAAGTGAAAGTCAAAGACCTGCCGCCGGGACGCCTGGTCTCAGTCGATCCGCAAGCCACCGTCGCCGAAGTGGCGAGGCTCATGCGAGTCGACGACCGTGACTCTGTCGCAGTCATGTCCAAGGGCCGCCTGTTAGGGATTGTCACGGAACGTGACCTGGTGCAGGCTATCGCCGACGGGGTCAATCCGCAGCAGACCAAGGCAGAGGTCATCATGTCGGCGGACCCCGCGACCGTAAGCGATGACGAGGACGTAGCCGTCGTGGCGGTCAAGATGGTCAGGCTCGGCATCCGGCACCTGCCGGTCGTCAATCAGGCTGGCGAACCCGTCGGACTCCTTTCGGCGCGTGACCTGGTCGC
>CATPBO010000217.1 GCA_955652835.1 Candidatus Dormiibacterota bacterium
GAACGGCGCGCTCAAGAACGGGCAGCACGCAAAGAAGAACGGCGCGACCTCTCGTCGCCCCGCCACCAATGGCGCTGCGACGGTGCAGCCCGCGATCACGCTCACCCATGTCACGAAATCGTTCGGCCGCACCGCCGTGCTCAAGGAGATCAACCTGTCGGTTACACCCGGTGAGATGGTGGAGATCACCGGGCCGAGCGGCTCTGGTAAGACGACCCTGCTCCGGCTGGTCCACGGTCAGCTGAGGCCGAACCGAGGGCAGGTCTGGGTCCAGGGAAAGGGCCTGCACCGTTGGTGGCGCCGAGGCCTGGGTCGGATCCGTCGAGACGTGGCATTCATCTTCCAGGAGCACCACCTACTTCCGCGGCTCACCGCATTCGAGAACCTGACCTTTGCCCTGCAGGTGGCCGACCCTCAGCTGCCCTTGAAAACGATCAAGCGGCGTGCGCTCGAAACCCTTGAATCGCTCGGGCTGAGCCACAGGCGGAAGGCGTACCCGCACCAGCTGTCGGCCGGGGAGCGCCAGCGAGTCGCTGTCGGTCGTGCTCTTGCTACACGGCCGCGCGTCATCCTCGCCGACGAGCCCACGGCGTCAATCGATGACGACAATGCGCGGATCGTTGTACGCCTTCTCGAGGACGCCGCGGCCGCGGGCACCGCAGTCATCGTCGCGACTCACCGGCACACCTTTCCTTCGAGCCGGATCCTGCAGCTGCCCAGCGGGACCGTGCATCTGAACGGGTCGCGTAAGTCGGATTCGAACGGCAACGGCACACATTCCGCGCCGCCGCTGTGGCGCCTGCTGCTGCGTACCCCCGAGCGACCACGCCAAAGAGCAAGCAAGCCGAAGCGGCTTCCGCTCTGGAGGCGGCTCGTCGCGTTGACCGCCAACAGCTACCGCCTCGTGGTTTTGAGCGGGCTGAGAAGCTGGAGCCGAGGCGTGCGCCTGACCGCGCCCGCGCTCGGATCGATGGCCCTTCTGCTGCTGCTCTGCGGGACGCTCGCCATGGTGGGCATCGCCATCGAGCGCGTGGCCGTCCAGCAGTCCACGCAGGCGTCGCTCGTCCGCGTCTACCTCGCGCCTGACGCGACGCCCGACGCGGTCGCGGCCCTCAAAGCCCGCTTGACCTCGGACCCGCGCGTGGTCTCGGTCACGGCTTTGAGTGCGGAGCAAGCGCTCGCGGAGGCAAGCAGCCGGCCGGGCCTCGACAACCTGGCCAGCCTCAGCACGACCAACCCGTTCCCGGCCAGCCTCGACGTCCGGGTCCACCTGGTGACCCAGCTCGGAGCGGTTGCCGCGTCGGTTAAGAACGACCCGGCGGTCGATCTCACTTACCCGACGTCCTACGACCCCGATACGTTCTCGCGGCTGCGCCGCTTCGCTCTGGTGGTGGGCGGCGTCGGAGCTGGACTGCTTTTGCTGTTCGGTCTTGTCGCGTACGCGGTGATCGCCAATTCAATGCGCGGGATCGCAACCGCGCGGCGGCAGGAGGTCACCGTGATCCGTTTGTTGGGCGCGCGAAACTGGATGTTGCGAGGTCCATTCGTCGTCGAGGGCCTGATGATCGGTGCGCTCGCAGGCGCGCTCGCAGCGGCCCTTGTCGCCGGCGCATGGTTCCTGGCGACGCGGTTTGAATCCGCGACATACGCGCAGGTGCTTCCGGGCGTCGATGGAACCGCCGTCCGGTACGTCCTCGCCGCGGTGATGGCCGCCGGGCTCTTGCTCGGCGCGCTGACGGCCATGCTGGGCTTCCGCAAAGTCCGCGCATGAAACGAGCTGTCGGCGCGCTAGCCCTCGCCGGCGCGCTGATGGTGCTGCAGGTCTCCGCCGTCAGCGCGACGGGTCCCTCGCCGTGCCCGTCGCCGTCGTCCGCGTCGGCCGCGAGGGTCAGCTGTCCGGCAGCCACGCCGACGCCTGACCCGAACCAGGCCGCTTACGACCAGCTCCTGTCAAGGCTGGGAGGCGACCTGGCCAAGGCGCTCACGAGCGAGGAGCAGCTCACCGCGGCTCTCGACCAGACCTCGACCAGCGTTCAGATCGTGACCGACCAGATCACTCAGGAAGAGACGGTGATCGCCAACCTGCAGGACCAGATCGCGCAGCTGGACACCCAGATCGCCGATACGCAGGCGAGGATCGACGTTGAAAAGGAGCAGGTGGCGGCGATGGCGAAGGCGATCTACCGCCAACCGAACTCGCTGTGGCTGCTGGTCGCGCGCACCGGAAACCTCCATGACGCACTCCAGGCCACGGCTGACCTTGTGATCGCAGGCCAGCGAGCCCATGCGCTGCAAGCGCGGCTCGAAGCCGACCTGCTGAAGCTGCAGGCGGACCGCGCCGCTCGTCAGGCCGATCTCGATCGCGAGAGCGCTACGCGTGACCGGCTGGCAGCGAGCCTGAACACGCTGAACGACCTGATGAACACGCAGAGCGACATCAGCAATCAGTTGTCGGATGTCATCGCCCAGATTCAGGACGCGCAGAACGGAGTGCACGACCAGCCGCCAGACGTGACTGCGCAGCTTGCTGCTCTCCTCGAGTCACAGGAGCAGGACCTGATCCAGCGCTCTTATCAGCTGGCCTGGAGCGCTGCGCACGTCGGTGTCGGCCTCGCGCTCGTCACGCACATGCTCCCCTCGGGCAAGACCGTCGCGGGGCTGACGCTGTCTTGGCCTATGGCGGGTGCGCGGGTGACGCAGCTCTTCGGGCCCAGCGACCTCCTGCTGGAACCGCCGCTCGGGCCTTACAAGCACTTCCATGCGGGCGTCGACATCGCCGCACCATTCGGCACGACCGTGATGGCGGCCGCTGATGGCGTCGTCGTCGCGGTAGGCCATTCAAAGGTGGGCTATGGCAACTACGTGGTCATCGCGCACGGCGGCGGCATCATGACCCTGTACGGACACCTGCTCGAGACCGATGTCATTGTTGGGAATGCAGTGGCTCGCGGCCAGCGGGTTGGACTCGAGGGCTCGACTGGGTGGTCCACCGGCCCCCACGTGCACTTCGAACTGCGCGTGAACGATTCGGTGGTCGACCCCATGCCTTATCTGCTAAAACTCGCGAGCTGACTTCGAAAACCTGTCGCAAAAAACTGGTTGGTGCCCCCGGAGGGAATCGAACCCCCGACCTTGACGTTAGGACCGTCCTGCTCTATCCCCTGAGCTACGGGGGCCTCACGGTTGGAAGTCTATAAGTGCGCTGCGCGCGGCGCCCCTGAGCTACGGGGGCCTCACGGTTGGAAGTCTATAAGTGCGCTGCGCGCGGCGCCCCTGAGCTACGGGGGCGTCGCGACGAAGAGAGTTTAGCCGGGGCCCTATTCGCACTCTAAGCAATCTCTGAGGTTGCTCTGAGGTTGCATTTAGAGGCCGCGCGCAGACTCGCAAAGATGGATACCCCTACTGAAGCACGGATGCGGGACCGTGACGCGGCCGTGGACCGGCTCAACGTGATCACTAAGAGAGTCGGCTTCGCCGCCATCGCCGGGCTTGGCGTGTTCAGCGCCCTCGGTGCTTACACGATCCCAGGCACCACAACGAGCTCGCAGACCGCGGCGACCTCGACCTCCAGTTCGACCGATTCATCCTCATCTGACTCGACCTCGTCGGACGTCCAGGGGTCAGCTATTCCAATCACTTCCTCCTCGGGCCCGGCGAAGACCGTCTCGGGTGGGTCGCACTGATCAAATCGCCCCCGACCGGGCCCTGCTTCACAGCAACCGCCCAGCTTTCTCACAGCGATGTTTGATGGGCCGGGTCCAACCTAGAGCCATGGAAGACACGAAACCGCACGACAAGATTCGCGCTCGCGACAGGGCGCTGTCCATGCTCAACCGTCTGACCGCCGGAGCCGCCTTCGCCGCCGTCGCGGGCGTGGGCATCCTCGGTGCAGTCAGCGCTAACACGATCCCTGGGACAGCCACGGCTTCATCCACCGCGGCCGCCTCGAGCACGACGGCGACATCCAGCTCGAGCTCGTCCTCAGGCTCGGTGAGCTCGTCCTCAGGCTCGGTGAGCTCGTCCTCAGGCACTGGCGTCGCAGTTTCCGGCGGCTCGTAGTCCTGTGTCGGTGCGGGACAGGATGAAGGGTCGATGAGCACCACTCTTCTCTGGTACACGACCCGCGGCGCAGGCGCGGTCTCGATGGTGCTGCTGAGCGGCGTCGTCGTGCTCGGAATCCTCTCAGCGCTTCGAGTGCAGACAGCAGGATGGCCGCGCTTCCTGACCACCGGCCTGCATCGAAACCTGGCGCTGATGACGCTCGTGTTTCTCGCGCTGCACATCGTCACGGCGGTGATCGATCCGTTCACTCATCTCGGTTGGCTGACCGCAGTGGTGCCCTTTTCCTCTTACTACAGGACGATCTGGCTGGGACTCGGGACGATCGCCTTTGAGCTTTTGCTCGCCATCGTCGTCACCAGCCTCATACGAGGCTTCATCGGACATGTCGCGTGGCGCCTGGTGCACTGGCTCGCATACGCGTCGTGGCCGATCGCAATCATCCACGGCATTGGCACGGGCACCGACACGCAGTCGGCCTGGTCCATCGTCCTGACGATCGCGTGCGTCGGCTCGGTTGCGGCCGCTGTGGGCTACCGGGTGCTGCGCGGCTCGAGTGACCCTCTGGCCTCAGCTCGGAGCGAGTTCCGGGCTGGTATTGCAAGGCGGCCGGAACAGTGAGCAACCTCCGGCTGCTGGCGGGTCCTGACCTCAGCTCAGGAGCCGAGGCGTTCGCCGACCACAACAGCAGACTGGGAGCGTCCCCCGTTGGCGGCCGGGAACTCATCGACACGCTGACTCGCTCTGGCATGACAGGAAGAGGCGGCGCTTCGTTCCCGGTCGGGCACAAGTGGCAGTCCGTGGCCGCGTCGAAGCGGTCTGCTGTGGTCATTGCCAACGGGGCCGAAGGCGAGCCGCAGAGCCGCAAGGACCGCCTCCTGATGACGACCCGCCCCCACCTCGTGCTGGATGGGGCTTTCCTTGCCGCCCGAACCCTGCGCGCAAAGCAGGTGGTGATCTATGTCGGCGACCAGCACCAGGCGGCGTGGGCTGCGATGGCTCGAGCCCTTGCCGAGAGGCCCGAGCCAGAACGCAGCCTCGCCCGGATGGCGGCCGCACCACATCGATATGTGGCGGGCGAATCAAGCGCCGCGGTTCATCTCGTCGACTCGGGTGTCGCCACACCGATCACGACCCCGCCCCACCCTCGCGACAGAGGCGTGGCCGGTGCGCCGACTCTGGTGCAGAACGTCGAGACGTTGGCCCACGTAGCTCTCATCGCGCGATACGGCGATGCCTGGTTTCGATCGGCCGGGCGGCGAGGCGCGATCGGGACCCTTCTCGTCACCCTCGCGGGGGCCGTCAAGAGGCCGGGAGTAGTCGAGGTCGAGGCGGGGACGACGATCGAAGAAGCGCTTGCCATCGCCGGCGGCATCTCGGAGCCGTCCACAGCCGTGCTCCTCGGTGGCTACTTCGGCGCCTGGGTCAAGGCATCAAATGCTTCGGAGCTGCCGCTCGATGCGGCTGCCCTGCACGCGCAAGGCCTTTCGCTAGGTTGCGGCGTGGTCGGGGTGCATCCCGCCAGCAGGTGCGGTGTCTGCGACACCGCGCGCATCATGCGCTACCTCGCCACGGAGAGCTCGGCACAATGCGGGCCCTGCTTCTTCGGGCTTCGCGCTCTGTCCGATGCATGCAGCAGGGTGGCGGAGCGGGGCACGAATCGCGAAGACATCGCGCGGCTCAAGCGGTGGAGCGTGGAAGTGCAGGGCCGAGGCGCGTGCAAGCACCCGGATGGCGCGGTCATCTTCCTCCGCTCGGCGCTCAACACGTTTTCAGACGAGTTCGCCGCACACCCGGCCCACTGGAGGCAGCAGCCCGCGTGATGAGCGAGCTTCACCTGACGATCGACCGCATCAAGTGCGATGGCCGCGGGCTGTGCGCGGAGCTGTTGCCCGAGCTCATCCACCTCGACGATTGGGGCTACCCCATCATCGCACCGGTCCCGATCCCCAACCAGCTCGCACCGCACGCGCAACGCGCGGTCGCGTCTTGTCCTGTCCTCGCCCTGGCGTTGAAGCGCACCATCAGGTCGAAATGAGCACGACCTTGCTCGGCATCGCCGACGACCGGGCGCTGGGCGGGTCCGTGCGCGTGATCGTGACTCGCCCTGCGGACCTCATCAAGGCCAAGGCGGCGGTCGATAAGGTGCTCGAAGCCATCGACCTGGCCGCCAGCCGCTTTCGGCAGGACAGCGAGCTGAGCCGCCTTAACTCTGTGCCGGAGCGGGAAGTTGTGGTCAGCCCGCTTCTCGCCCAGGCGATCGGTGCTGCCCTTCGCGGCGCAGAGCTGACCGGCGGCGCGGTGGACCCGACTATCGGTTCAGCCGTCAGGCTGGCAGGCTACGACTCCGACTTCGCCGGGGTGCCGGCTGATGGCGCAGAGCTGCATCTTGTGGCGGAGCGCATTCCGGGGTGGCGCGCGATCCGGTTCGACGCCCACTCACGATCGGTGGTCGTGCCCAGGGGAGTTGAGATCGACCTCGGCGCCACTGCCAAGGCCCTGGCCTCCGATCTCGCCGCGACCGCCGCCATCAAGGCGATTGCGGGCGGAGGCGTGCTGGTGAGCCTGGGTGGAGACATCGCGGTTGCGGGCGAGGCGCCCGCGGAGGGCTGGCTCATCCAGACAAGTGAGGACAGCGGAGCGGCCATCGCCGAAGGCGAGGAGACGATCAGCATCACGACCGGCGGCATCGCGACCTCCAGCACCACGGTCAGGCGCTGGACGCGAGGCGGAGTCGTCCTGCATCACATCATCGACCCGGCGACAGGCCTACCCGCCAACAGCTGCTGGCGCACGGCGAGCGTAGTGGCAGCCACCTGTGTCGACGCCAACATCGCCTCGACCGCGGCGATCGTCATGGGCCAGAGCGCGGTTTCGTGGCTCGAGGCAAACCGGCTGCCGGCTCGCCTGGTCGATCTGGAAGGGAACGTCCATCGAGTTGCCCGGTGGCCCGAGCGCGCAGCAAATTCCGATCGGCTTCCCAAGGTTCTCTGAGCAAATCCCCAGGAAACTGGATCAGCATTGTGGGCGTGAACAAGGACGGTGCGAACAAAGACGGTGCCCGAGTCCTCGTCGTCGATGACGAGCCCAACATCACGGAGCTGGTCGCGATGGCCCTGCGCTACGAGGGATTTTCCGTCAAGACGGCAGCCACGGGACGCGGCGCCCTCACAGCCGTCACTCAGTTCTCGCCCGCCCTGGTGATCCTCGACGTGATGCTGCCCGACATAGACGGTATCGAGGTCCTTCGCCGGCTC
>CATPBO010000218.1 GCA_955652835.1 Candidatus Dormiibacterota bacterium
CGATTCGTGCTCAAGTCCTCGGGACACGTATACGGGTCGCGCGCCGACCTGCCGGCAGGGTTGCGCGAGGACCACCGGCTGGACAGCAACTCCCGCCACCAGTTCGTGCGCGACATGGTCGAGGTCGAGTCGTACCTGAGTGACTTCGGAGTGCGCAATCCCAACATCGCCATCCTGGTGCTTCGCTTCTCCAACAGCCTCAATCCGGAGGAGCCGCAGCCGCTCGCCCGGTACCTCGATCTCGAGGTGGTGCCAACGGTCGCCGGCCACGATCCCACACTGCAGCTCATCCACCGCGACGACTGTGTCGAAGCGATGGCGCTGGCGACCAAGCGTGGACCGGCAGGCGCGTACAACATCGCCTCGCCAGGACCCGAGCCGCTCTCCAAGCTGCTCGACGCTGCGGGAAAGCTGCACGCGCCGTTGCTGCCTCCAGTCGGGCTTGAGCTGGCCGCCTTCGCGATCCGCAGGGCAGGGGTGGCGTTCTTGTCGCCGCAGCTGCTGGACCTGCTCCGGTGGGGTCGCTCGCTGTCAACGGCCAAGGCGGCGCGCCAGCTCGGCTTCCGTGCCAGGCGCGACACGCTCGCGGCTTTCGAAGACTTCATTCAGCAGCGCCGCGTCCTCCGCTACGCGCCTGACCGCCATGCCTACCAGTACGAGAAGGAGCTGGAGGACTTCATCCACACCCGCCAGCTGGCCTCGGAGAACGGGGAGACAGACTCCGACGGGGCCTCACAGCCATCCGGCGAGCGAACCGTTAAGGCTCACCTCCGCCGCCATCGATCACGATCACTTCCCCGTTGACGTAGCTGGCCGCGTCTGAGGCCAGGAACGCAACCACCCCGGCGACCTCGTCCGGCACACCGATCCGGCCCATCGGATTCGAAGCCAGCACCCGGTCGAGGATGACCTCGTTCCCCCACAAGGCCTCCGCGAAGCGCGTCTTGATGAGGCCAGGCGCAACCGCGTTGACGCGCACCTTGCCGCCCAGCTCGCGGGCCAGCTGCCGGGTAAGCATGATCACGCCTGCCTTGGTGATGTTGTAAACGCCCAGGCCGACGCCCGGCCGCAGACCACCCACGCTCGCAACGTTCACCACCGCTCCGCCGTGCGTCTCCATCCATGCGTCATAGACGAGCCTGGTGAGGACGAACACCCCCCGCAGGTTGACCTCGAAGGTCTTGTCCCAGGCCGGCAGCTCGGCGCCGAGCACCGGCCCGAAGTAGGGGTTCGTGGCGGCGTTGTTGACCAGGATGTCGATGTGGGCAAAGCGTTCCATCACCGTCTTGACGAGCCGCTCGAGCTCGTCCGGCCGGCCCGCATGAGCTGCGATCGCAGTCGCGCGCTCCGGGTACAGCGCGTTGATACGAGCGGCCTCTACGTCGAGGTCGGCCTGCTTTCGGCTGGACAGGACGACCTGGGCGCCCTGTTCGACGAGGGCGGTCGCGATCGCGCTTCCGATCCCCCGGCTCGCCCCGGTGACGAGTGCCACGCGCCCGGTCAGGTCGAATCTGGAGGCTTCGGGCACGACTGATACGATAGCCCGACCGAATGGCGACGATCTCGGGGAAGGCCGCCGAGGACATCCTCGAGCGGATCTTTCAGCCCACCACCAAACCCAGCGCGCGGGACCAGGCCGAGGAAACGCTGCGGCATCCCAAGCGATTGGTCTACGTCGCCATGTCGAACAAGGTCTTCTACTGGCGGGCCCACATCCAAAAGTTTGTCCTGGACTCGGGAATGGTCCCCGTCAGCCCTTTCATGCTCTTCGATTACTACCTCATGCACACGGTTTCAAAAGAGATCGTGCGCGAAGCGATGAACAACCTTCTCGCCCGCTGCGATGAGGTGTGGGTGTTCGGGCGCCTCTCGCTCGGCGTCAAGGTGCAGGTCGGAATCGCCAAGCGGATGAACAAGGCTGTGCGCTATTTCGACATTGGGGATCTACCGGTCACCGTGATGCCGATCACCGAAGAAACGGCCCAAGAAGAACTAAAGGACTAGCAGGGCCAATCCGTCCCCTTACGCCTGAACCACCCGCCGGTACCAGGCTTCCGGATGGGCCAGCTCCTCCATGCGCGGCATGTGAGCCTCGCTGTTCCACACCTCGTTGAGGACTTTCATCCCGTGCTGGTCGAAGATCGCCCGGCAGAAAGCCTCGCCGCGGCGGTACTGCTGCAGCTTCAGGTCAAGGCCGGTGAGCTTCCAGATCAAGACGTCGAGCGGGCTCTTGCCGGAGCTGCGCTCGCGATACGCCTGCTCCAGCCGATCGAAGCCGGGCAGGAGCTGGCTGCCCAGCTCGTTCATGACCAGGTTGCTGTAGCCCTCGATCACCGACATGGTGCCCTGGACCTGGCGCATAGCTCGCCACTGAGACGGCAATACGCCCGCGAACGCGGCGATGCGAGAAACCGATGCGCCGCCTTTCGTCACCGAGTCGACGAGCACACGCATGGAGTCCTCCATGTGAGGACGCAACCACGAATGCGCCGCGAACTGCCACGCGTGCGTCATCTCGTGGAGGATCAACCAGCGCCGGAGGTCCTCGCCGGGCAGGTTGGCTCGACGTGCCCACTCCTGGACATTCGTCTCGACGAGATACAGGCCTTCGCCGCCACTCGGCTCCGCGCCCAGCAGCTGTGGGTCGTACTGTCCGAGGACCCTGCGCCCGATGAATGCGAGCATGAACGCCACGTAGCGGTCCACGCCCGCCCGACCGACCTCGACGAGCAATGAGTTGGGCACGCGCCCGGTTTCGAGCACGGGATCGATGACGCGTCGCAGGATGCCCAGGTTCAGGTCAAGCCACCCGACTCGATCCACCGCCTCAAACTGAGGCAAGGACGCGCCTTGGGGAAGACCGCCGACGAAATCAAGCAGAGGTTTTTCAAGCTCGGCGGCCATCAAGCGATATCCCGCCGCGGCTGCGACGAGCTCAGATCGATCGAGGGAATGCGTCTCAAGGCGAGTCCGTGCGGCTTGCCGCACCTGTCCCCAGTCCACAAGCACCGTGGTCCCGCCGCGTGGACGCGCCGCCTCGGCGATCGCCGCGGTGGCCAGGCCGATCAGCGCGCCATAGATCGCAGCCCGTCCAACTGACCGTCTCATGTCTCCACACTAGACAACGCGGCGGAGCGACGTTTCAGGTGCCGAAACCAAGCTCCAGATCACGCCGCTGAACGAACCTTCAGTTATGGCCGCTAGTAGATGTAAGGCCAGCTCCGGTTGCGCTTGAAGACGACCTTGCACCCTTCGCAGCGGAACACGATCTGGAGGTGGCGCCTCCCGATCGCCGCTGCGTCGCGCCCGCATACGGGGCAGGATGCTGTCTCGTCCATGAAGGGAGCCGGCAGGGGATCGACCTTGATCTCTAAGCGTCTTCTCTTTTTTGACATTTGCCTTCCATCAAACCCGGGGGGTTATTTAGACGTCGAGCTGCGACACGTCCAGGTTCTTGAGGCCATCCGGTGGTTCGACTCCCGCGTTGTGAAGGCGCTTGAGCAGCGCCAGGATGTGGCGGACGCCGGCGAGATTGACGTGATGCTCGCGGGTGAGCGTCTGGATGGCCTGCAGCTTCATCACGTCGCGCCGCGAGTAACGCCGGCGATTGGTCACGGTCCGCTTGGGTTGGATCATGCTGAGGTGCTCGTACATCATCAAAGTCCGCGGGTGGACCTCCAGGATCTCCGAAGCCACGCTCAGCGTAAAAATCGGCTTGTCGAGATCGATGCCATTGACGTGTGAGGCCGCGGCTGTGGCCGCGGCAGGTAATCGCTGCCTGAGCTTCATATCTTTCTTGGTGGGGCGGATTATATGGTTTAAGCGACTGTGGGCCTAACTTTGGGTTACAGAGGCGGTTGCAGATTCGCTGCAATTCTGAATCCGATTAGTCAGAGCGGCAAAGTGTTCTTGTTAAGGATTGACGACAAAATGCCGAAGCTCAAACCCTCAATATAGTTACGCCGGTGTCCGGATGGCTCGGCCTCCTGCTCGTCAGCGTCTCAGTCGGCTTGAGCAACTTTGCCGGCGCGATCGGCATCGGACTCAGCGGGATCGACGCCAAGACCCGCATCCGCGTCGGCGTCGCTTTCGGGCTCTTCGAGGCGCTGATGCCGCTCATCGGGTTGGTCCTGGGGGAAGCGGTCTCCGGCTACATAGGAAAGAACCTCGCCGGGTACGTTGCCGGTGGCATCCTGATCCTCACCGGCGCCTACACGATCTGGCAGGGACGCCAGGTAAAGAGCGAGGAGAAAAGCCCAAAGCCCCTGCAGACGCATCGCCTCATCGTCACCGCGATGGCCCTGAGCATCGATAACCTGGCGGTCGGCTTCGCCCTCGCCGTGTACCACATCCAGATCGTCGTCGCGGCCGTGACGATTGGCGCCATCAGCGTCGCCATGTCGCTGGTTGGGCTCGAGCTTGGCCACCGGCTTGGGAGGCGCGTCGAAGAGTGGAGCGAGGAGCTTGGTGGTGCGGTGCTGATCCTGGTCGGCATCGCCATCGCGTCGGGTCTGCTCACGTAGAAGCGCGGCATACGATAGCGACGTGATTGAGATCCCAGCGCTCGAGCAGGTCGTGATCTCCACAGAAGGACATGTGGCCACTGTGATGCTCAACCGCCCTGACCAGCGAAACCCACTGTCGGCGACCATGCTCCGCGACCTGGCGGCGGCGTTTCGCTGGTGCCAGCAGGAGCCCGAGGTCCGCGTGGTCGTGTTGACCGGTGCCGGTGACAGGGCGTTTTGCGCCGGCGCAGACCTCGCCAGCTTCGACGGAGGCATGAGCGATCTGGAACGCCACCGCAGCCGGGACCTCTTCGTTGAGCTGTTCGCCCTGATGGCGAGCCTGGGTAAGCCGATCGTCGCTCGCATCAACGGACACGCGTTGGCCGGAGGCTTTGGGCTTGCATGCGCGTGCGACCTGCTGGTCTCCACCGACACCGCGACCTTCGGCACGCCCGAAATCAATGTGGGGATCTGGCCGATGATGATCCAGGCGATCCTTTCGCGCGACCTGCCGCGCAAGGTCCTGCTCGAGATGGAGATGCTCGGCGATCGCTGGACGGCTACGCAGCTGCAGGGGTTCGGCGTGATCAACCGGGTCGTGCCGCACGACCAGCTCGACAGCGCTGTCAAGGAAATCACCGACAAGCTCGCAAAGAAGTCCCCGGCGGCGATGCGCCTCGGTCGCGATTCGTTCTACCGTCAGCAGGACATGGAGTTCCGCGCGGCGCTCGACTACCTACACAGCCAGTTCACGTTGGTCACGCTGACTGAAGATTCAAAGGAAGGCATCAAGGCCTTTTTTGAGAAGCGCGAGCCGGACTTCAAGGGACGGTGAGCGCGTGAGCAATCCGCGACATCGCGAGCTCCGCGAACGCGCGTTGAAAGGCGGTACGCGCTACCTGCCGAAACTGCGCGAGCAGCACAAGCTCACCGCCCGCGAGCGGCTGGACCTGCTGCTCGACCAGGGGTCATTCATCGAGGACGGGATCTTCGCGAACGTCCTGGCCGAAGAGCTACCTGCGGACGGGGTGGTAACTGGGCTCGGCACCATCGATGGGCGGCAGGTGGCGGTGATGGCGAACGACCCGACGGTCAAGGCGGGCAGCTGGGGCGCCCGCACCGTGGAGAAGATCGTTCGCATCCAGGAAACGGCCGCCCGGATTCGCGTGCCGCTGTTTTACCTCGTGGACTCCGCCGGCGCGCGCATCACCGACCAGATCGATATGTTTCCGGGCCGGCGCCACGCCGGGCGCATCTTCTACAACGAAGTTCAGCTGTCCGGCCAGGTGCCGCAGATCTGCCTGCTGTTCGGGCCGTCGGCGGCCGGCGGTGCGTACATTCCCGCCTTCTGCGACGTGGTCGTCATGGTCGAAGGCAACGCTTCGATGTACCTGGGGTCGCCGCGAATGGTCGAGGTCGTCGTCGGAGAGAAGGTGACCCTCGAGGAGCTCGGCGGCGCGCGCATGCACTGCACCGAGAGCGGCTGCGGCGACGCCCTCGTCGCCAATGACAAGGAGGCGATTGAGTTCGGCCTCGCCTACTTCGGCTACATGCCCCAGAGATCAGGAGAGAAGCCGGCCGCGCGCGCGGGAAAGCCTGCGCGGGCAATGTCGAAACCCATTGGCGAGTTGATCCCCGATGAGGCGAACCGAGGCTACGACATGCGCAAGGTGGTCGAAGCCATTGTCGATGAGGGCAGCTGGCTCGAGATCAAGAAACTGTTTGCGAAGGAGCTGCTCACAGGCTTCGCCCGACTGGATGGGCAGGCGGTGGGCATCCTCGCCAATCAGCCGATGCAGAAGGGTGGCGTGCTGTTCAACGACTCGGCCGACAAGGCGGCGCGATTCATCTGGTTGTGCGATGCATTCGAGATCCCGCTGCTCTTCCTGGCTGACGTGCCGGGTTTCATGATCGGCACCGACGTCGAACGGCGCGGCATCATCCGCCACGGCGCGAAGATGATCAGCGCCGTCTCTGAGGCCACGGTGCCGAAGATCTGCGTGATCGTCCGCAAGGCGTATGGCGCAGGTCTTTACGCGATGGCCGGCCCGGCATTCGACACCGACTGCGTGATCGCGCTGCCGTCGGCTCAGATCGCGGTCATGGGCCCCGAACCCGCGGTCAACGCCGTCTTCTTCAACAAGCTCGCAGAGCTTCCGGAGGAAGAGAGGGCGGCGCGGCGAAAGCAGCTCGAGGACGAATACCGCGAGGACGTCGACCTTTACAAGCTTGCCGCAAACCTCATCGTCGACGACGTCGTGGAGCCCGAACTGCTGCGCGACGCATTGATCACGCGCTTCAAGGCCTACGCGACCCGAGTTTCAGCGCGCCCCAATCGCAAGCATGGAGTTCCGCCGGTCTAGCTCGCCCGGTGATACGGGACCACGTAGTGCACGACGATCGCGTAGAACGTGATGCTGGCGCTGATCACGGCCAGGTGGAACAGCTCGTGGTAGCCGAACACACGCGGCCACAGGCGCGGTCGCTTGAAGGCGTACGCGGCGGCGCCCAGCGAATACTGCAGGCCACCCAGTGCCATCAGCACTGCCGCCACCCATCCGAGGGCCGAGGTCAACGGAACCAACGCGACCACCGCCACCCAACCCATCGCTAGGTAGAGAGAAGCAAGGAGCTGGCGCGGGATGCGCAGAAAAGGAGCAGCGCCGGCGACGCCGGCCAGAGCGCAGATCCAGACCGCGGCCAGGACGCCTATGCGCCACCAGCCATCCAGCACGTTGAAGACGAGCGGCGTGTAGGTCGCCGCAATGAAAACAAAGATGGTGGCGTGGTCGGCGCGGCGAAGCCAGTTCTTCGCCCGCGGCGGCCAATTGATGATGTGATAAGTCGCGCTCACTCCGAACAGCAGCACGAGCGCAGTGCCGTACACGATCATCGAGACGAGCTTGGCGGTGTCGTAACGGGTGATCACGATGAGCGCGACGAGTCCAGCGATTGCAACCAGCGCAGCTGCTGCATGCGACCATCCCCGCAGCAAGGGCTTGGCAAGGAGCGCGTCGGCCTTCATCAGACCCCGATGCTACGGAATCAAAGGAATAAGCGCGACGCCACAAGTCCCAGCGACAGCGCAACGACTCCCCACGATGTCGCGGCCAGGGCGCGCTCCAGAGGGCGCAGCAAAGTCGGCTGGTCGAGCGCGATCTGCGAACCGTCGCTCAAGGTCAATGCGCCGGTCACGGATCGGCTCCGCCGGCGAAGCAGCCGCGCCGGCGTGCTGAGCATGCGCTGCGCGTACGAGAGCGCGTAGCCGGCCACGGCGGCAGCCAGCGCGGCGATCGAGAGCCGCCCGGTCTGAGCGAAGTACGCGGTGAGGACCGGGAATGCGCCCCACGACAAGGCAAACCAGAAGTCTCCGTGTACCTGTCCGCGCAGCAGCTCCAGGTTGTACGCAAACACGAAAAAGACACCGAGGGCGATGAATGGAAGCAGCCATGGACCCAACACCGTCACGCCGGCTATCCCGAGCACGACTGCGCCCAGGAGGCCGACCACCGCTGCAGTCCACAGGACACCTGCCGGGAGCCCTGTCCGCAGTGGACGGCCCCTGAGCCCATCCAACGCGTGCGCGGCGATGCCGACCGCGAGAAAAAATGCAAGCACCGTCGCAATCAGCCGGACTGCGTTCAGGGTCGGGGCAAGGCTCGCGCCGATCAACACGTAAGAGAGATGCCACGCGGTGTACGGCGGGTGAAGGAGCGCCCAGACGTCTCTCCGCCACCCGGTGGTGCGTGAGGTGTAGTAGGCCGGCGCGAGGGCTTCAGGCACGCCTATGACTTCGTGCCCCACATCACGAGCCCCCCACCCAGGCTCATCACGCGGCATCCGACGTCGACCATTCCGGCCGCCTCCCACGCATCGACGATCCTGGCCAGCGGCCAGCGGCCGTAGTGCCTTTCGATGTTCGGACCCAGGAACCGGCCGACGTCCCACCATGCCCTCCCGCCCAGAAGGACGCCGGCTATTGGCAGCAGGGAACGCGTATACCCCCACCACGCTGCGCGCCAGGCGACGTTTGGCGGGAGGTAGAAGTCGAGGCTCGCCATGTGGCCGCCGGGCCGGATCACCCGCGCGAGCTCAGCCACGGTCGCTGCCGGATCGTCGACATAGCGCAGCAGGTAGGTGAAGCTGACCGCATCGAAAGACTCCGATGGATACGGAAGGGCTTCGGCTCGAGCCGGCTCGAGCTTGATGCGTGCGGCCAGGTCCGCCTTCCTGACTCGTTCGCGACCTCGCTCGAGCATCGCGTCGCTGATGTCCACCCCTGTGATACTCGCCTCGGTTTCCGTGGCGAGCGCGATCGCAACGCCTCCCGTGCCTGTGGCGACGTCGAGAACGCTGCGAGGCCGGTGGGTGGCGAGGTGTCCGGCCAGCTCGCGACGCCATCGCCCGTTCTGACCGAAAGAAAGGACTTCGGCCAGCGCGTCGTAGCGCTCGGGCAGGCCTTTAAAGAGCTGGATGGCGAAAGCGTTGTCAGTCACCGGTCTCAGCCTACGGTGGCACACTGGCTGCGCGTTGGCGAACGGGCATCTAGAGGACGACGCGAAGCGGTTCCAGGCATGGCAGCTTGATGCGCTCGACAAGCACCCGGCCGGCACCGAGCTGCGTTCCGTCGGGCCCTTTCGCGCCATCGTTCCCGCTGCGAATCAGCCCGGTGGGTGGGTGACGATCGTCGAAGGTACGGTCACCGACCTCGAGACGCAGGCGGCTGTCGCCGACCTGCGCGCTATGTTCGAGCAGCGCAACACCCTGCTCGAGATCGAGTACAACGAGGCCTTGTTTCCAGGTGTCGGAGGCTGGTTGGAGGCCGGCGGTCTCACGCTCGCCGAGCGCAACCCGCTGATGGCGTGCCGGCCCGACCGCTTCCGGCCGTTGATCGCGCCCGACGTCATCCTGCGGCGCCTGACACCCGCGTCGGAGGAGGCAGACATGCTTGCCTTTCAAACCGTCCGCTGGACCGACGGCGGCGACGAAGAAAACCGGGCGGTTCCCCCAGTCGAACAGCTTCGGCAGGAGGTGGCAGCGGCAAGCAGCGTCTACTTGCTGGCGTGGCTTGGTGGCGAGCCCGCGGGCACCGGCGTGTCCCACGCTATGAACGGGGTGGGCGAGGTCGTCGGAGTCGTAACGAGATCGGACAAGAGGCGGCGTGGCGTCGCCGCCACCGTCACTTCCGAGCTGGTCTCACGGCATTTCGCCGCCGGCGGAGACTTCGTCTTCCTCGATGCCGCCGATGAGGCGGCGGCCAGGTTGTACGAGCGTCTTGGTTTCAGGAGGTTTGGGGCGAACCTCGTCTACCGCTGAGGGAGGCGGCAATCGGGAATCCGTTCGCTATCGTTGACGGATCAAACCACTCGGCGAGGAGCCACGAGAAGCGCACGGCGGCCCCGATCAGGTACCGCCGATCATTCTCAAGCAGGTCTACGAGCAGCGCTTCGACGAAGCTGACGAGGCTGCCAAGGAAGCGATCTGGCAGGAGCTTGGCAAGTTCCTGCAGCGGTACATCCAACCGGGCGCGCGCGTCGTCGACATCGCGTGCGACCTCGGCTACTTCATCCGCAACATCAAGGCTGCTGACCGGTGGGCGACGGATATCCGCGACGTCCAGGTTGCGCTGCCCAAGGACGTGACATTCGTTCATGCCAGCGGGCTGGAGCTCGCCGACGTCATGCCCAACAACCACTTCGACCTCGCCTTCTTCAGCAACTACCTCGAACACCTTCCATCGACGGAGGCGGTTCTTCAGCAGCTCAAGGTTACTTTTGCGCTTTTGAAGCCTGGCGGGCATGTGCTCATCCTGCAGCCGAACATCCGCCTGATCGGCGGCTCTTACTGGGACTTCATCGACCACCAGACCGCGCTTACTGAGAAGAGCCTTGCCGAGGCGGCGACGATGGCGGGTTTCCGGACCAAGCAGGTGATCGCACGGTTCATGCCCTATACGACCAAGAGCCGGCTCCCCCAGCATCCGATGTTGGTGCGCGCCTATCTGGCGTTTCCACCGGCGTGGTGGCTGATGGGTAAGCAGACCCTGTACCTGGGTGAGAAACCGA
>CATPBO010000219.1 GCA_955652835.1 Candidatus Dormiibacterota bacterium
CCGCGGCTGCGGACGCTGATCTTGGTGAGCGAGTCGTTCACCTCTTTGAAGAGGATGGCCAGCTCGAGCCCGGCGATGCTGTTGAGCGTGTCGATGATGCCCTCGGACTCGGCCATCACCGCATTGGCCTCTTTGAGCATGCGGCGCGTGACCTTGGCCCACGCCAGCCGGCCCTCGAGCTCCACTCGCATCGTTGCCAGCGCGAGTCCGCTTAGCTTCAGCGTCGTCTCCGGCCGCATCTTGTAGACCCTCGTGGCGATGCCGCCGGGGTCGGCGCCGAGGCGGGCGAGGCGAGCGGCATCGTCAAGCGCGCGCGGCGTGGTGTTCTCGTGACGGAAGCCACCGGTGTCAGTCAACAACGCCACGTAGAGATTCGTGGCCATGGTGGGGGTGATCGGATAACCGAAGTGGTCAAGCATTTCCATGACCATCTGACCGACTGCCGAGGCGTCAGGGTCGATGACGTTCACGTCGCCGAACCTCGAGTTCGACGGGTGGTGGTCGATGTTGACGATCGTCGCGTGTGCGGCGATCTTCTTGACGCTGCTTCCGGATCGTTCGAGGTTGCCGGAATCGAAGAAGAACACGAGCTGCGGGTCGACCCTGTGGGGAGGCTCGGCCAGGATATCTTTGAAACCGGGCAGGAATTCGTACGTCTGTGGGAGGGGCGGCGGTATGAGCACCCACACCTCCTTCCCTGCGCTGCGCAGAGCCTCCGCGAACGCGAGGCTGCACCCGAGGGTGTCGCCGTCGGCGTCCTTGTGGCCGAAGATCAGGATCTCCTGGTTGGCCTCGATGAGCTCCTTGATCTCGTCGTAGACATCGGGATTCTTCTTCGCAGTGGCTATGAGTCTCCCTCACCTTTTTCAGTGCTGCCTTGCGGCAGAACCTCTTTGAGCAACTCCGCGATGTGGACGCTGTATTCGATCGAAGGGTCGAGCTCGAACCGCAGGTCCGGTGAGAACTTGAGGTTCTGCAGCCGGCGGCCCAGTTCGTGGCGGATCAGCCCCTTGGCCGACACGAGCCCGGCGATCGACGCTTTCTGCTCTTCTGGGTTACCGAGCACGCTCACGCGGACACGGGCCTGCCTCAGATCAGGCGACATGCGAACCGCTGTGATGCTCACGAACCCGATCCGCGGGTCCTTGAGGTCGCGCCGAATGATGGACATGATCTCCTCGCGCACTTGCTCGCCAACCTGATCCGCGCGGTAGCTGGTCATTACGACCTCCGCAGTCAGCAACCTTGCTGATATTTAGAGTTCTTCTCTTTCGAGTCGGTATGTCTCCATCGTGTCGCCGGCCACGAACGCTTCGAAGCCCTCGACCGCGATTCCACATTCCTGCCCCGCGGGCATCTCTCGAACGTCTTCCTTGAAATGCTTGAGGGAGGTGACCCTGCCTTCGTGGATCTGCTCCTTTCACCGCAGCAGCTTGACCCAGCCCCCACGGCTGACCTTCCCCTCCAGCACCCGACTGCCGGCGATGACTCCGAGCCGCGGGATCTTGATCGGGGTGATGACCTCGATCTTGCCCTCGCGGATCTGACGGTATGTTGGCTCGCGCAGGCCTTTGGCAGCGCGCTCGACATCCTCCGTCAGCTTGTAGATGACGTCGTAATAACGAACTTCGACCTTCGCTCTTTCCGCTGCCGCTGTTGACGCGGGTGTGGCTTTCAGGTTGAAGCTGACGATGATCGCGTTCGACACACTGGCGAGCAGCAGGTCCGAGTCGCTGACCGCGCCGATACCCTGGCCGACCACCTTGATCGCCACCACTGGGTCTTCGATCTTCTGCAACGCGCTGAGCACCGCTTCGAGCGTGCCCTGCGCGTCGGCCTTGACGACCAGGCTGAGCTCCTTGACCTCGCCTTCCTTGGCCCGTCGCGCCAGTTCTTCGAGTGTGATGCGCGGAGCAAAGTCCCTCGCCGCTTCCTGGGTACGCTTTTCGGAAAGCTTCGTCAGGGCGATCTGCCGGGCGACCTTTTCCGAGCCGACGACCTGGAAGATGTCACCTGCCTGCGGCACTTCGCTCATGCCGGACACGACCACGGGCGTCGCGGGCGGGGCTTCCGTGACGCTGCGGCCGAGGTCGTCCGCCAGCGCGCGTACACGGCCGTAGATGTGGCCGCACACGAAGTCGTCGCCGACTTTCAACGTCCCGGCCTGCACGAGCACGGTCGCGACCGGCCCCCTCCCCCGCTCGAGATGCGCGTCGACGATCGTGCCGATCGCATTGCGGTCGGGGTTTGCCTTCAGCTCGAGGATGTCGGTCGAGAGAACAATGGTCGTGAGCAGGTCGTCGATGCCTTGCCCGGTCTTGGCGCTCAAGTGGACGCACTCGTGCTCGCCGCCGTAGTGGCGCGTCACGATGCCGTTGGTCGCAAGCTCCTGGTGGACCCGGTCGGGGTTGGCGCCCTCCTTGTCCATCTTGTTGATAGCGACGATGATCGGAACCTTCGCGGCCCGCGCGTGCTGGATCGCCTCGACCGTCTGCGGCATGACACCGTCATCGGCTGCGACCACGAGGACGACGATGTCGGTGACCTGGGCTCCACGGGCGCGCATTGCGGTGAAGGCTTCGTGGCCGGGCGTATCGATGAACACCACGGGATGTCCGTCGGCGGTCTCGATTTTGTAGGCGCCGATCCGCTGCGTGATGCCTCCAGCCTCGCCGGCGGCGACTCGCGTCTTGCGGATCGCGTCGAGAATCGACGTCTTGCCGTGGTCGACGTGACCCAGCACGGTGACGATCGGCGGCCGCACCACCAGCTTGCTCGGGTCCTCGTTAGCGAGTGAGAACAGCTCCTCGCGCGATGTCGTGACGACGGCGCCATCGCCCTCGGCGGCCTCTACCGCGACCACGTCTTCGCTCAACACCGGTTCGACCGTGAAGCCGAACTCGTCGGCGACAATCTCGGCCGTCGCGAAGTCGATGACCTGGTTGATGGTGGCCAGGATCTTGGAGGCCATCAGCTTCTTGATCACCTCGACCGGACCCACGCCAAGCTTCTCGGCGAGCTCTTTGACGGACAGCGTCGGGGGCAGCACGACGCGGCGGTCGCCGTTCGCTTCGATCTTCACCGCGACGGAGGTTGGTTTGAAGGCCGAACGGGCAGCTTCGATCGCCCCCGGCGCCAGCGGCGCGGCGGCGTTTCGCGTCAGCCGGCGCTGCTGGAGAAAGTTCACCAGCTCTTTTTGGCTGATCCCAAGTTCGCGTGCGAGTTCGTGTGACTTCATGCCCGAACTTAGAATTATGCCTTTCTAGGCGAATTCGAAACCTGAGCGGGGACTCCCCTCTCCCCTGCGGGGAGACGGTCAGGGTGGGGGGCTTAAGCCCGAAATCCCGCCAATTCAGACCACAGTTCGGGCTGCACTGTCGTGTGCAGAGCCCTGTCCAGGGAGCGCTTTTTACGGGCCAAATCCACGCACGAGCGGTCGTCGTGCAGATACGCGCCGCGACCGGTGGCGCGACCGGTCGCATCAACCGCTGCGCCGCCCTCAGACCGCCGGACGAGGCGGATCAGCGCTTGTTTGCCGGCTTCCTCGCGGCAGCCGACGCACGTCCGCGCCGGCTCACGGCGCTCTATCTTCAGCTACCTGTCCCTCAGATTCGCTCGCCTTAATGTCGATGCGGAAGCCAGTCAGCTTGGCCGCGAGGCGGGCATTCTGCCCATCGCGGCCGATGGCGAGAGACAGCTGACCGCGCGGCACGAGCACGGTTGCGGTCCTCGTCGCCCGGTCAATCGAGACAGCCTCGGCCTTTGCCGGACCGAGCGATGCGGCGACAAAGACTTCCGGGTCGTCCGACCAGGGGACGATGTCCACGTGCTCATTCGACAGCTCGCTGAGGATCGCGCGATGCCGAACGCCTTTCGGCCCGACGCACGCGCCGACCGGATCCAGGCCAGGCTCGGTCGCCGCGACCGCGATCTTCGTTCGCAAGCCTGGCTCACGCGCGATGGCCCGGATCTGGACCGTACCGGCTTTGATCTCAGGCACCTCGGCCTCGAGCAAGCGGTGCACGAATGAGCGTGCCGCACGCGAAACGCGGACCTGCGCTTGCCTGGGGTTGTGCTGCGCCTCGAGGATGACTACGAGCACGGGCCGGCCCGGGTGCAGCTCCTCTCCCGGGATCTGCTCTTCCGGCGGCATCACACCTTCGATGCGCCCGAGGTCGACGTAGACAGTGCCGGCCTCGACCCGGTCGACAATGCCGGAGGCCAGCTCGCCCCTGTGCTCGGCGACGTCGCGCATGACCTTGTCTCGCTCGAGGTCGTGGATGTGCCGCAGCACCGCGTGCTTCGCGGTTTGCGCGGCCATGCGCTTGAAGTTCTCGGCCGGCAACGACTCTATGACCTCGGTTCCATCAGGCCGCACAAGACGGCTTCGCACGTCGAGCGCGCCTGTCTTGGTGTCGAGCTTGACGGTCACGAATCCCGCTGGGTTGAAGGCGCGCACGTACGCCGCGGCGAGCGCGGTCTCCACCGTGTGCAGCATCTCCTCAAAGGGGATGCCCACCTCGGCGCAAAGCGCAGTCAGCGCCTCGCCCAGGCTCTCGGTGGACGGCTCAGATGGCGACCGCGAGCCTGCCCGCGACAACGTCATCCCATGCAATGTGAACGATGAGAGGCGCCCGTCCGCGAGCACCGTGCGCTTGCACTGCAATGCCCGCTAGATCGACTGCCACCAGCGCGCCTTCGACCACGGTCTCCGATTCGCCGGTACGATAACGAACGTTGACCCGCTTGCCGTTGAACCGCTCGTATTCCCCGTGATTGCGCAGCGGACGCTCGGCACCGGGAGAGGAGACTTCGAGGTAGTACGGACCGTCGATGAGGTTGGAGTGATCGATCAGCGGCCCGACGACGCGGCTCACGCGTTCGCAATCTTCGATCGTGATCGGCTCGCTGTGATCGATCGCGATCCGGAGAGTCCGCCCCGAGTGACCTGACTGGTCGAGCGCGTAGAGCTCGTAACCCATGTGTTTGATGGTGGGTTCGAGCAGCTCTCTGATGGACGGTATGGGCCAGGTCGGCATGTGGCGGTTTCTACATTCACCTTACACCGACCCGTCAATTGGAAACCGGCTATCCATCGGAAAGTCTTTACCTTTCCCGGTCCGAAATCGCACTGGATGGGTGCGAATTTCGGACCGAAGCCGACGAAGCGCTCGGGACCGGGTTTCCCGGTCCCGACACCTACGGGGCGCAGCAAGCGCGCCGACATATCGAGGCTTCGGGGTAAGGCACATGCGCTTCAGCGGCGCCACACATTAGCACCCCCGTGGCGCCTCTACCGCAGGGGCTGCAGCTTTCTCCACACGACCAGCAGGGGAGCAGCGTTGAAGATCGAGCTGTAGGTCCCGGAAACGATGCCGATGAGCAGCGCCAATGCGAAACCCTTCAGCGTCGTGCCACCGGCGATCAGGATCGCCATCAGCACGAGGACGACCGTAAAGCTCGTGATGATCGATCGTGCTGCCGTCTGCATGATGCTGAGGTTCACGACCTGTTCGAAGGAAAGCCGCTGGCTGACGCGCAGGTTTTCCCTGACCCGGTCGAACACGACGATGGTGTCGTGGACAGAGAAGCCGACCACCGTCAGCACGGCCGTGACGAACAGACTGTCGATCTCTCCAATGCGCAGGTTGAGGGGCCTCCCGCCAAGGATCGAGAACACACCTGTCAGCAGGAAGACATCGTGCAGCAGGGCGGCCAGCGCGGAGCCACCGAACTGAAAGCCTGCCCGCCATCCTCCGGGCACGTTGCGAAACCGGATCGCGAGCAGGAACAGGATGGCGAATGAGGCCAGGACGAGCGCGAGCAACGCGAACGTGATTGTCTCGCCGGCGATCGTGCCACCGACCTCCAGGACCTGCTGGATGTCGGCCTTACCCAGCTTGGCTTGCAGGTCGTCCTCGACGATCTTTTGTTGTTGAGGAGTCAATGGAGCCGCGCGGATGATGTAGCTGCCAGCCGTGCCGGTCTGGATCACCGAGCCGCCGGATGTCAGTGGCTCCGCGGCCACAGCGCTCTCCACCTGAGCGACGGAGGGGTGCTCGCTGAAGCTCATGGTGAACTCGGTGCCGCCCGCGAAATCGATCCCGAGACGGAAGTGCTGCGTGGCCATCGAGATGATGCCCGGGATGATGATCAGCAGCGAGAACGCAAAGAACAGGTTGCGCCGGCCGATGATGTTGAGCCTTCGCACACGTGGCTCAGGCCGCAGCTGTTCTTGCGACTTCTCGATCGGCACGATGCCGGGCGCTTTCTCCAGAGGTTTTTCGGCCTCGACTATGTCGGCGGTCTGCTCCTTCGGAGCGACGTCAGACAGGTCGGACACTTCGGTCGACTCCCATCAGCACGGGCCGTCGCAGGGCGCTGCCCGTCATGACGATCGCGAGCAGGTTGTGGGTCACGATGATCGATGAGATCAGGCTGGCCACGACACCGATACCAAGGGTGATGGCAAAACCCTTGACCTGAGCCGGCCCGACAAATCCGAGGATCACGCAAGTGATGAATGTCGAGGTGTTCGAGTCGCGGATCGCAGGCCACGCCCGCCGGACGGCCGCGTCGACGGCGGCAGGTATGGTCCGGCCCGCACGCACCTCTTCTTTGAACCGTTCGAAGATCAGCACGTTGGCGTCGACTGCCATTCCGACCGAGAGGATGAAACCCGTGATTCCGGCGAGCGTCAGCGTGACGGGAACGACTTTGAAGATGGCCAAAACGGCGGCCGCATAGAACAGCAGCGCGATACTCGCCAGGAGTCCTGGCACGCGGTAGTAAACGATCATGAAGATGACCACGATCGACAGTCCGAGGAGACCCGCCGCCAGGCTGAGCCTGACCGACTCGGCGCCAAGTGTCGAACCGACCTGGGTCACGTCGAGCACCTGAAGGTCGACGGGAAGCGAGCCCGAGTTGATTCCGGTCGCGAGGTCCTGCGCGCTCGTCTGGGTGAAGCTCCCGCTGATCGTTGCCGCCCCACCGTCGATCTCCTGCAGCGTGGTGGGGTCGGTGAGCAGCTTGCCGCAGACCGTGTTCGGTGTCTGGGCGGCGAGGCATCCGGTGTCGTACGGCCCGGTCACCTTCGAGACGTAAGCCGGGTTCTCCCAATTGTCGATGTCGGTCTGAGTCAAGTCCAGCCAGATGGCGAGATGGCGCTGCGGGCAGTCCGTGCCGGTTCCCGGACATGCCGCGACGTTGTCGCGCGTGAGGTTAGCGAAGACGCCACCGCCGCGCGAGGTGAAGTTGATGTTGACGACCCAGCTCACGCCACTTTGATCGATGCTGGCGTTGGCGCTCGCGATGTCGTCTCCGGTCAAGCCCACGAACGCGGGCTTGTACCCCGGCTCTGGTCCATTGGTCACCTTCGAGTCCGGCACCCATTTCGTGTAGACCAGCTTGGAGATCGCGCCGATCGTCTTCTGCGCCTGGTCGGCCGTGACGCCTGCCAGATCGACTGTGATCCGGTCGTTGTTGGTGCCCGCGCCGCGAATCTCCGGCTCACTCACGTTGAGCGCGTTGACACGCTTGTTGATCACCTGGATCGTGCGCTGCTGCACGTCCGCGCGCGACTGGCCGGGCGGGAAGTTGACGAGCTTGTAGTCGATGTGGGTGCCGCCCGCGAGGTCCAGGCCGCGGTGGATGTAGAGCTGCCAGCCGCCGAAGTTGGGCGGCAGGCCGGGGACGGAACCCGTGAGCGGGTAGTGGTTGACGATGCGGTAGATGTATCCCGCCCCGTCCACGAAAAGTGAGAAGACCAGGACGGCCACGATGAACAGTCGGACCGGCCAGCTGAGTACTAGCTGCACAGCCTGAGAAGTCTACGGACCACCGGGTTATCGCTGCCGCCTCAGCGCGAAGCGCCCTTCTAATCAGACGCTACCTTCCCGGTCTGAAATCGCGGTGGTGGGGTGCGGATTTCAGACCGAAGTGAACGATGGCGCAGGTGGTCTGGGTCCCCCAGAACACCTCAACCGACGGGCTGTCAGGAGCTTTGGAGCGCCGTCCGTGATCTGGGTGGCAAGGCGTGCGCCATCCTTCACGCTTATCGGTGCCGGAACATCAGGTTCAGGACGACTGTAAGCACGATTGACAGGATGATGCTGGTGGCGATCGGAACGTAGACGGTGACGTTGCCGGTCCGGAAGGTGAAATCGCCGGGCAGGTTGAACCGGCCGAACAGCATCAAGCCTCCGCCGATCACGGCCAGCAGGATGCCAAAGACCAGAAGCAGCCGGCCGACGTCTTGCACGTCTTACAGCGTATTCGGGTCTGCGGATCTCATAGCAGGCGGGTCTGTTGGGGTCCGGGGTCGGGCGGTGTCAGGCCCAGGTGCCGGTAGGCCAGCTCGGTCGCAACGCGGCCCCGCGAGGTTCGGGCCAGGAATCCGATCTGGATGAGGTACGGCTCGTGGACGTCCTCGATCGTCTCGGGCTCCTCCGAAAGCGAGGTCGCGATCGTGTCGAGACCGACCGGGCCGCCCTTGAATTTCATGATCAGCGTCTCGAGCAGCTGGCGATCGAGCGGCTCGAGCCCGATCTCGTCGATGTCCAGCATGGCCAGCGCCTGCTTTGTGATGTCGACCGTCCCCCGCCCATCGCCCCGAACCTGGGCGAAGTCGCGCACCCGACGAAGCAGGCGGTTGGCGATGCGCGGAGTGCCACGGGCGCGACGAGCGATCTCCGACACGGCTTCTTTTGGGACCTCGATGTCGAGGATCCGTGCCGACCGGCTGACGATCTTCTCCAGCTCGGCCTTGGTGTAGAAGTCAAGCCGGTAGACGGCACCAAACCGATCCCTGAGCGGGCCGCTCAACAGGCCCTGGCGCGTCGTCGCCCCGACGCATGTGAAGTGTGGGAGCGGCAGGGTGGCCGCGCTTGCCCCCACTCCCTTGCCGAGCACAGCGTCGAAGCGGAAGTCCTCGAGCGCCGGATACAGCGACTCCTCGACGACGCTGTTCAACCGGTGGATCTCGTCGATGAAAAAGACATCACGCGTGGTGAGGTTCAAGAGGATCGAGCCGAGCGCCCCCTGATGGTCGATCGCCGGCCCAGAGCTGACCTTGATCGCGACTCCCAGCTCGTTGGCGATGATGTGAGCGAGAGTGGTCTTGCCGAGCCCAGGAGGACCGCACAGCAGGACATGCTCGACGGGCTCGCCGCGGCGTCGGGCAGCCTCGAGGAGGATGCTGAGATTCTCACGCACCTGCTCCTGGCCGATGTATTCGCTGAGCATCCGAGGTCGCAGCGTGAGGTCGAACTGGTCGTCGTCGGCTCGCGCGTCGAGGATTGGTTCTCCTGTCATTTGCGTCCCAACGCTTTCAGCGCCACGGCCAGTGCCTCTTGCGTGTTTGGCGTCGACTTCCAGTCCACCGCCTCAATGCCCGTACGCGCCTCCTGTGAGGAGAAGCCCAGGTTGCGCAGCGCCGACTCGACCGCTTTGGGTACAACGCCGTCGCCGGCGATCGCGGCTGCGCGCGGCACGGCCTCCATCTCCGCCACAGCGTCGAGGCGTGGCTTGAGCTCGATGATCACCTTGGCCGCCGTTCGCGGGCCCACCCCGCTTGCCCGCCTGATCGGCGAGGCGTCTTCGCTCACGATGGCCCGCTTGAGGACCTCCAGGCTCGAGGCGCTCAGGATGTTGAGCCCGACCTTCGGACCGACGCCGTCGACCTGGATCAGCATCTCGAACATGTCCAGCTCGTCGACCGTTGCGAAGCCGTACAGCCCGAGCTGGTCTTCCCTGACGTGGGTGTGGATGTGCAGCTCGATCTCGTCGCCCGGAGGCGGGAGCTGCTGGCGAGTAGATGTTCCGACGCTGACCATGTAGCCCACGCCCCCGACATCGACGACCACGTAGTCCGATCCTGCGCGCCGTACTACGCCCATCAGGTGCGCGATCACGTTGGGACGGCCCTGGTGAAGCGACGGCTGCGGGCGTGGCAGACGGCGATCGCGATGGCGTCGCGCGCGTGCTCGTCGAGGCGACCCTCGGGAACCTTGACCTGGGCTGAGAGCATGCGCGCGATCTGCGCCTTGTCGGCGTTGCCGTAGCCGGTGAGGATGACCTTGACCTGGCTCGGCTTGTACTCGAACACCGGAACTCCACGCTCCTCGAGGACCGCGAGGATCGCACCTCGCGCCTGCGCGACCGCGACCGCGCTCGTCGCATTGCGGCCCATGAACAATTCCTCGAGCGAGGCTTCGCCCGGCAGGTGATCGTCCAACAGCTTGCGCAGGTGCTGGGTGATCATGACCAGCCGCTCTCCGTCGCGGCCTGGTCGGGTGACGACCGTGCTGCACGTCAGCACGAGGTTTGGCTCGGACAGCAGGGCGAAGCCTGTGCTCGCGAGCCCCGGATCAATACCGAGGATTAATCCGTTGCGCGCGCCTGGCATGTGTCCATCAGTTTTTACACCTGTGCTGAGACGCGTTCAAGGACGTCGGTTGGGATGTCAAAGTTGGCGTAAACCTGCTGGACGTCATCGTCCTCCTCGAGTGATTCCATCAGCCTGAGCACCGCAGCGGCTTTGTCCTCGCCGACCGCAACGGTCTGTTTCGGCTGCATGGTGATCTCGGCGTTGTCGATCGTCACCCCGAGCTGCTCCACCGCAGCCTTCACCTTCTCGAAGGCCGCCGGCGGCGTACTTATCTCCACCGATTTGCCGTCGACCTGCACATCGTCGGCGCCGGCTTCGATTGCGGCGAGGCCCACGTCCTCAGGGTCGTTCTTGCCGGCGTTCGCGGCAATCACGCCTTTGCGCTCGAACATCCAGCCGACAGAGTTCGACTCGCCGAGGTTTCCACCGAGCTTGGAGAACCGATGGCGAATCGAAGCCGAAGTTCGGTTGCGGTTGTCAGTGAAAGCGTCGACCATGACCGCGACGCCCGCGGGTCCATAGCCTTCGTAGCGGACCTCTTCCAGCCTCTCGCCGGCGAGCTCCCCCGTACCCCGCTTGATTGCGTTCTGAATCTTGTCGGTCGGCATGTTGATCTCACGCGCCTTCTGCATGGCGAGCCGCAGGCGGAAGTTGCCGTCCTGATTGCCGCCGCCCTCTTTCGCGGCGATCGTGATCTCACGGCTGGCGCGCGTGAACGCCTGCCCGCGTTTGGCGTCGACGATTGCCTTCTTGTGCTTGATGCCGGCCCATTTCGAGTGGCCAGACATTACGCAGGGAGCCCCGAAGGATAGCGGTAGAAGACTCCCGGGGTCCCCGCGAAATCGCAGATTTCGTGGGGTGGGAACATGCTTTCGGTAATTCTATCTCAGCCGTATTCGAACGAAACTTCTTTTACCGGCCTGAAGGATGTCGCCGTCATGGAGTCTTGTCTCCGGCGATGCTTTCTCCCCGTTCACGCGCACGCCACCTTGATCGATGAGACGGCGAGCATCACCACGACTCCTGGCAAATTCAACTTCGACGAGCGTCGCGACCAGATCGTCGTGGTTTGAGACAACGCGGTCGGCCACCAGCTCGGGAACCTCGCGTTGGCGGAACTTGCGGTCGAAGTCCTGCTCGGCGCGGGCGGCTGCGTCCTCGCCGTGCAATCTCTTGACGAGCTGCCGCGCCAACGCCGCTTTTGCGTCGCGCGGCTTCATCGCGAGCACAGCCTTGACCTCATCAGGGCTCAATCCTGAGATCAGGCGCAGGTACTTACTCGTGAGCGTGTCGGGGATGGACATCGTCTTGCCGTAGATCTGCTCGGGCGGCTCGCTGATCCCGATGTAGTTGCTCAGCGACTTGCTCATCTTCTGCAGTCCGTCGGTTCCCTCCAGCAGCGGAAACACGGCGATGTCCTGGGGTTCTTGTGCGTAGGCCTTCTGGATCTCACGGCCGAACAGAAGGTTGAACAGCTGATCGGTGCCGCCGAGCTCGACGTCGGCGTTCACTGCGACAGAGTCGTAAGCCTGGTTGAACGGATACAGAACCTCATGCGCTCCGATCGCGACGCCGCCCTTGAGGCGGTCCGCGAAATCCTCCCGTTGCAGAACCTGCTGCAGGGTCGCCTTGCCCATCAATCGAAGGATGTCCGCCGCGCTCATCGTCGCAAGCCACTCCGAGTTGAAGTGGACTTCGGTCAGCTCGCGATCCAGGACTACAAACGCCTGATCGAAGTAGGTCTTCGCGTTTGCGTCCACCTGCTCCCTCGTCAGCAGCGGCCGCGTTTCCGAGCGCCCGCTGGGGTCTCCGATCATCGCTGTGTAGTCGCCGATGATGAGGACCACTGTGTGCCCTTCGTCCTGGAACGCGCGGAGAGCATCGAGCACGACGAGGTGACCGACATGCAGGTCCGGGGCGGTCGGGTCGAGCCCCAGCTTGACCCTGAGCTTGTCTCCCCGTTCAAGCCGGGCTTGGAGATGTTCGGCGATATGGATTTGCACCGCCCGCTCGCGCAGGCGCTCGAAGAACTTGCCGCTCAATCCTTGTTTCGCTATACGACTGGGCCGGTACCGAAGTAGATCTGCGGATCGCCGGGCAGCGCGGGCTGGAAGATGGTGATGATCGGCTTCTGGATCTTCTTCACGATCGGAACGACGATGTGCGATCCGTTGTAGGCCTCGCGGAGGCGCAGCTGCATCGGATCGAGCTGCGAGCCGCCGAATGGGTTGGCCGCCGCCCCAAGCTCATACACGCAGACCACCGTAAGGATGATGCCCGTGATGACACCGACGGCGGCTCCCAAACTTCGGTTCAGGGCAAGGGCCGGGATCTGGATCTGACTGTGCGCGAGCTGGGTCGCGCCTTCGACCAGGATGAGGATTGCGACCAGCAGGCCGAAGAACCCGTAGACGTGGGCGTCGGCGGAATCGAAGTTGGAGGTCTGCTGCAGGATGTTGCCTGTCTGCAATCCCATGGTGGTCGCAGCCCAGAACGCCGCGTACATCGCGACGAATCCAATCAGCCGCCGAACGACGCCAGAGAAGAAGCCGCCCACTCCATAACCGACGATCACCAAGATCGCCGCGATGTCGATCCAGGTCATCGGAACCTCACGTGGTGCCGCTTTTCAAGCGCCAATCTGATCTCTTTCATGACTTTGTCAACTTCGGCGTCCGTCAGGGTGCGCTCGGGGCTTCGGAAAGTCAAGGTAAATGCGATGCTCTTGTGTCCTTCCGGAACCTGCGCCCCGCGGTATTCGTCGAACGCACGGGCCATCTCCAGAAGGTCTCCAGCGGACTCCTCTATGGTCGACAGCAGCGAGCTTGCCGCGACATGATCCTCGACCACCACCGCGAGGTCTCGCTCGACCGCCGGGAACCTGGGCAGCGGCTGCGCGCGACGTATGCGCGAGCTGGCGAGCACAGGCTCGACATCGATCTCCAAGGCGACCAGGCGCCCATCGACCTTCAGGGTTGAGCCAACGGTCGGATGCAGCTCGCCGAGGTAGCCGAGCTGGCGGCCCTCCATCACTACGGCCGCACACCGGCCAGGGTGAAAGAGCTCCGCACCTCCACGTTGATAGGTGCACGCCGGGGCTGACAGCGCCTCGATGCAAGCCGCCAACACCGACTTCATCCGATAGAAAGCCCCCTGCCCGGATTCGGCAATGCTGCCTGCGGTCGTTACGGCCGCCAGGCGCAACGGCTCCTCGGGCTGAATGTTCTTCTCGCCGACACGCGCCAGGAATGCGGATGCGATCTCGTAGATGTGCACCTCATCACGCCCGCGGTCCCGATTCAACGCCACCGCATCGACCAGCGAGGGCAGCAATGACGTACGCAGAGTGTCCATGTCGTCGCTCAGCGCGTTCGAAACGCGCAAGGCGTACGCGGCGACTCGGAGCGATTCGAGCTTTCGGCCCGAGACCAGCGCCGGGTTCCACGTCTCGGTGAAGCCCGCGCCCGCCAGCACCTCGCGTGCCGCGTCGAGGCGGCGGTCAACGCTTGGGGTGAGCGGTGTCCAGGTGTCGTGGCGACGG
>CATPBO010000220.1 GCA_955652835.1 Candidatus Dormiibacterota bacterium
CGACGGCAAGGACAAGTCGAAGCAGATCTCCCCCAAGGAGTTTCGGTCGATGCTCAAGGGCGAGCTCGAGGTGCTGCACATGGACGACTCGTTCTTGCCGCGGTACATCAACGACGGCTTCTCCGGCGGAGAGAAGAAGCGGGCGGAGATCCTGCAGATGGCGATGCTGAAGCCTGAGATCGCGATCCTCGACGAGACCGACTCAGGGCTCGACATCGACTCGATCAAGTTCGTCGCCGAGGCCGTGAACCGAATGCGCGGCCCCGAGCTTGGCGTGCTGATCATCACCCACTACACGCGGGTCCTCGAGTTCATCAAGCCCGACTTCGTGCATGTGCTCGTGGACGGCAAGTTCGTCCTGTCGGGCGGCCCGGAAGTCGCAGCTCGTCTGGAGAAGACCGGATATTCGGAATGGGCGGAGGCTGACGAGCCGGCCGTGCTGAAGACGGAGGAGGCGAGCTGATGGCCACTGTACCCAAAGTCGACGTCGGCACCGATTACAAGGAGAAGTACGGCTTCTTCGTCCCCGAGGACTACATCTTCAAGGCCAAGCGTGGCCTCAACCCCGAGATCGTCAAGGAGATCTCGTGGATGAAGAAGGAGCCGGAGTGGATGCTGAAGTTCCGGCTTCGCTCGCTCGAGATGTTCCGCAAGAAGCCGATGCCCAACTGGGGCGCGGACCTGTCGGTCATCGATTTCGAGAACATCTTCTATTACCTCAAGGCGCAGGACAAACAGTCGACCTCGTGGGAAGACCTGCCGCCCGACATCAAGAAGACATATGACCGCCTGGGCGTGCCGGAAGCCGAGCGCAAGTTCCTCGCGGGCGTGTCCGCTCAGTACGAGTCGGAGGTGGTCTACCACTCGCTGCACGAGGAGCTGTCGAAGAAGGGCGTGATCTTCACCGACACGGACTCGGCGCTGCGCGACCATCCCGAGCTCTTCAAGGAATACTTCGGCACCGTCATCCCGCCGGCGGACAACAAGTTCGCGGCGCTGAACAGCGCTGTGTGGTCGGGCGGGTCGTTCATCTACGTCCCGAAGGGCGTGCGTGTCGACATCCCGCTGCAGGCCTACTTCCGGATCAACGCTGAGAACATGGGCCAGTTCGAGCGGACGCTCATCATCTGCGACGAGGGCTCCTTCGTCCACTACATCGAAGGCTGCACGGCGCCGATCTACACGACCGACTCGCTGCACTCGGCGGTAGTCGAGATCATCGTCAAGAAGAACGCGCGCTGCCGCTACACCACGATCCAGAACTGGTCGACCAACGTCTTCAACCTGGTCACCAAGCGTGCGCTGGCATACGGCGACGCCACCATGGAGTGGGTCGACGGAAACCTTGGTTCGCAGATCACGATGAAGTACCCGAGCGTCTACCTGATGGAGCCGGGCGCCAAGGGCGACGTGCTCTCGGTGGCATTCGCCGGCAAGGGTCAGCACCAGGACGCCGGCGGCAAGATGATCCACGTCGCGCCGAACACAACGTCGACCATCACGTCGAAGTCGATCTCGAAGGGCGGCGGACGGACCTCGTACCGCGGTCACATCAAGATGTACCCCGGCGCCAACAACAGCAAGTCGTTCGTCAAGTGCGATGCACTGTTGCTCGACGACGAGTCGCGCTCCGATACGTATCCGTACAACGACGTCGACGCCGAGAACGTGACCCTCGGCCACGAGGCGACCGTGAGCAAGGTGTCGGACGAGCAGCTCTTCTACCTGATGAGCCGCGGGATCACCCGCAGCGAGGCTGAGACGATGATCGTCAACGGCTTCATCGAGCCGTTCACGAAGGAGCTCCCACTCGAGTACGCGGTGGAGCTCAACCGGCTCATCCAGCTCGAGATGGAAGGCTCCGTAGGCTGAGCAGTGCACCGCGGGCGATCAACGAGAGATTCGGCGGCCAGGTGGGCCAGATGCTAGGCGCCGTCGAGCAACGCAGCGCGCGCATCCCGTCGATGCGTAAGCGAGTAGCGCAGGCGGCAACGACGCAGATGGCCCGCATGGCCGACGAAGATCCGTTGTATCGGCCCGCGGGGCACTGCTAGACATGGGTCTGACTCTGGAATCCCTGGACGTGCTCCAGGGGGAGCCCGACTGGCTTGGAGAGCGCCGGAGAGGTGCGCTCGCGACATACGAGCGCCTGCCTCACCCGAGCAAGACCGACGAGGAGTGGCGTCGCACCGACATCAGCGGGCTGAACCCCGCCCAGTTCTCGGAGCTCGAGCACCAAGATGGCTTCAAGCTCGCCGGCCGCTCAACGCTGCCTCGCGGAGTGATTCTTGAGCCGCTGCGCGTGGCGGCCGAAAAGCACCCAGACCTCGTCAAACCGCACCTGTTCTCCCTCATCAGGGCGGATCGCGACCGGTTCAGCGCGCTGCACGCGGCGTTCTTCACAGGCGGAACTTTTCTGTACGTGCCGGACGGAGTCGTGATCGACGAGCCGATCGTCGGCCAGCACACGTCACACGCGGGCGGAACGGCTTTCCTGCCGCACACGCTGATAGTGGCGGGCCGCGGCGCCCGGTTCCACTACCTGGACGAGTACATCGGGCAAGACGACGAGGCGGTGGGCTACCGCAGCGGCTCGGCCGAGATCTTCGCCGGCGAGGGGGCCGAAGTCGCTTACGTCGCGGTGCAGAAGTGGGGACGCAACGCGTGGCATTTCGGCGATCAGCGCGCTCGCATCGACAAGGACGCAAAGTTGCGGCTCTTCAACGTCACGCTCGGAGGGCGCTTTTCCAAGACTCGTGTCGAAGCCTCCCTGGTCGGTCAGGGCGCGGAGGCCGAGCTGAAGGGACTCTACCTTGCATCTGGTCAGCAGTTCTTCGACTTCCACACGCTGCAGGACCACCAGGTGGGCAACACGCGCTCCGACCTCCTGTTCAAGGGCGCGCTGCAGGACACCGCGCGGACGGTTTACGCCGGGCTGATCAGGATCGAGAAGGGCGCGGCGCGCTCGGACGCGTATCAAGCCAACCGCAACCTCGTGCTCTCGGACCACGCCAAGGCAACCTCGATCCCGATGCTCGAGATTGACAACAACGACGTCCGCTGCACGCACGGTGCAACCGTCGGGCCGGTCGATCCGCAACACATGTTCTATCTGCGATCTCGTGGAATTCCAGAGCCGACAGCTAAGCGCATGCTCGTGCAGGGATTCTTCGGGGACGTGCTGGACCGGATCCCTTTCGAGCACGCGCGCAACCTCATCGAGGCGGACCTGGTGGCGCGCCTTGGCTAGGTTCCGGGTCGCATCCGTCGCGGAGCTGCCGGACGAAACCCTGAAGCGTGTTGACGCAGGGAGCACGCCCGTGTGCATCGCGCATGCGGAGGACGGCAAGTTCTACGCCCTCAACGACATCTGCACGCACGAGGAGTTCAACCTCAGTGAAGGCGAGCTCTGGGGCATGGACGTCGAATGTCCGCAGCACGGTTCACGCTTCAACCTGGTCACGGGCAAGGTCACCGGCCTGCCGGCCGTGATCCCCGCGAAGTCTTATCCCGTGTCGGTGGAGGGCGAAGACATCTTCGTCGAGGTCCCCGAATGATCAAAACCTTCGATGTCGCAGCCATCAGGAAGGACTTCCCCATCTTCGAGACGGGGATCGCCTACCTCGACTCGGCGAACACCTCGCAGCGCCCGCGCCAGGTTACGGGCGCGATGCTGGAGTACTTCGAGAAGTTCAACTCGAACATCCACCGCGCCGCGTACCGGATCGCCGAAGAGGCGACGGTGCGCTACGAAGCCACGCGGGAGAAGGTCCGCGAGCTCATCAATGCGAGCTCGACCAAGGAGGTCATCTACACCCGCGGCACGACCGAGGGAATCAACCTGGTCGCTTACTCATGGGGCCGCAAGCATGTCAAGCAGGGCGACCTGATCGTGCTGACGATCATCGACCACCACTCGAACATCGTGCCGTGGCAGATCCTTGCCGCCGAGAAGGGCGCGACCATCGAGTACGTGGACATCGACGAGCGCGGTGAGCTTCGCCAGGACCAGTTTCGCAAGCTGCTCGAGCGCTCGCCGAAGCTCGTCGCTTTCGGCCAGGTCAGCAACGCGCTCGGCACCATCAACCCGGCCACCGAGATGGTGGCCGCGGCCAAGACCGCCGGTGCGACCGTGCTGGTGGATGGCGCGCAGGGCGCCCCGCATCAGGGCGTCGACGTCCGCGCGTTGGGCTGTGATTTCTACGCGTTCAGCGGGCACAAGATGCTTGGCCCGACCGGTGCTGGAATCCTGTACGGCCGGCGTGAGCTGCTCGAGGCGATGGACCCTTTCATGTCTGGCGGAGACATGATCAAGACCGTTCGCGTCGAAGGCACCACCTACCACGACCTGCCCTGGAAGTTCGAAGCCGGCACCCAGGCCATCGCCGAGGTGATCGGGCTCGGAGCGGCGGTCGACTATCTCACGGCGCTGGGCATGGACGCCGTCCGCGCCCACGAGCGGGAGATCACCGAGTACGCGTTCGAAGCGCTCAGCGACATCGAAGGGCTCACGCTCTACGGCCCACCGCCTTCCCGGCGGGCAGGGGTCATCTCGTTCTCGATCGAAGGAATCCACCCGCACGACCTGGCAACCATCGCCGACCGCGACCAGGTCTGCCTGCGCGCCGGCCACCATTGCGCAATGCCGCTCATGACGCGGCTCGGGGTCGCGGCCACCGCCCGCGCCTCGTTCTATGTGTACACGCAAAAGGATGAAGTCGACCGCCTGGTCGGTTCCATCAAAGAGGCCCAGAGGATTTTCGCATGAGCAGTACTGCAGCCGACGACCAGTTTTATCGCGAGTACATCCTCGACCACTACAAGAACCCGCGAAACTTCGGGCGTCTTGAGAACCCCGACATCAGCCACGAAGAGGACAACCCGCTCTGCGGCGACGTGATCGGGATGGATTTTCGCGTCAAGGACGGAGTGATCGAGGACATCCGCTTCCACGGCCGCGGATGTGCCATCTCGCAGGCTTCGGCCTCGCTCCTGACCGAGCGCTTGAAAGGCCTTCGGTTGGAAGACGCCAAGAAGATAGGCAAGGCGGATGTGCTCGGAGAGCTCGGGATCGACATCTCCCCCGCGCGCATCAAGTGCGCGCTTCTGTCATTGAAGGTGCTGAAGGTGGGTGCTTACGGGTTGGCCGGTAACGACGAGGATGAGGAGTAGGAATGGAGATGCAAAACCAGGAGACGACGTTTCGCGACTTGAAGCTCGATGACGTAAAGAAGTTGATCGACGAGGGATACGACATCGTCGACGTCCGTGAAGACTGGGAATGGAACAAAGGCCACGTGCCCGGAGCGCGGCACGTCGTCCTCAACACGCTGCTCGCCAACCCCACCGCGCAGAAGTTCCGCGACCGCACGATTTTCGTGTGCGCGATGGGTGAGCGGTCGTCCGTGGCTTCAGAGATGGCCGTGGCGCTTGGTGTCAAGGACGTGGTCAACTTCCGCGGCGGGACCAAGGCGTGGAAAGAGGCCGGCCTGCCCCTGGAGACACCATGAGCGCATTTGCACCCACGACTGAGGTCGCGCCGGATGCGACGGTCAAGCCTGAGGACGTGATCGAGGTCCTCCGCGAGTGCTTCGACCCTGAGATACCGGTCAACATCGTCGACCTGGGCTTGATCTACGACATCGCGATCAAACCCGAACGCGTGGACATCAAGATGACCCTCACCGCGCTTGGCTGCCCGATGGCGGCCGAGGTGATGTCAGATGTCCGCGATCACCTGCTCACGCTGCCCGGCATCAAAGACGCCGGCGTCGACATCGTCTACGAGCCCGTGTGGTCTCCAGAGCGCATGTCTGAAGAAGCGCGCTGGGAACTCGGGATGGTCTAACCCGGAGTAGCGCAGACCAAGCGCACGCCTGGCGCCAAACGCTCGCAATTCCACCGCTAGAGCCGCACGTGTGGCGCCAAACGTGCGGAACGGAACTGGGCTAGCCCGGACCGAGCCGGCGCCAGCCCAGGCCAGTGGTGGGCCGGGAACTGACACGGGCAGTCGATTGGCTACGCCGCCAGGCTTGCTGACAGCTCGGGCAGGAGCACGATGACCCGTACGTTTCAGCCGGCTCGACCAGAGACCCGCCGATCAGCCGAAAGAGGGTTACGAAGATCTTTGCAGGACGTAGATGTGACATTTGTTACCTCCGTTCGCGTGGTTAGAAAGTCCAACGGGCGAGGGAGCGAATTCCTGCTGGTTACCTACAATTTGTCGCCTGCCGGTCAGGCGGGGTGCGGCCAGACGTCGAACACGGCTGTGATCCTGGATTCCGTCTCCGTGTTGTCCTGCAGGTCGTATATGTAAGTCGTGCCAGTCTCGATCGTCGTCACGCTGCCGCCACACGGCGGCGGATCCGCCGGCACACAGGGCCGCTCCTCTCGGTACCAGATCAGGTGCGAGTTCAGAAATACAGGCTCAATGCGCGACTTCGCGATCTCACGCGACTTGCCAGTGGTCGTGCCAGCGCTATTGGCGGTGGTCGTGTCGAGGACACCGACATGTGCGACGCCAGAGCCATCTCGGGTTGCATACACAATCTGGCCGCCGGCAGGCGACGCCATCGGGCGGATCCACGCCAAGCCGGGAATCAGCAACGACTGGGTTCCACCCCGCCACACCTCCACTCCGCTGGCATCTCTGAAAAACAAACCACTGCCTGACCAAACCGACATGGTGGCCGCGTCAGTGTCAAGACTCGCGACCACCTTGCCATCTGAGGTCCATACGCGGAGCGACGGCCCGCCCAGGTTCTGGACAAGCGATATGTAGTGGCTGTTCGGAGAGAAGAGGAGGCGTGTGTCGAATTGCTCCCCGCAATTGGTGTACGGACAACCCTGAGTCCACGGCAGGTTCGCAATCGAATCGACGACGCGATCCTGACCCGAGCCGACGACATGAAGAAAAGAGGCTGAATCATCTGAGCCGCGCGATATGTACGTCGCAGCTGTGCCATCTGCACTC
>CATPBO010000221.1 GCA_955652835.1 Candidatus Dormiibacterota bacterium
AACATGCTTGGCGTACTCCGCCGTCACGGGTGCGCCGCCCACTGCGATGTGCACCTTGTCGCGCAGGCCCGCCTTGGTCAGAGCCTCGATGTTGACCTTGAACATCGGCATGGTGGTCGTGAGGAAGGCGGAAAAGCCCACGACGTCTGGCTTGTGCTCCTCGACTGCCGCCACGAACTTCTCAGGCGGTGTATTCACGCCGAGGTCGTAGACCTCGAACCCCGCGCCCTCGAGCATGATCACGCACAGGTTCTTGCCAATGTCGTGGATGTCGCCTTTGACGGTGCCGATGACATAGCGGCCCACCGGTTGGGCGCCGGTCTCGGCGATCAACGGCCGCAGGATCACAAGTGCGCCCTGCATCGCGCGGGCGGCAATGAGCATCTCCGGGACGAAGAAGTCGCCTTTCTCGAAGCGGCGGCCCACCTCTTCCAGGGAGGGAATGAGGGCCTTGAAGAGGATGTCCATGGGGTCCATCCCGAGCTTCAGCCCCTCTTCGGTCAGAGCTTTCACCTCTGGCGCGTGCCCATTCAGAGTGTGGTCGAACAGCCCGGCGCGGATCTCTTCTTCTCGGCTCATCCTGCTATTAAGCCCCTCACAGCCCTCTCTCCGACGGGAGACGGAACTTGTTGCGCATCGCTCAACAGATGCTCAGAGTCCAACAGTTTACCCCGCTGTAGGTAGCCTCGCAAGAGTAATGTTGCGCTGTGAGCAACGATCCGACCCGGGATCCAGGAGTCCGCTCGGTCGAGCGGGCGATCACCATCCTGGACGCGCTGGCGCAGGGCGGCTGGCGCACGGGGGCCGAGATCGCGCGAGAGCTCTCCGTGCACCGGTCGACAGCGCTTCGACTGCTCGGGACCCTGGAACGCCACGCCCTCGTCGAACGCGATCCGAAGAGCGCCAAATACCGTCTGGGACAGCGACTCCCGCAGCTCGCGAGCGTCGTGACGGGGGAGTCCGACCTCCGCTCGGTTGCTCGGCCGGTGTGCGAGGCCCTGGCCGGCGCGCTGGGCGAGACGGTGACGCTGGACGTACTGGTGGGCGACGAGATCGTGCCGATCGAGGAGGCGACCGCTTCGACCTCGGTGGTGAGCGTCAACTGGCTCGGCCGGCGCACTCCGGTCCACTGCACCGCCAGCGGGAAGGTGATCCTTGCCTTCGCGCCGGCTGCAGTGCGCGAGCGACTGCTCAGCCGGCCTCTCGAGAGGTCGACTCCGCACACGATCACCAGCCAGGGCGAGCTCCAAGCCCAGCTGGAGAGCGCGTTGAAGGACGGCTTCGCACGCACCTATGAGGAGCTCGAGGTCGGGCTCGACGCCATCGCTGCGCCGGTCTTCGCGGCGGGTGGCGAGGTGGTGGCGGCCCTGGACGTCTCGGGCCCGTCGCACCGGCTGCGCGCTGACGGTCGCCCGGACCTGCTGCGACTCACCCTGGACGCCGCCGGGGACCTCTCACGCCGGCTGGGATACCGCGGTAGCAGGAGCGCGTTAACGGGCGGCTAACCGAAATCAACTGGAGCAGCGCTCTCCATCCTTGCAACATCTGCAAGTCGGGAGCAATATTTCCCCTGCATATTGGTCGCCTGAGTGGCGCCCGGTCCATCTGTAAAAGGGGAAGGAACATGAAGTTGGGTTCTCTGACGCGCCAGCTCGGCCTAGCCGTGGTGGCGTTTGTTTTAGTAGCTGCGTGCGGTAGCTCGACCGGGGGCGGGACTGCATCGTGCTCCAGCGCCAAGACAGCGACATCGATTGCCGACTGTGGAGGTCTGGACGGCCTGGTTGCTGCCGCGAATGCGGAAGGCAAGCTCAACGTTATCGCCCTACCTCGCGACTGGGCGAACTATGGCGCCGTCCTGGACGGCTTCGCGGCGAAGTACCCCAGCATCAAGATCACATCCGACAACCCAACCGGCAGCAGCCAGGACGAGGTCAACGCCGTCCAGCAGCTTGGCGCCAGCAGCCGCGCCCCTGACGTGCTCGACATCGGCATGTCGGTGGCGCTCGCGAACGTCACCCTCTTCGCCCCGTACAAGGTCGCGACGTGGAACGACATCCTCGCCGCCCAGAAGGAACCGACCGGGCTCTGGTTCCAGGACTATGGCGGCTACATGTCGATCGGCTACGACTCGAGCAAGGTACCGGCCGTCACGTCCGTGGCAGACCTGCTCGGTTCCGGCTTCAAGGGTAAGGTCGCGCTCAACGGCGACCCGACCAAGGCGAACGCCGCGCTCAACGGGGTGATGATGGCCTCACTGGCCAACGGCGGCACCGTAGACGACATCAGCAAGGGTGTCGATTTCTTCCACCAGCTGAAGCTGAAGGGCAACTTCGTGCCCGTGCAGGCGACGACGGCGACAGTCAAGAACGGCACCACGCCAGTGGTCCTTGACTGGGACTACCTGTCGGCGGCCCACGGCACCGACGTCCCGACATGGAAGGTGTTCGTCCCGTCGAACGCGATCCTCCTCGACTTCTACGCGCAGGCCGTCAGCAAGACGGCGCCTCACCCGGCCGCGGCGCGGCTGTGGGAGGAATACCTGTACTCAGACGCGGGCCAGAACCTCTGGCTCAAGGGTCTCGCTCGACCAGTCCGCATGGCCGCCATGACGACGTCTGGCAAGATCGACGCGGCAGCCGCCGCTGCGCTGCCGCCCGCTAACGGCACGCCGATCCGCCTCACCCCTGACCAGGCCACCGCTGCGAAGACGTACCTGGCCGCCCACTGGGCAGCCGCCATTTCTTGACAGCTGCCGGCAATCCGGCTGTAACCGGCGTCGGCCGCCCGATGATGGGCGGCCGGCGCCTCTCGCTTGACTGGATCGGGGCGGTCCCGTTCCTCGGCTACGTCGCGCTCTTCCTCTTTCTGCCGACCGCGATCATCGTCGCGGGTGCCTTTGCAAGCGAAGGCGGGCCAACCCTCGTCAACTTCGCGAACCTCTCGCGGCCCTACATCGTCAGCGCCGTCATCAACAGCGTCATCCTGTCCGCGGTCACGGCAGTCGGGGGCGCGGTGCTTGGAGCAATCCTGACGTACGCGATTGCCACCGGCAACCCGCGCGGCACCTTTCGTCGCATGGTCACGTCTGCATGCGGCGTGCTTGCCCAGTTCGGGGGCGTGATCCTTGCGTTCGCCTTCATCGCAGCAATCGGTCCCGCAAGCGCCGTCTACGTTTACTTTTCCCAGCACCATCTCGACTACTACGCAAGCGGCGTCTGGCTCTATGACCTGCGCGGCCTGGAGCTGGTGTACCTGTACTTCCAGATCCCGCTCATGGTTCTCATCTTCCTGCCCGCCGTCGACGGCATCAAGCCACAGTGGCGCGAGGCGACCGAGAGTCTCGGGGGCGGTACATGGACCTACTGGCGCTATGTCGCCGGCCCGCTGCTCGCGCCAGCCTTTCTCGGTTCGACGCTGCTGCTGTTCGCCAACTCCCTGTCCGCCTACGCAACTGCGGCCGCGTTGATCAATCAGGGCGGGCCGATCCTGCCGCTGCAGATCAGCAACGCCATCACAAGCGAGGTCGGCCTCCACGAGCCTGGATTCGCGAAGGCCCAGGCCGTGGTGCTGATCGTGATCGTCGCCATCGTCAGCGTGCTGTACGCGGTGCTCCAGCGGCGCACCGCGAGGTGGCTGCAGTGAGCCGGTCGCGAAGAGCCAAGCTCCGGGCCTTTCGCATCGTGACCCTCGTCCTTCTGGGCGCATTCTTCCTCGGGCCGATCTGGGCAATGTTCGAGTTCTCCACGCGTGGTGTCGGAGAAAACTCCCCGCGCACGCTCGACGCGTGGAAGGCGATAGCCACATATCCCGATCTTGTCGCGGGCATCGTGGCCTCGCTCGAGCTCGCGGTGATCACGTCTATCGGCATTCTCGTGGTGCTCGTTCCAACGATGGTGTGGGTGCGGTTGCGCTTGCCGAGGCTTCGCAGAGCAATCGAGAGCATTTCTCTGCTTCCGCTGACCATTCCCGCCATCGTCCTCGTGGTCGGCTTCTCGCCGATGTATCAGTGGATGGGCATCAACCTGAGCGACAACATCCTCACGCTGTCACTCGCCTACGCCATCCTGGTGCTGCCCTACGCCTACCGCGCGCTCGACGCCGGCCTCGCGGCGATTGATGTCAAGACACTGTCGGAGGCCGCACGCAGCCTGGGAGCGGGCTGGTTCACAGTGATGTGGCGCGTGATCGTGCCAAACATTTCGTCGGCCTTGCTGAATGCCGGTTTGCTGTCGGTGGCCCTGGTGCTCGGGGAGTACACAATCGCCAACAACCTTCTGTATCCCAACCTCCAGGTGGAGATCGTCTCGGTCGCTCGCACCAACGCAGGCGTCTCGATCGCAGTCGCGGTCGCGTCCCTGCTGTTCGCGTTCGTTCTGCTCGTGGCACTCTCCTTCGTGGGGGGGCAACGGGGTGGACGCCAGCGAACGCGAGAGCGGCTCGTGCAGACGTTCGCCCGCGATTTTTCGGGAGGCACTCGATGACTGCCAGCGTCGAAACCACACCGCGTGCGGGCGTCGAGATACGCCTCGAAAACCTCCAGCGGCGATACGGCGCGGTGACTGCCCTGAACGATCTGTCTCTGACCCTCGCGGCGGGCGAGCTCGTCGCCCTGCTGGGACCGTCCGGATGCGGCAAGACGACAGCTTTGCGCCTGCTGGCCGGTCTCGAAGAGGCAGACGGCGGCCGCGTGGTCATTGGTGGGCAGGACGTCACAGGCCTGCCCGCGAACAAGCGGGATGTCGGGATGGTGTTCCAGTCCTACTCGTTGTTCCCGCATATGGTTGCCTGGGAGAACGTGGCCTTCGGGCTGCAGATGCGCAAGGTCGGACCTGCCGACCGCAAGAAGCGTGCAATCGAGATGCTCGACCTCGTCGGCCTGGCCGGATTCGCGGACCGATACGCGGTCCAGCTCTCCGGAGGCCAGCAGCAGCGCGTGGCCCTGGCGCGGGCGCTCGCGATCCGGCCCAAGGTGCTGCTGCTCGACGAACCGCTGTCCGCCCTGGATGCAAAGGTGCGCTCGCGCCTACGGGACGAGATCCGGCGCGTCCAGCTCGAGGTCGGGATCACGACCCTCTTCGTGACCCACGACCAGGAAGAGGCGCTTGCCATCGCGGACCGCGTCGGTGTGATGAACGCAGGGCACATCGAGCAGCTCGGGCCGCCGACACTGGTCTACACGCGACCGGCGACCCCATTTGTCGCCGAGTTCGTCGGCCTGACCAACCGCTTGCCGGGCACAGTCAAGCGAGGCGTGGTTGAGGTGAGAGGAACGGAGCTGCCTCTCGTGCAGGCCGACGCCGCCGACGGTCCCGCCATCGCACTCGTGCGGCCCGAGGCCGTGTCCATCGCCAGCGATGGCGACCTGGCCGCGGGGCCGCTTGTGGGCACGGTCATCGCCGTTGCCTTCCTGGGCGCCACGAGCCGCGTCACAGTGGACCTGGGCGACATTACGGTGCTTGCCCAGATGCCGACATCGGCCGCGGCCGCAAGCCCGGCGGGCACACGCGTGCGGCTTACCCTAAGAACGGACCCGGTCCTCATCGCGAGGGAAGAGACAGCCGCGGTCGAGCATTGAAAGCAAGTCCGCGCGTTGCGCTCACCACGCAGCGCCGGCTTGGCGCGGGCTCGGTGCTTCGCCAGGGATCGCGCGCGGCTTATCGCGAGGTGACGGAGTTCGTGGGCGAGGCGCATGTCGTAAGGCGAGACCTCGTCGGCGATTCCAATCAGACTGCTGTGGCGCCGCAGCGCGCCATCACAGCGATCGGCCACATCACCGACCTCCACGTGACCGACGTTCAATCGCCTGCGCGCTTCGAGTTCGTCAACCGGGAATGGGACGACCCTCGCTTTCGAGAGCTGCTCACCATGCAGCGTCCGCAAGAAGCGCTCAACGTGCACGCGATCGAGGCGATGGTGCGGACGCTGAGCGGGATCGAGGCGGCTCCCCTGACCGGTGGGCCGCTGAGCCTGGTCGCGATGACGGGCGACTCGATCGACAATACGCAGCGGAACGAGTTCGACAATTTCGTGGCGCTGTTCGAGGGGGGTGTCGTCCATCCAGATTCGGGTAGGCCTGGATATGAGGGTGTTCAGGCGATAGGGTGGCCGGACGACGTCGCCTGGAAGCCGGACGGACCGGACGATGGGGACATGTTCAGTCGCGACCTCGGCTTCCCGCGCGAGCCAGGCATGCTCGAGCGAAGCATCCAGGCGTTTACCGCCACCGGATTCCGACTTCCGTGGCTGGGCTGTTACGGAAACCACGAGGAGGTCTGCCAGGGCGTCGGTATCGTCACGCCCGCGCTTGCTAAAGCGATGGCCGGCTCTCGCAAGCCCCTGGGGCCGCCTTCAGGTCTCAACCGCGACACGGCCATCGAGACTTTCGTCCGGGAGCCGGAGTACTTCATGACCGGCCCCTTTCTGGATGTGACGCCAGATCCGACCCGACGCCCAATCTCGCGGATGGAGTTCGTCGAGGCGCACCTTCAATCCGGTGGGCATGGCTTCACCGCCGAGAACCGCAGTGCCGGCACTGCGTACTACGTGCACGACACGCGGACCGTTCGATTCATCACGCTCGACACGGTCTGTACGGCGGGCGGCGCCGAAGGATGCATCGACCCACCCCAGCTCCACTGGCTCGAGCGAAGGTTGGAGGAGGTGCACTCGTCGTTTCGGTCGCGCGATGGATCCACCGTTCGGACTCAGCACGACGATCGCCTCGTGGTGGTGCTTTCGCATCACGGTTTCGACATGCTCGCCAACCCGCGCGCTGAGCGGTTGTCTGACGCTCTGCTCGAGCTGCTGCTGCGATTCAAGAACGTGGTGCTGTGGCTCAACGGACACATCCACGCCAACCGCATCTCCCCGCGCGCCGACCCTCAAGGCGCTCACGGTTTCTGGGAGGTGACGACCAGCTCCATCGTTGACTGGCCTTGCCAGGCACGGCTCGTCGAGCTTTACGACGCGAGTGACGGTCTGATCGCGATCGCGTGCACCATGGTCGACCACGAAGGAACGATCCGGCGAGGCGCCGGTGACCTACCGGACCTCGCGGGGCTGCATAGGGAGCTGGCGGGGAATGTCCCCTTCAACGGCTTCGACTCCTGGCGTCCCGGGGCTCCCGAGGACCGCAACACGATCCTCCTTCTGCGCAAGCCGTTCTGAGCTCCAATGCCCCCGATCGCCATTTCCGCACGTCCGGCGCCAAACACCCTCTTGGTGAGCGCGCGATGCGCACCGTGGGCGCCAAACGGCCTCATGCCGGGGCCAGGTCAGTCGTTGCGCGCAGCGCGACAGTCGCATATAGTGCGACAGAGCAAGTGGTCGTGTGCTGAGATCGCTGGTTCGGAGTGAGGGTGTGGGCAGGAGCGTGGGCAGGGCGGCGCTGGTCGACTTCCTCCGCGCTCCCCGCTACGAGGTCCTGCCGACGGAGGACGTCGAGGGGCTCGTCGCGACGCACGTCCCGCACGAAGTCACGATCACTATCACCGCCTCACCCCGGCGCGGCATGGACGCGACGATCACTCTCGCCGAGCGGCTCTCGCGCCAGGGCTACACCGTCGTCCCGCACCTCTCGGCCCGGCTGATCCGCGACGCCTCGCATTTGCGCGAGATGCTCGCGGCGATCAACGAGATAGGGGTTCATGACGTTTTCGTCATCGCCGGCGACGCGCGCGAGCCGGCGGGCGAGTTTCCCGATTCGGTGTCCCTGCTCGAGGCGATGATGCGAGAGGGCCACAACCTGGGTGACGTCGGCGTCTCCGGTTATCCCGAAAGCCACAGCTTCATCGACGACGATATGACGATCCAAGCGATGTGGGACAAGCGGCGGATCGCGACCTACATCGTGAGCAACCTGTGCTTCGATCCCCGCCTGCTGAAGAAGTGGTTGGGCCGCGTCCGCCGCCGCAAAGTCGAGCTGCCGATACACATCGGCATGGCGGGAATCGCCGACCCGGCCAAGCTGCTGCGCATCTCGACTCGAATCGGGATCATCGATTCGGCGCGGTTCCTGCGCGGGCACTCCAACTGGTTCCTGCGCATGCTGCAGCCGGGGGGCTACAACCCTGAGCGTTTCGTCAACGCGCTCCTGCCCGACATCGCGGCACCCGAGCGCAACGTCGCCGGCCTGCACGTCTTCACTTTCAACGAGATCGAGCCGACAGAGCGATGGCGCCAGGACATGCTGGCGCGCGCGAATTAAGAGGAGGGGCCATGGCCGTCACGTTCCCGACCGACCTCGAGATCGCGCGCAAAGCGCGCCTGCTTCCGATGCCCGAGATTGCCGCCCGAATGGGCATCGACCCGCACCTGCTCGAGCCCTATGGGCACGACGTCGCAAAGATCAAGCTGGAGGCGATCGAAGCGCTGCACGACCGGCCCAAGGCCAAGTACGTCGTCGTGTCGGCGATCACACCCACCCCGCTGGGTGAAGGCAAAACGACCATAACAGTGGGTCTTGGCGACGCCCTCGGACGTATCGGCAAGCGCGCGACTGTCGCGATCCGCCAGCCGTCGATGGGACCCACGTTCGGGATCAAGGGCGGCGCGGCGGGCGGCGGCCACAGCCAGGTGGTGCCCATGGAGCGGCTCAACCTGCACCTGACCGGAGACTTCCATGCGGTGACAGCGGCCCACAACCTGCTGGCCGCGATGATCGACAACTACATCCACCACAGCCTGCGCGACTTTCCGATCGACCTTCACAGCATCACGTGGCGCCGTGTGCTCGACGTCAGCGACAGGGTGCTGCGCACCGTCGTCGTCGGCCTTGGCGCTCCTGAAGATGGCGTGACGCGACAGACGGGGTTCGACATCACCGCGGCCTCTGAAGTCATGGCGGTGCTGGCGCTCTCGACCTCGCTTCAGGACATGAGGCGGCGTCTCGGCCGCATGGTGATCGGCCTGGCGCGGGATGGAAAGCCCATCACGGCCGACTTCCTCCATGCCGGAGGCGCCATGACCGTCATCATGCTCGACGCCATCAAGCCCAACCTGCTGCAGACGCTGGAGAACACGCCGGTGCTCGTCCATGCGGGGCCCTTCGGGAACATCGCCAACGGAGCATCGTCGGTCCTTGCCGACCTCATCGGTATCCACGGTGGCGACTTCCTGGTCACTGAGGCGGGGTTCGGCGCCGACATGGGCGCGGAGCGGTTCTTCAACATCAAATGCAGGACCTCCGGCCTCGTTCCGGATGCGGCTGTGATCGTGGCCACGGTGCGTGCGCTGAAGGTTCACTCCGGCAAGTACCGAGTTGTCGCTGGAAGGCCGCTCCCGCCTGAGCTCCTGCAGGAGAGCCCAGAGGATGTGCTCGCCGGCGCCGCCAACCTCCGCAAGCAGGTTGAGAACATCCAGATCCACGGCGTGACCCCCGTCGTCGCCATCAATGCGTTTCCCGGCGACCACCCTAGCGAGCACAGGGCGATTCGGGAGCTGGCCGAGCACATGGGTGTCCGGTCGGCCGTTTGCAACAACTTCGTCGACGGCGGAAAAGGCGCCACTGAGCTGGCCGAGGTGGTGGCCGCAGCCGCCGAAGAGCCGAGCACTTTCCAGTTTCTGTATCCCGACGCGGCGACTCTGCGCGAAAAGATCGAAGCCGTGGCGATGCGTATCTATGGCGCCCGTGGAGTCGAGTACGACGCGGTCGCGGTCAGGCAGCTGGATGCATTTGAGGCCAACGGTTTTGGCCGGCTGCCGGTCTGCATCGCCAAGACACACCTTTCGATCTCGTCCGATCCAAAGCTCAAGGGGGCGCCCACCGGCTGGGTCCTTCCGGTGCGCGAGGTGCGCGCATCGGTGGGAGCGGGCTTCATCTATCCCATCTGCGGAGAGATGCGCACGATGCCGGGCCTCCCGACGACTCCGATCGCCGCGAGCATCGACATCGACGAGAACGGGAACATAGTCGGCCTCAGCTAGGCCCTTTTGAATACTTCGTGCCGCGGCCGGGTAACAATCAAGCGATGAAGACCCAGTCGATCGCGGCGAAAACCGGGGTGGGCGCCGTCGAGCTTGCCGTCACAGACGGCGTGCGTGCGCTCCGGTTCTACCGTGACTACGTCGGCCTGACCCCGATTGCTTCGGAGGGGTCGGAAATCCGGCTCGGCGCTGCCGGGCGAGAGCTGGTGGTGCTGCACCCCGAGGCCGAGCGGCCGGTCGTGCCGAGAACGTCGGGCCTCTACCACCTCGCCATCCTGGTACCCGACAGACGTGAGCTCGCGCGCGTGATCGACCGCCTGGGCCGCTTGCGGTGGGAGCAGTTCCCCACCGATCATGTCATGACCAAGGCGAACTACCTCTGGGACCCCGACGGCAATGGCATCGAGATCTACGTCGAATCGCCCGAGGACGGAACCATGGGATTCGCGAACGGCACCTTCTTTGCCCAGGACAAAGAGGGTCGCCCGCGGTCGGGGCGTGACCCGATCGACCTCGAGGAGATGTTCAGCCACCTTCGCGAGGATGACCGGCAAGACAACCGATTATTCGAGCCGATGCCCGCCGGCACGAAGATGGGGCACATCCATTTGCACGTGGCCGACGTCGAGGATGCCCTGCGCTTCTACCACGACCTGGTCGGCTTCGACGTCATGGGCCACGTGCCCGGCGTCGGCTTCGTGTCCGCCGGTGGCTATCACCATCACGTGGGTTTGAACACGTGGGCCGGTCAAGGCGCGCCGCCCGCACCGGCTGGATCGGCCGGACTTCGCCGCTACACGATCGAGCTGCCAACGCAGCGCGACCTGGACGATGTCGTTGGTCGCCTGGAACGCGGAAATGTCCGCCTGGCGGAAGTGGCCGGGGGCCTGGCCACTGCCGATCCGTCTGCCACCGGGTCCTGTTCCGCATCGCCAGCCCGCGCAGCGTCTAGAGAGCAGAGACGGCCTAGGCTGAAGCCATCCCCGGTAATACCCGCCGGAGCCGGCACTCGCCGACCTGGGCGGGTTGGGACACCCGCGGAAGCCGGCACGGGCGCCAAATCTAGCGTTTAGGTCGCCATCCTCCGGCGCTTCTCCACCGCCTCCGCCAGCAGTGTGGCCAGGTCGATGACCTTCAGCTTGGCGCCGGTCTCGCGCACGCCATCATCGAGCATCACCGTGCAGAACGGGCACGCGACCGCAAGCGTCTCCGCACCTGTCGCCGCCGCCTCGCGCACGCGCTCGTGGTTGATCGGCCGCCCCCGCTTCTCTTCCATCCACATCCGCGCGCCCCCCGCTCCGCAGCAGAACGTCCGCTCACCGTGGCGCGGCATCTCCACCGCTTTGCCTACGGCAGCCACAAGCTCACGCGGCTGCGAGCGCACATCGTTGTGGCGGGCGAGGTAGCAGGAGTCGTGATATGTGATCGTTTGTTCGCTGGGGAGCGGAGCCAGCTTGCCCTCCCTCACCAGCTCGGCCAGGAATTCCGTGTGGTGCAAGACCTTGTAGCTGCCGCCGAAATCCGAGTACTCACTCCCGATGGTGTTGAAGCAATGCGGGCAGGTCGTCACGACCCGCTTGACGCCAGTCTCGTTGAGAGTCGCGCCGTTCTGGCCGGCCAACCGCTGGAATGTGTATTCGTCACCCATGCGGCGGGCGGGGTCACCCGTGCACGCCTCGCGTGGTCCGAGGATCGCGAAATCGACGCCAGCCATCTGCATGAGCTT
>CATPBO010000222.1 GCA_955652835.1 Candidatus Dormiibacterota bacterium
CGTCTACGGACCGCAGAGCTGGAACGGCGCGGCCCTGGCCGTCAAGCAGATCAACGGCTCGGGCGGGGTCAACGGTGCGCAGATCGCGCTGACCAAGAACGACGACGCCTCCGACAAGGCGCAGTCGGCCCAGGTCGCTCAAACGCTGATCCAATCGGAGCAGGACCTAGCCCTACTTGGCCCGACGCTGTCGAACTCGGCGGTTGCCGTTCACCCGCTTGCGGAGAGTCTCAAGACACCGATTCTCGCAGTCAGTACGACCGGCATCCACATCGTCCCTGACTGCAACTTCCCAGCGACCGCGCCCTGCAAGTACGTGTTCCGCGACAGCCTCGGCGAGGAGACGGCGATCCCGGACAACATCAAGTCCTACGCCACGGATTCCCACCCGGCGACCGGCGTGCTGCTGGTTGCCCAGGACGACAAGTTCTCGAGCGACGGCGGCAAGATCGTGCAGGACACGGTCGGCCAGAACAACATCAACCTGCTAAAGACCATCAAGTTCAACAAGGCCGAGGCAGATCTTTCGCCCTACGTCACGCAGGCCGTGCAGCTGAAGCCCGACGTGATCTTCATCACGTCGCTTGGCGGCATCCCGGCCAAGATCATGACCGAGGCCCGCAAGCAAGGCTGGCAGGGCCAGTTCCTCGGCGGGAATGGGTTCAACACGGCGACCGTCTCGGCTCAGGCCGCGGGCGCGGGCAAGGGCGCGCGCAGCGCGAGCGCCTGGTACCTCGGCAACACGTTTACATCCAACGCCGAGTTCGTCAGTGCCTACAAGGCCGAGTACAGCAAGGACCCTGACCAGTTCGCCGCCCAGGGTTACGCTGCGATCAAGATCCTCGCCGACGCCGCCAAGCGAGCGAACCTGACGTTCTCGGATCTCCCGGGTGACCGAGACAAGCTGCGCGCCGCGATGGAAACGGTGAACATCCAGACGCCGCTTGGGCCCTTCCAGTTCACCGCGAATCACGACGTCAAGCAGACGGTGTGGGTGATCGCGATGGATGGAGCGGGCGGCTTCACTCTCGTCCACAAGATCGGCTAGGGCTGACAGCTGGGGGGATTCTCCCCCCAGCTCTCTGTAAGTGGACCAACAGCTTCTCAACGCGATCTTCATCGGGTCCATCTACGCGCTGTTCGCGGTCGGTTACACGCTGGTTTTCGGCGTGCTCGACATCCTGAACCTCGCCCACAGCGCGGTCTTCATGTTCGGCGCCGCGATCACGTACTCCATGGTGGTCAACCACGGCCTGCCGTTCTGGGTCGCGTGCATCGTCGGCATCGCGGCGTGTGCCGTGATGGGCCTTGTCATCGAACATGTGTGCCTTCGGCCGCTGAGGAGGCGGCGAGCACCTCCGATCGCGGCCCTCATCTCGACCGTCGGCCTGGCGCTGATCATCGTCGCCGCGATCGAGCAGGGTCAGACCGGGTCGCTGTTCGCGTGGCTGTGGGTCGATGGGCCCAACTCGGTGGCCTTCCCCGCCGGCACGATCCCCAACCCGACCTGGCACGTCGGAGACCTGACGCTCGAAGCGAGCAAGGTCGCGATCATCCCGATCTCGATCGCCCTGATGCTCGTCCTCGGATACGTCATCCGGTACACACAGGTCGGACGCGGTCTGCGAGCGGTCGCCGAGAACCCGCGTGCCGCACGACTCATGGGCCTCGACGTCGACCGGATGATCTCGCTCACGCTAGTCATCTCGTCGGCGCTCGGAGGCCTGGCGGGCATCCTCTTCGGGGTCGCGCTCAGTGACATCAGCCCGTACATAGGCCGCGACAACGTGGAGGTGCGCGGGCTAGCGGTCATCGTCCTGGGCGGTATGGGCAGCATCCCAGGCGCGGTGATAGGCGGCTACCTGCTCGGCCTGATCGAAGTGCTCGCCCTCGTCGTGCTGGGCAGCAACGCGCGCGGGGGCGTTGCCTTCGCCGCGCTTTTCTTGATGCTGGTCCTGCGCCCGCAAGGATTGTTTGGCGCGCAATTGCGAGAACGGATCTGAGTCTATGGACTTTTTCATTCAGCTCTTCACCGATCCCGTCGCCTTCTGGAATTCGCACACTCTCCTGATTGCGCAGATCGGGATCAACAGCATCATCGCCTCCTCGATGTTCATCGTCCTGTACTCGGGCCAGCTCTCCCTTGCCGCCCCTGGATTCATGGCCATCGGTGCGTACACGTCGGTGCTGATGGACCTTCACTGGCACACGCCCCTCGCGCTCAACCTGGCTGCGGGTGTGGTGCTGGCCGGCGTCGTCGGGGTGCTGGTCGGGCTACCAGTGCTGCGCCTTCGAGGCGTCTTCCTGGCCATCGCCACGATCGGTTTCATCGAAGCGCTCCGGCTGGGCGTGATCCTCAACCTGCCCATCACCGGCGAGGGCCTCGGCCTGAAGAATCCGACGGCCGACCCGCTGGGCGGCATCAACATGGTGCTCGTCTCGCTGGCGGTGGTCCTGTTCATCATGTGGCGCCTCACGAAAGGGAGGCTTGGCGCGGCGTGGGCGGCCATCCGCCAGGACGAGCTCGCCGCTCTCAGCCAGGGCATCGACGTGGCGCGCTACAAGATGATCGCGTTCGTCCTGAGCGCGATCCTGGCCGGATTTGCGGGCGGGCTCGAAGCACACCTCAATTTCTTCGTCGACCCTGGCGACCAGCAGTACGGCGTCACGCGCGCCGTTCAGATACTCACCTTCGCAGTGCTGGGTGGCAGCGGCCACTTCCTCGGACCTGTGGTCGGTGCGCTGGTGGTGACCACTCTGCCCTGGGTCTTCCAGCAGGCCCATGACTACATCAACATCGTCACGGGCGTCTTCCTGATCGCGGTGATCGTCTTCAGGCCACAAGGCATCGTCGGTCGCGGCGGATTGGCCATCGTCAGGCCCGCATGGTGGCCGCGTCGGGCTAGAGTCAGTGCTCCTTCGCCTGGATAACGTCCAGCGCCACTTCGGCGGAGTGCACGCCGTCGATGGAGTGTCGCTGGAGGTGGAGCAGGGATCCATCCATGGCCTGATCGGGCCCAACGGCGCCGGCAAGACGACGTTGGTCAACGTCATCACCGGCTATGTTCCCTTCCAATCCGGTCACGCCTGGCTGCAGTCGGATGAGCTCACGGGATTGCCCGCCCATCGAATCGCCGCGCTCGGCATCTCGCGCACCTTTCAGAACATCCGGCTGTTCAAAGACCTGACCGCGCTCGACAACGTGCTCATCGGCATGCACACGCGGCGTCGCGACGACACGCTCGCTCAGCTCGCAACCTTGCCCGTGTTTCGCCGCGACCAACGGAGCCGCATGGATGACGCTCGCGCGCTCATGGACACGGTAGGGCTCGCCGCCAACGACATCGGCGGCCGCGCGGCGGGCACCCTCCCTTACGGCGACCAGCGCCGCCTCGAGATCGCCCGCGCGCTCGCGCTGCGACCACGCCTCTTGATCCTGGATGAGCCCGCGGCGGGAATGAATCCATCTGAAAAGGACGGCATCCGTCAGCTGATCGAACGCCTCAACGAGGATGGCCTGACGATCCTTCTCATCGATCACGACATGCGCCTTGTCATGCGCGTCTGCAAACGAGTGGCCGTCCTGGACTTTGGACGCAAGATCGCTGAAGGCACGCCGGACGAGGTTTCGACAGACGCAGGCGTGATCAAGGCGTACCTCGGCACGGGCGGCGAGAAAAAGGTGGCCAGCGCACCGGGTGCGAGCGCGGTTGGCGAAGGTGAGGCGGCGATTGAGGCAGCCGGCAACCGCCCGGCTGCCGAACCGAAGAAAGCGATCCTGGACATTCAAGACCTCACCGTGAGCTACGGCGCGATCACAGCGGTCCGGGGCGCCTCGCTGCGGGTTGCGGCAGGCGAAGTGGTGGCGCTCATCGGCGCCAATGGCGCGGGCAAGTCGACGATCCTCAACACCCTCTCCGGTCTCATCCGGCCCGACGCGGGGACAGCCATCTTCGATGGCCTTGACCTGACCGTGGCAAACCCGTCGGCCATCGTCAGGCACGGCCTGGTCCAGGTGCCTGAAGGGCGGGAAATTCTGGCGCGTCAGACGGTGCTCGAGAACCTGGAGCTCGCAACGTGGAGCCGTCGCGGACGCGCCGGGACACAAGCACGGATCGAAGCGGTGATGAAGCGTTTTCCGATTCTCAGTGAACGTCGCGCGCTGCGAGCGGGAACCCTTTCCGGTGGAGAGCAGCAGATGCTCGCGATCGCCAGGGGGCTCCTCGCGCAGCCGAGACTCTTGCTGCTGGATGAGCCATCGCTGGGCCTCGCCCCTCTAATGGTGGATGAGGTGTTCGCCGCGATCGAGGAGATCCACCGCGATGGCACCACGATCCTGCTCGTCGAGCAGAACGCGCTGCGTGCCCTCGAGATCGCCGACCGCGCTTACGTGCTGGAGACCGGACAGATCCGCCTGAGCGGCACCGGGGACGACCTCCTGCACAACCCCGCCGTCCGCCGGGCTTACCTGGGCGGATGACGGCTGGTAAGGCCTCCGGCCGGCGAGTGCCGGCTCCCGCGGGTTTGCCGCCAGCCGTAATACCGACGGCGCCGGCACGCGCGGCAAAGTTAGGGTCTTTACAAGCGACGTTGTTCTGGTAACCAGCATCTTCCAACCTGGGGTGATGGGACGGAGCGCACGCTTGCCTGCGGAGCTAACAGCGGGCCCATTCACGCTCGGTGACGCACTCAGGGCAGGAATCGATCGATGGCATCTCGAGGGCTCGAACTGGCGCCGGCTCGGGCCCAGCGTGTACGCATGGGCCGGCCTACCCGACACTCCTGAGCTCATGCTCGAAGCGGCCCGCACCCGTCTCCCGCCGACGGCGGTCTTTTCGGGTCTGACAGCTGCGTGGCTCCACGGCCTTGATGTCGTCCCATGCGAACCGATCGAGGTGACGATTCCCAAGGGCACCGGTGTATCGGCACGATCTGGACTCGTTGTCCGACGTGCTGCGATCGCAGCGGGTGAGGTCGTGAATCTTCGCGGGATGCGAGCGACTTCAATCCTTCGCACGCTCAGCGACCTCTGCATCCGGTTGAGCGTGATGGAAGCTGTCGTGATCGCCGACATGGCGCTGCACGCAGGGCTCACCCATCTCGCTGACCTGAACTCTTTGTGCTTGTCCCGCGCCCAATGCGTCGGAGTGGCCAATCTGCGGTTGGTCGCCCGTCTTGCCGAGCCGGCTGCGGAGTCGCCGATGGAATCGCGATTGCGAATGGTGCTCGTACTCGGCGGGCTGCCCCGCCCCCGGGCACAGGTGTCGCTGCATGACAGCCGCGGTCGGTTTCTCGGGCGGCCAGATCTCTACTACCCGGATCACCGCCTCGGACTCGAGTACGACGGAGGCATCCATCGCACCAGCCTTGCCGAGGATAACCGCCGCCAGAATCGACTGCTTGCTGCGGGAATCCGGCTGCTCCGCTTCACCGCCGGCGATGTTCTTCACAATCCGGACTCGATCACCACGCAGGTGCGCACCATGCTTTCGA
>CATPBO010000223.1 GCA_955652835.1 Candidatus Dormiibacterota bacterium
CGGTTGAAGATGGCAATCTCACCGGGCCTGGGCAGCTGGCGCTTGATCCGCCACAAGAAGTGGTGGCGGCGCTCGCTAAAGGTCGGTGCCTTGAACGAGACGATGCGGACACCCTGAGGGTTGAGGCCCCGGAGCGCGTACCTGATCGTCCCGTCCTTGCCGCTCGTGTCCATCCCCTGGAGCACGATCAGGACTGAACGCTTGCCCTCCGCGTGGAGGCTCTCCTGGAGCGCCATGATGTGCTCCTCGTCAGCCAGAGTCAGCTCATCAGCCTGGTCCCGCTTCACGCCGTTGGTCTCCGACGGATCGATGGCACCCAGGTCGACAAGGCCTCGGCGCGGCCGAGCGCTCAAGGTTTCGCGAATCGACTCACGTTTCGTCCCACTCTTCCTGTCAGACATTCGGTATTTGAGAATGGACCTGGAACGGTAACAATCGCAGTAACACCCCCCGCGGGCGAGATCGAGCCTCGCCGGGATGTATCTTCGTGCGATGCCACTGGAAAAGACGTCAAGCGAGGTGCTCGAGAGCTGGTTTCTCACCAGCTCTGATCGCGGCAATGATGCAAGCGGGCTTGACCGGCGGCGTCCGGACGGACTGGCCTGGAGCACCGGAAACAGGGTCGAAACGCTGGTCCACGGAGCCGTCTACTTCGGCCGGCTGCTGGCCGCCATCCGCGAACTGGGGCCCGGCGACCAGCTCTACTTCACGGACTGGCGGGGCGACCCCGACCAGCTTCTGAGCGACGATCCCGATTCTGCGGTAGGCGCCGTCCTCGCCGCCGCCGCGCGTCGCGGTGTGCAGGTCAAGGGTTTGTTGTGGCGGTCTCACCTGGACAAGCTGGGCTTCAGCGCCGAGGAGAATCGCAACCTCGGAGAGGAATCCAATGCCGCCGGGGGCGAGGTCCTGCTCGATCAGCGCGTCCGGCTGGGCGGCTCCCACCACCAGAAGCTGGTCGTCATCCGCCATACAGCCGGCGGCGATCGCGACGTGGCCTTTGCGGGCGGCATCGACCTGTGCCATAGCCGGCGCGACGACGCCGACCATCACGGCGACAGGCAGCGTCAGGCGATGGCGCCGCTGTATGGAGACAGACCTCCCTGGCACGATGCCCAGGTCGCGGTCCAAGGTCCGGCCGTCGGGGACCTGGAATTCTGCTTCCGCGAACGTTGGGATGACCGAAGCCCGCTCAGCCGTGATCCAGTTGGGATCATGCATGACCTTCTCCGCCACACACACAGGAAGGCGAGCACCTTGCCGCCGATGCCGGCGGATCCCCTGCCGTGTGGAACGCACGCCGTCCAGGTGCTGCGTACCTACGCGCGCCGCCATGGCGGCTATCCTTTCGCTCCCCACGGCGAGCGCAGCGTCGCGCGCGGATTCCGGAAAGCCATCCAAAGGGCACGCCGGCTCATTTATATCGAAGACCAGTTTGTCTGGTCAACCGAGGTGGCCAACGTGTTTGCAGACGCCCTCGTGGCGTCCCCGTCACTGCACCTCCTCGTGCTCCTTCCGAGATACTTCGACCAGGACAGAACGCTTACCCTCCGGCCGAACCAGGTGGGGAGGGAGCAGGCGGTGAGCGTCCTGAAGGACGCGGCGGGCGATCGTGTCGCGATTTACGACATCGAGAATCTCGCCGGCGTTCCGGTCTATGTACACGCGAAGATCAGCGTCATCGACGATGTCTGGGCCTCGGTCGGATCGGACAACTTCAACCGGAGGTCCTGGAGCCACGACTCTGAGATCGCGTGCGCAGTGCTTGACGACGAGCGCGATACTCGGGAACCCATCGATCCGGCTGGGCTTGGCGATGGTGCGCGCAAATTCGCACGCGATCTACGCCTGCAGCTGTGGCGCGAGCACCTGGGTCGCGCAGACGGAGACGATCGAGGCCTGCTCGATCCTGCTGAAGCGGTAGGGACCTTCCGCGACGCCGCGCAGGCGCTGGAACGCTGGCATCTTGACGGTAGGCGTGGTGTGCGGCCGCCGGGCCGCGTGAGGCCCCATCCCCGGATCCAGCCCTCATCGACGACCAGGCTTTGGGCGGAACCCTTCTATCGCACGATCTACGACCCCGACGCAAGAACGCCGGAGATGCGGCGGAAGGCCGAGTGGTAGCTGTTGCTGAGAATGTTCTCCCTCCAAGTCCAGAGTTCAGCCGTGGCCACTCAATCCCTCAGCCTTGATCAACGGATCGGGCTGTTGCGCCGGCGCCGCCGCGTCAGCATTCTCAAGCAAGTCCTGGCTGTGATTGGTCCAGTGCTCATAGGAGGGTCGCTGCTCCTTCTGCTTGCCGCCGGTGGAGTCATAGCGAGCGCTCGCTGAAGCCTCAGTCCGATCGCCGGCGTGCCATCAAGCGGCGTCGCCTCCCGACGAGCGCGCCGGCCACAACCGATGGCACAGCGATCAGAAAGTAGCTAAATCCCGACAGGCTCGACTGTCCGGGGAGCACCAACGCGATGATCGCTGACAGGACTCCGATTGCAGCAATCGAGGCGTAAAGCAGGATCGATGCTCTGACTTCGTAGATCTCGAGGTTACTCAAGCCAAGCTGAGCATGCGAACGGTACGCGTGTATGTGGAGGAGGCTGAGCAACGTGAACACTGCCGCGAAGCCGATGCCGTAGACGACGAACAACAGCGGCGCCTGATCTGCTCGCAGCTGAATCTGATTGGCGTTGAACACGGCCAGGTACAGGAACTTCAATGGATAGACATAGACCAGCACTACAAAGAGAAGCACCAGGTTCAGGACGACCACCCAAGCGTCCTCCAGGTCGTACCGCCGGAAGTAGGTGTACTGGGCATACCAGATGTAGGCCATTAAGCCAAAAGTGACGGCAAAAGCAGGGATTCCCGCCAGGCTCTTGAGCAGGTCGTCGAAACTTGTTGGCACGGCCAGCGAAACAACCAGTAGGGTGATGGCGAAGCCGAAGACCGCATCGCTAAAGCCCTCGAGGCGCGACGCCTCGCGATGACGACGAGTCGGTCCGTGACCCGATGCGGCGACTTGCGTCTGTGCGTGGTGCTGCTCCGCCACACGGCCAAGGGTAACCGCAGCCACACGTCCATCCGTCGCATGCTTGCGCCGTGACGGCAGGTCATGGAGCGAAATATGTCGCGCTGGTACGCGGCATCAATGTCGGGCGGAACAAGAGGGTCTCCATGGCCGACGTCCGTGATCTATTGACCGGTCTCGGCTACACCGAAGTCAGGACTCATCTGCAGAGCGGCAACGCAATACTTACGAGCCGTAGCGCGAACCCAGCTCGCCTTGAGGGCGAGATCGAGAAGGGTTTTAAGGACGCACTCGACCTCACGATCCACTGCCTCGTCCGAACGGGCGCCGAGCTCAGGACGGTGATCGGTGGCAACCCGTTCGATACGGAGGCGCTAGACGGCTCACGAATGCTCGCTCTGTTCCTGTCGAAGGCGCCCGATCAGACTCTCCTCGCTGCGTTCGACCCGAGAACGCTCGGACCTGAGCGGATCCATCTTGGCGAGCGCGTGGTCTACCAGTGGTGCCCGGACGGGATCCTTGCCGCACCCAACGTTGGTGCCTTTGTCGAAAAGCACCTGAAGGTCGCCGTCACCAACCGCAACTGGAACACCGTCACCCGGCTGGGGGCGATGTTGGACAAAGCCTAGTCGGCACGCAAGGCGGAGCCCAAAAGGGTGCGCAGGTTGGAGAGTTCGCGGCTGTTGAGCTTGCCCAACGGGCCCGACCTGTTGGTCAGTCGCTCCCAGAACGCCTTTCGCATGCGCTGACCCGAGTCGGTAAGCAGGACGCCTTTGGCGCGCCGGTCATGTGGATGAGGCTGGCGGCGAACCGCGCCCATCTCCTCGAGGCGATCGACAACGCCGGTCAGGTTCGAGGCGTCGTAATTGAGCTGGCCGGCAAGCGTGCGCATGGTCATCGCTCCGTCCGGCTGCAGCAGCAGCAGGACTTTCGCTTGAACGGCCGACAGCCCGTACTGCGCGGCCAGCTCGGTGAAATGGGCCTCGAGGCGGGCCTGCATCTCGAACCACAGGCCGACCACCTCGCCCTCCAGACGCAGGTGGTCTGAGTCCGGCCTCACTGCCTTGACTGGCCTGGCCATCGCGGGAAAGCATATTCTTCACCATCGTGGTAATTGACATTAGTGGTAAATCACCCGCACAATGGCCACGCAGCCGTTTCCCGCGACGAGGAGAACCAGACATGGTGAATCGGACCGACACGAGTGATGAGCTGAGAGGCAGGGTCGCGATGGTTACCGGCGGGAACTCAGGTATGGGAAAGGAGATCTCGCTTGGGCTGGCCAGCATGGGAGCCACCCTGGTGATGGTGAGCCGGGACCCAGGTCGGGGCGAAGCAGCCCGAGCGGACGTCCAGCAGAGAACCGGCAATCCGCACGTCGAGCTGCTCATCGCCGACCTGTCGTCGCAGCAGTCGATCCGCCGGCTGGTGCACGAATTCGAAGCGCACCATGACCGGCTGCACGTGCTCGTCAACAATGCGGGGGCTTCGCTGCCGAGTCGGGTGGAGACAGTCGATGGACTGGAAACCGTTTTTGCCACCAACCACCTTGGCCCTTTCCTGCTGACCAATCTCCTGCTGCCGGTGCTCACGAGAAGCGCGCCCGCACGGGTCGTGACCGTCTCATCCGGTGCCCAGGCGATGGCCAAGCTCGACTTCGACGACCTCCAGGGCGTGCGAAGCTTCAACGAGATTCGCGTGTACAACCAGTCCAAGCTCGCCAACATCGTGTTCACATATGAGCTGGCGCGCCGGATTGCGGGTAGCGGCGTGACGGCGAACGCAGTCGAGCCTGGCTTTGTCAAGACCAACCTCAAGGTTCCATTTCCTTACAGCATCTTCTCGTTCATGCGTGGCAAGGCTGTCGATGGTGCGAAGCCAAGCGTGTTTCTCGCGTCATCGCCCGAGGTCGAAGGGGTCAGCGGGAAGTTCTTCAACAACAAAGGCGCGCCAATGCAATCCACGAAGAGCTCATATGACGAAAGCATCGCCCGGCGCCTGTGGGCGGTGAGCGCAGAGCTCACCCATCTGGGGGCGACCACCAGCGCTCAATCCTCGTCTGGGTGGCCCGTGTTGCCAAAGGCGATGCGGTCCCGGACCACCTGGGCCCGTCCGAGCAGTCGAGCGCGCTGGACCGCGTCCTCACCGAACCGATCGCGGATGGCATCCATCGCGGTCTCCAGGCGCTCGTTGCGCGGGCGGGTCTCGCCCGAGAAGAGACCAAGCTGACCGGTGCCGGCGTTGGTGAGGCCGGAGAGCCCGACGCCGAGAGTGCCGACCTCACGGCGCGGCTCGCGAGCGGCAAGCAGGTCAAGGGCGGCGCGGTAGATCTCCTCTCCGGTGGAGATCGGGCGCGGCAGTGTCACCTGCTTGGAGAAGTGTCCGGCCACCGGCCGGTACACGACGCCGATGGAAACAACGCGACCGCTGCGTCTTGCAGCGCGCAGGCGGCGGCCGACCATGTCGGAAAGCCGCATGAGCAGTTCCTCGAGGTCCTTCTGCGAGCTGCTCGCCCGCGCCATCACGTGAGAGTGGCTGTAGCTCTTTCGCGCAGCGCTCTCGAAGGCGCTCACCTCGAAGCCGCGCAGCCGCTGCAACCAGCCCTTGGCGTGCTCGGCGTGCCACCCGGCGCCTTCGAGCTGCTCAGGCGTAGC
>CATPBO010000224.1 GCA_955652835.1 Candidatus Dormiibacterota bacterium
GACGCCGGCCGATTTCGATCTCAGAGGCAGACCACCTGTTTACAAAACAGCTGCTCTGCCAATTGAGCTAACCCGACGTCGATAGGTAGGGTAACGGAACCCTTTTGGGAGGCGGGTGGCGGGCTGATCTGAATTCAGAACCGCCCCAAAAGTGTCATGCGCGGCGCCTTCGAGGAACCCGAAAGCAGGGGTTAACCGGGCGCCAAGCGGGAGGCAATATGCCCCGAAACAGCTGGTCTTTTCAAAAACAGCTGGTCATGTCCCCGGCCGTGCCCGGTCTCTACAAAACCCAGGTTCCGCCGCTATTACGGCTCGAGACCGGCCAGCAGCTTCTTGAGCAGGCCGGCCAGGGCCTTCTGCTCCTGTTTGGTCAGGTTGGCCAGCAGCTCCTTCTCCCGGCCGGTGTTGGCGGTGACGGCCTGGTTCAGAACCTCGCGGCCGGCCCCCGTAAGCTCAACCAGCACTCCCCGGCGGTCGTCCGGGTCGCGTGTGCGCTTGACGTAGCCGCGCCGCTCGAGGCGGTCGAGTCGGCTGGTGATACCCGCGGACGAGAGCATCAGGCCCTTGAATAGCCGAGTGGGTGAGAGCTGCTGCTTGGGCCCGGCGAATCGAAGCGCGCCGAGGACGCCGACCTCGCCGCGGTTGAGCCCATAACGGCCGAAGGCCTCCTCCTGGTGCCGCGCGATGTGCAGTCCGATCCGGGAGATCCGAGCCGTCACTTGGTACGGCTCCATCTCCTGGCGCGGCCGGACTGCGGCCCACTGGTCCAGGAGTGCGTCGGTCCAGTCCTGCACCACATTCCAATTATAAGGAATAGACTTCTCGTGGGAAAGATTCTCACTTCCATGTATCTCGCTCCAGAGAGTAATACCGAGCTACGAAACCGGGTCCAAGCCGGGCCCGAGGCTTTGGCCGAGACCAAGTACGAGGCGGCGGTTGACGTCGCCCTGCGCGAGTTCGACCATGTGTACTCCTTCATGTACTCCCGCGTCGGCAATCGGGCCGACGCTGAAGACCTCACCCAGCAGGTTGCCATCAAGGCGCTGCCGCGACTGCGGGACGGGTGGCCGGCCCCCGCCGTGCGTGGCTACCTGTACACCACGGCCCATACGGTGCTGGCGTCGTTTTGGACCGGTCGCGGTCGCGTCCCCGAGGCCAAGCTCGCCGACGACGTCTGGGTCGAGGGCTGGGGCCGGGAGCTGCTTGCTCCATCCGAGGCCTCGCAGTGGGTGGAGCGCACGCTGAACGCCCTCCCGTCGAACTACCGCCGCGTGCTCGAGCTGCGCTTCCTTCGCGGCTACTCGCTCCAAGAGGCGGCGCTCGAGATGGGCAAGACCGTCGGCGGCATCAAGTTGATGCAACTGCGGGCCCTTCGGGCGGCGGCGGCGGTCGGCGCCGAGGCGCCACCTAACTCGTCGACGGCGGCCTCGGGGCTGGGTACGTCACCCCTGTCGCCGTGAGCAGTAACTCAGGTTGGTATTTGGGGAGTCCTCGTCAACGGAAACCTCTTCATGAGCACTCATGCCCAACGCGCCGACGGGCGCCAGAGAAAGGAGAACAGTGATGTTTGCAGCCTGGGGCCGCTTTGTCTACCGGTGGCGATGGGCGACCCTCGCCGTGTCGGTCGTTCTACTGAGCGGTTCCGTAGTCGGGCTGGTAACCGGTGGCAAGCTCGGAAACGGAAACTCACTCGCGAGCGACCTCGAGGCTGCGCGGGCGTCGAACCTGATCAACAACCAGCTGAGCTCAGGAAAGCCGAGCCAGGCGTCATTCCTTCTGATTTTCGGCAGCCCCAACCGGTCGGTCACCGACCCTTCGTTCCAGTCCGAGGTCGAGTCCGCGCTGGCTCCGATTCGGAGCGACCCTCGCGTGGCCGACATTCAGACGCCGTACAACGCCAAAAGTCCGGCTATCGCACTAGCGTATACGTCGAAGGACGGGCACTCGGCGCTCGTGCGTGTCGGTCTCAAGTCCACCAGCCCGCAGGCCGCCTCCGACTATTCGGCGCTCCGCGCGAAGGTGCGTGCCAGCGGGCTGACGGTGATGGGCACCGGCGATGTCCCGGTCAACAATGCCTTCAGTACCACGTTGGAGAGCGACCTGCAGCGTGCGGAAACCGTCTCGCTCCCGGTCACCCTGATCCTGCTACTCCTCATCTTCGGCAGCGTGGTCGCGGCCGGTCTGCCCCTTGGCGTGGGCATCCTCACGATCGTAGGCGGCCTCGCGGGCACTTTCCTTCTCAACCGGGTCACCGACGTCTCCCAGTACGCTCTCAACATCGTCACTCTGATCGGGTTGGCGGTCGCCATCGACTACTCGCTCTTCGTGGTCAACCGCTTCCGCGATGAGCTGGCATCAGGCTCGAGCCGCGAAGACGCAATCGCTAAAACGATGGCCACGGCCGGGCGGGCGATCACCTTCTCTGGCCTGGCGGTGGCCGCGGGCCTGTCGGGGATGCTCTTCTACCAGGGGACGTTCCTGGCGTCGCTCGGCGCTGCCGGCGCGATCGTCGTTGGAACGGCGGTGTTGTACGGACTCACTTTCCTGCCTGCGCTCTTGTGCGTGCTCGGGCCCCGAGTCAACCGGCTTGCGCTTCCGATCGTCGGCCGCCGCCCGGTGTCCGGCCGGGGAATGTGGCATCGCATGGCGAGCTGGGTGATGCGGCGGCCCGTGGTGGTGCTGGTGCCGGCGCTTGGTTTCCTCCTGCTGGCCGGAACGCCTTTCCTGCACCTGCGCCTGGCCAACGCCGGCATCGATCAGCTGCCGCCCAGGCTCGAATCGAGGCAGGGCTACGACATCCTGATCAAGAGCTTTCCCGGCCAGGACCAGACGAACTTCGACGTGGTCGTCAGCTATCCGAATGGCAACCCACTCACTCTGCAGCGGATCGGCGACCAGTACGACCTGACGCGCCGCATCGCGGCGATTCCAGGGATCCTGCGTGTGGACAGCATCTACACGGCGGACCCGTCACTCGGACGTGCCGACTATCAGAAGCTGCTTTCCAGCGATCGGTCGCAGCTGCCGCCGAGCATCCAACAGGGCCTGGGCCAGTCGGTCGGGAAGAGCATCGTGCTCATGACCGCCGTCAGTAACCAGCCGGGCTCGAGCGACGCCGCACGCACGATTCTCAGAACGATCCGGGCCGAGTCGCTCGGCGACGGCCAGGTGCTGGTGACCGGGCAGACGGCTTTGGACGTCGACATCATCAACTTCATCATCGAGCGGACCCCCATCGCAGTCGGGTTCGTGATCCTGGTCACGTACGTGGTGCTGTTCCTACTCACCGGATCGCTGATCCTGCCGCTCAAAGCAGTCGTGCTGAACCTGCTGTCGATCTCGGCGTCTTTCGGGGCCCTGGTCTGGATCTTCCAGGACGGCCACCTCGGCGGCCAGCTCGGATTCACACCGCAGTCGATCGACCCGAGCGTCCCCGTGATCCTGTTCGCGATCGTCTTCGGGATGTCGATGGATTACGAGGTTCTGCTCGTCAGCCGCATCCACGAGGAGTACAAGCGCACCGGCGACAACACGCATGCGATCGCAGAGGGGCTCGAGCGCAGCGGCCGTCTCATCACCGGCGCCGCGGCGATCATGGTCGCGGTGTTTCTGGCCTTCGGCCTGGCCGAAGTCGTGCTCATCAAGTCGATTGGCATCGGCCTGGCGATCGCGGTGGCGTTGGACGCAACACTCGTGCGGGCGATCATCGTGCCAGCTGTAATGCGGATCGTCGGTGACTTCAACTGGTGGGCGCCGCGACCCCTGCGCCGTATTCAGCAGCGCGTGGGGCTCGGAGAGGCCGAGCGGGATGTAGTCGAGGCGGTGGCCTAGAGAACCTTAACGTTGTCCTGCGCCGTCACGTCGCGGTGTAGGTGCAGGCGTGCTCGTGCCAGGCAGTACTCTCGGCGTGGTGGATCGCCGCGAGCGCGTGGAACTCGGCGACGTAGACCTCAGCTCGCGCCTTCACCAATGAGGCGGCGCTTTGAAACGGGGTTGGGGCTCCGACACTGAACTCAATGGGCCAATGTGACTACGGAACGCTGCTGCAACTGATC
>CATPBO010000225.1 GCA_955652835.1 Candidatus Dormiibacterota bacterium
CAATCGTTCGGCGCGAGCATGAAGCTGATCGTCGATTCCCCTCACAACACGATCTATGACGAGGAGATCGGCGGCGCGCCGGCGGTCGTGCACCGCCACAACAGCGCTCGCGCGTTCCCGGCATCGAAGATGGGTGGACACCCGGTCTTCGCCGAAACGGGGATGCCGCTGCTGCTGCCTGGCACCAACCGAACCTCGTCCTATCTATGTGTGGCCGCTGAAGGCGCCGGACAATCCCTGTTCTCGGCGTCGCACGGCACCGGCAGCATCATCACGGACTTCGCCAAGAGGGGACTCTCGGCCCGCGACCCTCAAGGACACACTACCCTCAGGTTCGGATACCAGGACACCACGGTCTCAGTCGTCCCCCACCTGGACGACAACGGGGTCAACGAGGGATTGCGGATCCTGGTCGGCCACAACCTGGTTCGGCCTGTGGCCCGCCTGCGACCGTTTGCTGGGCTGAACTAATGGAACTGCCGCCGCTCATTCGAAGGCCCATTGGAGCGCAAGACGAGGTCAGCGCCTCCCTGGATCGCCGGCTTCGCCAGATCCGCGGCCGCCGGCGACGGGCCGCGATCCGCCGCTTGGCCACAGCTGCGTGCTGGAGCGCGGGCCTTCTTGCCACAGCGGCTCTCGCGCTTGCCATGAGCATCCAAGCTGCACCGAGATGATCGCGACGGGTTTCAAACTCCATGCGGACCGGCCAGTTGACCCTGGTTTCACAGAAATGGCTCCTGCATGAGGATCGGCTGGATTGGGTTCCACATGGAAGGGGTCCCAGCGCTCCGCGCTGTGCTCGAGCAGGGCTTCCCGATCGTGGGTATCGTGACTCTCAGCGCTGCCGCCGCGGCACGGCGCAGCGGTGCCGCGGACTACACGACGATTGGCCGGGAGTTCGGGATACCGGTTTTCGAGGTCGACGACGTAAACGCCGAACCCGGGCTCACAACCCTGGCCGAACTCTCGCTCGACCTTGCATTCGTCATCGGCTGGACACAGATCGTGGGACCCTCCGCGCGACAGCTAATCCCGCTCGGCCTTGTCGGCGCCCATGCCTCAATGCTTCCGCACAACCGCGGGAGAGCGCCGGTCAACTGGGCCCTCATCCGAGGAGAGCAGGAGACGGGCAACACCCTGCAATGGCTTGGTGACGCGGTCGACGGGGGCGACGTCATCGACAGCGCCCGGATCCCAATCACTCCCTATGACACCTGCCAATCCATCTACAGGCAAGTCGCCGAGTCGAATCGCGCCATGATCTTGAGTCTCCTGCCCAAGCTGCTCGATGGGGAGCGGCCGGGGATTCCGCAGCTGGCGTCAGGTGAACCCCTCCTGCCCAGGCGTCGCCCGGCGGACGGCCAGCTGGATTGGTCAGCTCCGAGTGAGTGCGTTTACGACTTCGTGCGGGGATTGACGTGGCCATACCCAGGCGCGTTCAGCTCGCTGCAGGGGCAGCGTTGGACGATCTGGGCCTGTGCGCTTCTGCCCTATCGGGCCGCTGCCGACGGACCGGCCGGAGAGGTCATCGGGCCGGTCGTGAGCCCGATCGAGGAGGCTTGCGGCCAGGCTGTCTGGTGCGGCCAAGGCGCGATCACCTTGCTGGAGCTAGAGGGAGAGGACGGGCGACTGTTGAAGGGCCGGCAACTCAGCGACCAGCGTTGGACAGGATGGAGGTGGCGAGATGACGCCTGATTCGAAACGGGTCCTCGTCATCGCCGCCCATCCGGACGACGAATTGCTCGGTTGTGGAGGGACGGTCGCTCGCCACGTGCAGGCGGGAGATTGCGTGACATCGGTCATTGTCTGCGAGGGTGAATCCCTGCGCTACGGTCCGAATGGAGTCGGCCAACGTTCACACATCCAGGCCGCGGCGCGCCGTCTCGGCGTGGTGGACGTCCGCCTGCTTGGCTTCCCGGACCAGCGCCTGGACACGATCAATCTGACAGACGTGATCGGCAGCATTGAACCGATCGTTCGCGAGGTGCGCCCGCAGATTGTGTACGCCCAGTACGGGGGCGACGTGAACCGGGACCACCACCTGGTCTTTCAAGCCCTGCTCGTGGCGACCCGGCCGACGGAGGAATTCATCGAGCTCATCTACGCCTTCGACACCGCGAGCAGCACTGAGTGGGCTTACCCCCGCACGTTCGTGCCGGACACGTGGGTCGACATCAGCGACACGCTCGACGCGAAGGTGGAAGCAATGGCGTGCTACGAGAGCGAGCTTCGCGAGTACCCCCATCCACGGTCGTTGAAGGCGCTGCGGTACCGGGCGCACCACTGGGGCGCCCAGGCTTGCCTGGAGGCAGCTGAGGTGTTCATGACGGTGAGGCGGGTGGTCCGGCGTGGGAATGGGCAGGCGGCTCTTTGACATCGGCGCCGCGACGGCGGCGCTCATCGTGCTCAGTCCGCTCATGCTGCTGGTCGCCATTGCCATCCGGATGAGCAGTGCGGGCCCGGTGATCTTCCGCGCGCCTCGAGTCGGACTGCACGGCAGGCCGTTTTCCATGTTCAAGTTCCGGACGATGCTTGCCATCACTGGTGAGGCGGGAAGCGCCATCACGGGTAATCGAGATCCGCGCGTGTATCCCTTGGGAAGGTTGTTGCGCCGATCAAAGATTGACGAGCTGCCCCAGCTGCTGAACGTTCTGCGGGGCGAGATGGCGCTTGTGGGTCCGCGGCCAGAGGACCCTGGTATGGTGGCCGCCTGGTATCGCGCTGAGCATCAGTCGACGCTAGAGGTGCGTCCCGGCCTGGCGAGCCCCGGCAGCCTCTACAACTTCACCCATGGTGAGGTCCAGCTTGCGGGTCCAGACGCGGAAGCCGCGTACATCGAGCGGGTTCTGCCCGTCAAGCTGGCTCTGGACGTTGTATATGTCCGGCGGGCAAGCTTCGGATACGACCTCACGGTCGTGCTTCGAACGCTGTTTGTAATCGTGGCGGCCGGATTGGGCAAGCGCCGGTTTGGGGAACCGCCCGAGATGGCGGAGGCGCTGGAGCTGGCGACCGGCACACCGGCGCGCGCAAGAGCAGCACCGCGATCTCAACCCGATGGGGTGCTTTGAAAGAAGTGCGCATTCTCATAGCTGAGCTCAGCGACGTTGCCGGGAACGTTGTCCAACTGCTGTCCCAGGCTGCCGTAGGCGCATGGGTTGCCCGTGAAGTTCCAGGAAAAGATCAGATAACCCGCCAGATGCGTGGCTAGGTTCTGCCAGTGCGTGATCTGGGTGCGGAGATCTCTGTTCGTCGGTAGCTCGTAGAAGCAGTCCTGGAAGTCCTGCATCAGGCCGATGTAACCGGTGATCCCCGTCGCCTCGATTCGCTTGAGGTTGCCGTCGATCACATTGCTGAAGTCGCAAGGCTTGCGCGTCTTGGGATTGGCGGCGAGGTCGAGACCATTCTGGAAGCTGCATGGATAGAGGTCGAAACCGAGGACGTCAACTGCGCCTTTCCAGGCGGCGTAGTCGACGGGGCCGTTGTCCCAGTCCTGGACCACGGTGAAAGTGCGGGAGCCGGGATCGAGTTGATGCACGAGGAGCGTTCGCGCAGCGAAGGCGGCCGGGGCACTCGGGCACGAGGAGAGGAGCGGTTCGTCGGCGAGGTAGTACATCAAGATCGCCGGGCTGCCCTTGATCGTGTTGATCGTGGCCGCCAACTGGGAATCGGAGAGATCCCAACCGCAGGTTGCCTTCTTCCATCCTCCCACCCAGACGATGGCTTTTAGGCCCGAATTGCTCAGTGCGGCAAGAGCGCCCGGATATGGTTCGGCCTGGACGGTATTGAAGCCCGCTCCCTTGATGTTTGATACCCCGGTTCCGAAGTAGCAGCCGTTGTCATCGCTGTAGCCGGGTGGCTGGCACGCCGTGTCGCGGCCAAACACGCCTCGAATGAGTGAGGCCGGCCAGGTCGGCATAACGGACTGGGTGGCGCCTGGGCTCGGTGTCGCGGGCCCGCACGCAGTCGTGGCGAGGACGAAAAGCAGCACCAGCTTGGCCGCCCAGCGCGCCGTTCGTCGCAAACCGCCCGCCTGTGTATCAGCGATCGATTCGCGCTGCAATGAATCGCGGGCCATCCGGGACATGGTTCACGGACCGTTCAGTGTGGGCGATCGCGGCGCTGTCCGCCGTCGGGCAAACCCCCTAGATCGCTAGGACGAGCGTCCTACTCGTGCCGCCCCTGCCCATTGGCGTGCGCCCCTCGTCGAGCGCAGGATTCGACTCCTGAAGGGAGCGGCAGGCCGACGGGCAAGCTGCAGCCAGTAAGAGGCGCTGCGCGTGCGGGCCGTGCGCGGAAGTCCTGCCGCCCCCGCCATCGGCGCGTGAGAGCAATGAAATCCCGTCGTCACCAATGCATGAAGCGCCAAAGATCAGGCCGAACTCCCACCGCCGGCGGATCGAAAGACCGACGACGGCAGATTCACGTCGAATGAGAGGGACGATGCAACTGCGGGTGCACCGTAGGGCGCCGGCCACTGCACTCGAGTGCAGCTTGGACGTAGACACTGAGGTCGCGCAGAGATGATCGCCTCTCCATCAATCGACAGGCGCTGGCCGCCGGCGTCGATCGCAGCCAAGTGGCCGACAGTGCCGTGGGTGCTCCTGGCACCGGTCGCAGCCGCCGTGGTGATGCTGCCTGCCCTGAAGCCTTCTGGGCCTGGCAACTCGTCGCCGGTTGACATCCCGATCGCGATCAGCATCGGCGTGACGCTGCTCTGGGCAAGTTATACACGCGAGCAACTGCGGCTCCCTTACGCGCTCGCAGTCGGGCTGATCATGCTTGGCGGCGCGGTTGCTTCCTTGGCGGGGCCGCTTCCGGGGGTCGGCTTGCTGGCGGTCGTTCAGGACCTCGTACTCCTGGCATGGTGCGCGGTCATCGTCAACGTGGCTCGCTCACCGGCTGCCTTCAGGTGGCTGCTGCGGGCGTGGACGTGGAGCGCGTTCATCTGGGCCGTGGTTCTGATCGGTGCTGTGGCCACCGGCAACCTCGCTCTGGCCGGCGTGACCCAGCGCACCGGAGTCCGCGCGTCGCTCACGTTTGGCGACCCCAACTACGCGGCCAACTATTTCTTCGTCGCCGTCATGCTCGTCTTGGCGACCCAGACGCCCCGCCGTTGGGGACTCCGGATGGTGGTGTGCGCAGCCATCCTGGCAGCGCTGGCGTTGACTGGTTCCAACGGCGGGCTGCTCTCGTTTGGAGTCGGGGCGGCAGTGGTGACGGTGTCGATCGTGCGCCGCCATTGGGGGGTGATGCCGCTTGTAGCGACCCTTTGCATAGTCGGGGTGCTCGGCATTTTTGCGCTCACGGCGGCCCAGTTCCTGCCCATAGAGGCGTGGGCCAGGGATAGCGGTCAGCCGCTGCTGCGCGACTCGATCGGCCGGAGCTCGCAAAGTGCACAGGAACGCGTATGGCTGATCCAGGAGACGATCGACCTCTTCAAGCAGGGTGCTCCCTGGGGCCTGGGTCCAGGTTCAACCAAGCCCTTGTTGCAAAGCCAGCTCGCTCCCTACGCGTATCAAACCCACGACGAC
>CATPBO010000226.1 GCA_955652835.1 Candidatus Dormiibacterota bacterium
AGCACGCCGTGCTCAACAAAGGCTTTGCGAACATCGGCGAGGTCGTGCTGCGCGACCCACGCCTCCAACAGGTCGCACAGTGGCTTGCGATGGCTCCATCGATCGCCCTCATTTCGAAAATCAGCCCCTACCCGTGACTCAAGCTCAGAGCACTCACGAGTGAGCCCGGTGGCTTCGCCGAGGCTGATCCACTGCCTAGCAGTCAACGCCAGCACCATCACCCGGCGCCCGTCGCGGGTGCCGAAATCGCGGCCGAACGTGCCGTAGACGTCGTTCCCGAACCGGCCGCGCGGCTCGGACTCGAGAATCGCTTCGCCGATCAGGCCCAGGTGGCCGGCAATCGCAAGCCCCACATCCGACAGGCTCAGCTCGACAAGCTGTCCGTCGCCGTGCTGCCGGCGATGACGCTCGGCCGCGAGGATGGCGAGTGCCGCGAGTAGTCCGGTCATGCCGTCCCATGCGGGCAGCACGTGATTGACCGGACCGTCATGGCGTTCCGGCCCTGTCAGCCACGGAAAACCAACGGCGGCATTGACCGTGTAGTCGACCGCAGCCCCGCCATCGCGATCGCCCGTGATGACCACCATGATCAGATCGCGCCGCAGCTTCGAAAGCTCATCGTATGAGTTCCACCCCTTGACCTGCAGATTCGTGAGGACGATGCCTCCACCCTCTCCCGGCGCCGCGATGAGACCGGCCACCTGCCGCTGTCCAGCCTCGCTGCGCGTATCGATGGTCACCGAGCGCTTGCCCTGGTTCAGGCCGGCCCAATAAAGGCTGCGGCCGCGGTGCAGCGGCCACCGATCGATGTCGATTCCGCCACCGGGAGGGTCCACACGGATCACGTCTGCGCCGAGGGCCGCCAGGGTTGCGCCACCCAACGGCGCCGCCACGAAAGCCGAGAGCTCGACGATGCGCAGTCCGGCGAGGATCGGGGCGGTCATCGCGTTACAGGCCCAGGATCTGCCGGGCTCGCTTGGCCACCGGGCTGTCCACGAACTCGCCGGACGCGGTCTTGGTCGCGGCGCCCCCCGATTGCTCGAATGCCCACAACACCTGCCTCGCCCATTCCAGCTCTTCCGGTGTAGACGCGAAGACCTGGTGGATGATCGGCACCTGGCGTGGGTGGATGGCCGACTTGCCGAAGAACCCAAGCCGCTTCGCTGCCTCGGCCTCCCTCCGCAGGCCATCGTCATCGTCGAGCAGCGGATGCACACCATCACTTGGCTGTGGCTTGCCTGCAGAGCGGGCGGCGATGATCAGGTATGAGCGCGCGTAAAGCGTTTCCTGCTCACCGCCCGGGATGCCCAGGTCGGCCGCGAGGTCCAGCCCCCCATACGACAGCAGTGCGCACGCGGGCGCGGAGGCGATGTCAAAAGCCGCCAGCACGCCCCGCGCCGATTCGATCGTGCAGTCGAGCGGCACGCCCGGCGCGCGGTCCGCCACCCACGCGACGTCGTCTGCGGAATCCACTTTGGGGATGCGGAATCCCAACACCGAGCCTGCGAGCGCCTCCAGGTCGCGCTCGCAAAACTCGGACCGAGCCCGGTTGACCCGCACCCAGCACTGCCGGGTGGCGGCCACGCCGGCGACCATCTCGCGCGCGCGATCTTTAATGTCAGGCGGGACCGCGTCCTCGAGGTCCAGCAGCACAACGTCAGCACCCGCCTCGAACACCTGAGCCAGCAGCTTCTCGTTGTGTCCGGGGGCAAAGAGCCAGCTGCGCGGCGACCTGGTCACTCCCCCGCCGGCTGGGTTAGGGAACGTCTTCACGCACGAGCTGGCGGGCGATCACGGTCCTGAGGATGTCGTTGGTCCCCTCGCCGATCGCCATCAGCGGAGCGTCCCGGTAAAACCTCTCGATCTCGTACTCGGTCGAGTAGCCATATCCGCCGTGGATGCGCATCGCCTCGAGCGACGCCTTGATGCAGACCTCGGAGGCGTAGAGCTTCGCCATCCCTGTCTCGAGGTCGGCCCGCCGCCCGGAGTCGAGCGCGGAGGCAGCCCACCAGGTCAGCAACCGGGCGGCCTGCACCTCGGTCGCCATGTCCGCCAGCTTCAGCTGGATAGCCTGGAACTCGGCGATCGGACGGCCGAAAGCGTGGCGGTCGCGCGCGTAGGCGAGCGAACGATCCAGGCTCGCTTGCGCCACGCCCACCGCGCGCCCGGCAATGTTCACTCGCCCGAACTCCAGCGCCGAGAGCGCCTGCTGGAGGCCGTGTCCCTCCTCGCCGCCCAGCACGTTTTCGACTGGCACGCGGCAGTCGCTCAAGAAGACCTCTGACGATTCCGGTCCTTTGTAGCCCAGCTTGTCGAGGTCCTTCCCGACCGTGAAGCCTGGCGTTCCCTGCTCAATCATCAGCACGGTCATGCCTCGATGACGCGGCTGTGCGTTGGGGTCGGTCTTCACGAGCACCGGCAACGGGTCGGCGTGCCGCGCGTTGGTGATCCAGGTCTTGGAGCCGTTGACGACATAGTGATCGCCCGCGCGCTTCGCCACCGTGGCGATGCCTTGCAGGTCGCTGCCCGCTTGCGGTTCGGTGAGTGCGATGCCTGAACGCCGCTTGCCGGTGGCGAGGTCGGGCAGCCACCGCTTGCGCTGTTCGGCCGTGCCGTACTTCCCCAGCATCAGCGTGGCCAGCGAGTGCGAGCCCAGGATCCCCGCCACTCCCATCCACGCTTTCGAGATCTCCTCGAACACGACCGAGTACGAGACCGCGTCGATGGCGATGCCCCCGTACTCCTCTGGCACCAGCATCCCGAACAGGCCCATCGCCTTCATCTCGTCGACGATCTCTTCCGGGTAGCGACCGGCCAGCTCCCACTCGCGTGCCACCGGGCTGATGCTCTTGCGGGCGAAATCGCGCATCAGGTCGCGGAAGGCGGCCTGCTGCTCGGAGAGCTCGAAATCCATCCCTCTCCTTACGGCTTGGATGGCCTGGAGGCGGACGGCCCGTGGCCGCGGCGGTAGACCATCGCGGTGCGCCGGAACGAGATCACCTCTGTCCCCTCCTGGTTGAAGCCGGTCGTCCGAACGGTGACGATGCCGACGTTGGGGCGCGAGCGCGACTCGCGAAGCTCGAGCACCTCCGAGCGCGAGTGTACGGTGTCCCCCTCGAACACCGGGTGAGGCAGGCGCACCTCGTCCCACCCGAGGTTGGCCATCACGTTCTGCGTCACGTCGCTGACGCTCTGGCCAGTCACAAGGGAGAGCGTCAGGCAGCTGTTGACCAGTGGTTTTCCGAACTCCGTCTGCGCCGCGTACTGGTGGTCGAAGTGAATCGGCGCGGTGTTCTGCGTCAGGAGCGTGAACCAGATGTTGTCAGCCGTCGTGATCGTCCGGCCGAGCGCGTGCTCATAGGCGTCGCCGACCGCGAAGTCCTCGAAAAACCTCCCTCGCCAGCCCTCTTTGACAGTCATCTCTTTGCTTGTCCCCCGCCGTGATCATGGCACGGCTCGGTTACGGGGCGGAGATCTGCGCGCTGGGCCTCCTCGCATGTCTACTTATGTGGGAATGGACAAAGCAGATCGCCCGGTTGCGCTGTTTGCCGCTCTCGAGGCTGAGGCGAGGGCTTTGGTTCGGCACCTCGCTCCGTCAACGATGCCGTCTCCGCACCTTTCGATCTGGAAAGGCGTGGTTGAAGGCACACCGGCGATTCTCGTGGTCACCGGGGTCGGCAAAGTGGCGGCGGCTCTTGGAGCGCAGTTCGTCTGCGACATCTTCCATCCACGCTGTGCGATCGCGTTCGGACTGGCCGGGGCGATAGAGAGCGATGCGCAACGTGGGCAATTGATCGTTGCCTCCGGTGCACTGCAGCACGATGTAGACGCCCGGCCTCTCACCGATGCAAAAGGCACGATTCCATCGCTCGGCACTGCCGTGTTTGACGCCGACCGTGCATTGTCAGACAAGCTGCGCCTGGCAACTGAGAATGTCGTTGAGAATCGACAGATCGTCGGCTCCGGCGTGATCCTCACCGGGGACCAGATAGTGACCTCGCGCGAGGTCAGGGACGGTCTGTTGAGAGACTTCCCGGCTGGAGCGTGCTTCGACATGGAGACCGCCGCCATCGCGCAGGTGGCTCTTCAAAACGGCATTCCGTGGGCGGCAATTCGGATGATCTCCGATGCGGCGGACGAAAACTTCAACCTTGACGAGGTCATTGGCTTCGGCATCGACACCGCGGCCGGCGTGTTTGACCAGATCATCCGCGCGTTCCTGAGAGATCTACCACCGGGAGAAGGCCGCTAGGTCGCGGGTCCCCATCCCGGCCGGAGCGGTGGCAGATCGGCCAGTTCGGGATCTTTCGGCGGCGGAGATTCGTCATCCAGGTCGGGCCAAGCGCGACCGTACTGATCGGGAATTTCCCCCCAACCGAAGTACGGCAAAGGCGCGTGTGGCACCACACCGAGAGTGTCAAGGGGATCAATGCCTGCCTCGATGACCGTGCACAGGTGGGTCCAGCCGTCCCCAAAATCGAACTCATAAGCGAATTGCTCACCGGTCTTGAGGCGGGAGAGCTTTTGCCGGGTTTCGTCGATCACGCCCTCGTCATCCAGGTCGGGGTCAGGGGTGCCGATTCTTGTTCCATCCGCGAGCTCGAACTCGTGCAGATGCGAGCGGTCCCACCGTGCGAACGCGTCGTCGATCGCGGTGGCCAGCTGTGCAAACGAGTGACTGCT
>CATPBO010000227.1 GCA_955652835.1 Candidatus Dormiibacterota bacterium
CCTGTACGTGGTAGATGCGATCAGCGAACTCCTGCACAAAGGCGTCCGAGTCCAGGAACTGGAGCGAGAAGTGGCTCGGATCGAAGTTGATACCGAACCCGGGTCGGCGTCCGATCGCGTCGAGCGTCTTGCGCGTGGTCACGAAGTCGTACGCGATCTCGGTCGGGTGCACTTCGAGGCCGAAGCGGACGCCCTCCTTGTCGAAGACGTCGATGATCGGGTTCCAGCGCTTGGCAAAGTCGGCATAGCCTCGTTCGACCTCGGCCCAGTCGTTGGGCGGAAAGGAATAGAGCATGTGCCACGTCGGCGAGCCGGTGAAGCCGTTGACCAGCTTTACTCCAAGTTTTGCGGCGGCCCGACCCGTGTCCATCATCTTCCGGGCTGCACGCTGCCGCACGCCTTCCGGGTCGCCGTCGCCCCACACGTCCGGGGGCAGGATGGCTTTGTGCCGGCTGTCGATGGGGTCGCAAACCGCCTGCCCCACGAGGTGGTTCGAGATCGCCCAGCAGTTCAGACCGTGCCTCTTGAGGATCTCCCAACGTCCTTTGACGTAGCCGGGATCGGCCAGCGCCTGGTCCACTTCAAAGTGATCGCCCCAGCACGCAAGCTCGAGCCCGTCGAAGCCCCACGCGGCTGCCTTGGCGGCGACCGCATCAAGGGTCAGGTCGGCCCACTGGCCGGTGAACAGGGTTACAGGACGTCCCATTGGCACATCTCCTTGCGTGCTGTTACCTGACTGCGACTGGGTTCGACTGCGCGATGACCAGGTTGACGCCGGCGCCCTTGTACTCGGCCAGTACAGCAGGCGTGGCACCGTCGTCCGTGATGATCTCATCGGGCTCCTGAGCGGTGAAAATCGTGAGCAGGGAGTCCCGCCCGACTTTGCTGGAATCGATCAGGGCCACCGTGCGCTGCGACACCGCGCGCGCTGCCCTCAAGGTGCCCGCCAGAGACTGACGTGTCGTGGTCAGGCCCCGCTCGAGGCTCAGCCCGGCGGCCGAGATGAAAGCGACCTGAAAGTGCAGGCGGCTCAGAAAGTCCTCGGTCCAGCCGCCGCTGATCAGGCGCATGACCTGGTCCACCTCGCCCGGCGTCACGACCAGATGGATCGTGCTCTCGTGCAGCTCATAAGCAATCGCCGGTGAGTTGGTGACGAGGGTAAGAGTCTTCGGTGGATGGCGCTCGAGCTGCTTGGCCAGCGCCAGTGAGCTCGTCGAGTGATCGACGAAGATGGTCGAGCCGTCAGCGATCTCTCGCAGTGCGTGGGCGGCGATCACGTACTTCCCCGCCGGGTTCTGCCGAGCGCGCTTCATGAAGTCCGTCTCCACCCCACGGGTGTCGCCTTCGATCGCACGCGCTCCGCCGCGGATGCGAGTGATCAAGCCTTCGGTGGCCAGCACCTCGAGGTCGCGGTGAACCGTGACCGGCGAGATCGAGTGTTCGCGCGCCAGCTGGCTGATCGAAGCACCGCCGTTGCGGCGGACGTGCGCGAGGATCTGGATGCGTCGCAGCTCAGGTGGCGGCTGGTCGGTCATTCGCGATGTGTGGCTCAAACCCGGTCCACGTAGGCCCGGTTCTTGATCTCGAACTTGAGCGGCCGAAATGCGTCGATCGCCTGCACGAGGTGTCGAGCGAACCGGTTCAATGCTTCGTCGCCCTTCTGCGAGGTAGCCCGGAAAGGATTGCCGATCACACCGGTCTCGGTGAACTCTCCGTGATCCATAGGAAAGTTGAAGTACTGGTACCCACCGAATTCGATGTCAGGCGCTCCGTCCGCCTTGTCAAAGCCTTTTGGCAACCAGGCCGGGGCATGGGCGCGTGTGTCCACCGCCCGGTCCATGTGCACCAGCCCAGCATCATGAGCCATCACCTGCGATGTCTCGAGCTCGCTGGCGTGCCAGCCAGGTGTCTCGGCTGGTGGGTTCTCGAGTACGTCTTTGAGCATGCCGATGTAGCGCTCGGCATACGGCTTGTACAGGGCCACCATGGCTCCGGTCTCGTAGCGGATTCGACGCAGTACGGGATCGATCACCTTAACGTTTGAGCCGTGCCCGTTGACGAAGATCAGCTTGTTCCATCCGTGATGGATCAGGCTGCGCGCGATGTCGTAGAGGACATCGTTGAGGGTCGACGCGCGAAGCGTGATTGTTCCGGTGCCGGTACTCGGCTCACGGAGATGCTGCGGCGAGTAGCCCGCCCAGAGTGGGGGAGCGTACGGAACGTCCGCCAGCTCGGCTGCCCGCTTGCTCACCTCGAGCGCAGTGATGGTGTCTGTGCCCAGGGGCAGATGAGGTCCGTGCTGCTCGAGGCTGCCAATCGGCACCAGGACGATGTCCGACCGTGCCAGGAACCACTGCAAATCAGGTGGCGCGAGGTCGAACAGGTTGTGCGAAGTGGGCCGCGTCGATTGCGGATCAGGCATGAGCATGCTCCTTGGTGATTGTTAGGTAGCGTTCCGCGACGACGTCGGCGAAGGCAGGATCGTTGACGGTTGCGTCCACGCGCTCGAACGCGATGCCTGAACGGAGGCTCGCCTCGAGCGAACGGAGGAACGATGCGTCTGCCTCCGGGTACCAGAGCGCGTTGCCCTGCGTGTCTGACAGCGAGAAGCCCCGAGTTGGAGCGACGACGGAGACCGGCCCACGCGCACCGTTGAGGCGCTTGGCGACGAGACTTCCGAGCTCTGCCATCTCGTCCGGTTCGAGCCGGACGAGGGTGGCCACAGGGTTGTGGTAGTAGCTGCGCCTCTGCCGGTACCTCTCAGGCAGCGTCTCAGGCGCTCCCTGGTTGAAGAAATCCACGCACCCTGGCACCACGACCTGGGGCAGCCCCATCTCACCGACCACGGTGAGCCGCTCAGGCCCGGTGGCATGGATTCCGTCCATGAGCGAGTTGGCCAGCTCTGAAAGCGTGTAGTCCACAACACCGGCAAGCGCGCCCTGCCTGGCGAGCGCCTCCATGGCCGGCCCACCCACTCCGTTGGCGTGGAAGATCACGGTCTCCCAGCCCGCGCGCTCCAGCGCGTCACGAAGTTGCATGACACCCGGTGTCGTCTGGCCCAGCATCGTGACACCCACGCTGCGACCCCCGAGACCTGCGGGCGACCGTCCGGCATGCGTGGCCATTCCCACCACAGCGGCCACGGCATTGTCGAACACCGAGATGGCGATCGGGTTCAGGCCAAGAATGTCCACCACCGAATGCATCACGAGCACATCGCTCGAGCCAATGAACGGACCAAACATGCGGCGACCGGAAGCGCTCGGCGACACGATGACCTTCGGCACCCCGAGGGGAAGCGCCTGCATGGCATAAGCCCCAAGCAGAGCGCCCTCCGCCCCACCCAGGCAGAGAGCGCCCTGCAAACGACCCTCGGAATGGAGCCGCACGCAGACGGCTCGCACACCTTCACGCATCATCTCGACGGCGCGGCCCCGGCTGCCCGCTTTGCGAATGTCGTCCAGGCTGTGGCCGGCCGCCGCGGCGACCTGCTCTCGGGTCACGTCCGCGGTGCTGCCCGATGCATCGCCGAGAATTCCCGAGTCGATCACGATCGGCTCTCCGCCCAGGCCGCGGATCCGTTTGCGCACGTACTCGATTTCGGCGCCCTTGGTATCAAGGGTGCCGATCAAAGCAATGCGCGGAGCGACTACGCTCACCCGCCCGGTTCAGGCTTTCGCGGACTGCAGCTGCTTGTCGCTCGCGCGGAGGTGGTTCGCTGAGTCCTTGACGTACTGGTCGTAGTACTGCTCCGGCACCGCACCAGTGCCGTGGTCGCGCAGGAACTTGATCAGCCCCTCGGAGGCATCGGCCTCGGTCGCATC
>CATPBO010000228.1 GCA_955652835.1 Candidatus Dormiibacterota bacterium
GAAGACGGTGCGCGTTGGTGGCATGTGCAAGGGGTCCGGGATGATCCATCCGAACATGGCCACGATGCTCGCCTACGTCACGACCGACGCGGCAGTCGAGCGTGGCCTGGTCGCCCGCATGGTCAAGTCGATCGCGGACCGCAGCTTCAACCAGGTCACGGTCGACGGCGACAGCTCGACCAACGACACATTTCTGGTGCTTGCCAACGGTGCGGCCGGCAACGAGCCCATCCACGCAGGCAGCCGGGAGGCCGAGCAGCTGGAGGCCGCGCTTCTGCAGGTCGCCCAGCAGCTGGCCCGGGCGATCGCGCGAGACGGCGAGGGCGCGACCAAGCTGATCACGGTCAAGGTCACCGACGCGGAATCCGACGCGGATGCGCGGATCGCAGCCCGCGCCGTCGCCTCTTCGAGCCTGGTGAAGACAGCCGTCCATGGTGGCGACCCGAACTGGGGCCGCATCGTGTGCGCGCTCGGTTACAGTGGCGCCGAGCTCGCGCTCGACAAGCTGCACCTCACAGTCGGTGGGCAGGTGGTCTTCACGCGGGGTGCCGGCGTGGACGTGGACCTGACGGCCGTCCGCCACGCGTTCGAGCAACCGGAGATTGAGATCGTGGCCACCCTTGGGCTGGCGGACGGCCGCGCCGAAGCCTGGGGATGTGACCTTTCGGAGGAATACGTGCGAATCAACGCGGACTACACGACATGACGCTGACGGTTGAAGAGCGGGCGAAGGTCCTGGTCGAGGCGCTGCCTTACATCAAGCGTTTCCATGGGCAGGTCGTCGTGATCAAGGTCGGAGGCAACGCCATCGACTCGGCGCGCGACGAGACGCTGCTCGACGTGGTGCTGCTTCGCTACGTCGGCATGCAGCCGGTGCTCGTCCACGGCGGCGGCCCCGAGATCAGTGCGATGAGCGAGCGGCTCGGCCTGAAGCCGACTTTCAAGAAGGGCTTGCGCATCACGGACGAGAAGACCATGGAAGTAGTGAAGATGGTGCTGACCGGCAAGGTCAGCCCCGACCTCGTCGGCGCCATCAACCGGCTCGGGGGTCAGGCGGTCGGCATGAGCGGCGAGGATGGCCCGACGATCATCGCGGAGCCGCTCGATCAATCGCTGGGCTTCGTCGGGCGCGTGACGCAGGTCAATAAGGAGCCGATCACCGCACTTCTCGGCCGTGGCTACATACCCGTGATCGCTTCGATCGGGCTGGGCTATGACGGGCACGCGTACAACATCAACGCGGACACCGTCGCGGCCGAGATCGCGGTCGCGCTGGACGCCGCCAAGGTCATCTTGCTTACCGATGTGGCCGGCGTCCTTGGCGTCGACGGCGAGGTGGTCGCGGTGATGTCGCGTGAGGACGCACGCCACCGGATCGATGAAGGCGAGGTCACGGGCGGAATGATTCCGAAGCTCGAGGCGTGCCTGCGAGCGCTCGACGTGGTGCCGCTCGCTCACATCGTGGATGGCCGCACTCCGCACGCGCTGCTGCTCGAGCTGTTCACCGAAGCCGGCATCGGGACGATGGTCACGCCCTAGCCATGCCGACCACGCCTGAGCTCGCTGACCGCTACCTGATGCAGACGGGCCGGCGCCTGCCGGTCACGTTCGTCCGCGGCCGAGGCTGCCTCCTCTTCGACGACTCCGGGCGCGAGTACCTGGACCTGGTCGCGGGCATCGCAGTCAACCTAATCGGCCACGCGCACCCTGACGTCGTGGCCGCCGTGACGGCTCAGGCCGGCGCTCTAATTCATACCTCCAACCTTTATTTCACCCAGCCCCAGGTCGAGCTGGCGCAGCGCCTGGTGGGGCTGTCGTTTCCGTCGCGCGTCTTCTTCTGCAATTCCGGTTCGGAGGCCAACGAGGCGGCGATCAAGATCGCACGGAAGTGGGGCACTCGCAATCGCGACAGTGCCTTCGAGATCATCACCACCACAGGTTCGTTCCACGGGCGCACGCTCGCGGCGGTCACCGCGGGTGGCCAGCACAAGTACTCGGATCCGTTCAAGCCTCTGCCCGAAGGCTTCGTGCACGTGGCCTACAACGATCTCAACGCGATCAAGGAAGCGACCAGCGCGCGCACGGTCGCGGTCATGCTCGAGCCGGTGATGGGTGAGATCGGCGTCATCCCGGCGGCTCCGGGGTACCTGGCGGGCGTGCGCAGCTGGTGCGATGAGCACAACCTGCTCCTGATCCTCGATGAGGTGCAGACCGGGCTGGGTCGCACCGGCCGCTGGTTCGCCCATCAGCACCACGGCATCACACCTGACGTGATGACGCTGGCGAAAGGACTCGGCGGCGGATTGCCGATCGGAGCCTGCCTGGCGGCACCGCGCGCGGACGTGTTCGAGCCCGGCGATCATGGCTCAACGTTCGGCGGCAACCCGCTGGCGTGCTCGGCAGCCCTCGCCGTGCTGTCCGTGATCGAGCGCGACGGGCTCGTCGGCCACGCCGCCGAGATGGGCGACGTCCTCCACGAGGCGCTCCTCGACCTCGGTGCCAAGGAAGTGCGCGGGCTTGGGCTCATGCAGGCGTTCGAGTTTGACGAGCCGCGCGCGAAAGCCTTCCAGCAGTCATGCCTCGATGCAGGGCTGATCGTCAACGCCGTCGATGAGCACTCGGTCCGCCTCGTGCCACCGCTGATCATCGGGAACGCCGAGATCGACGGGGCCCACACCACGATGCGAGGGGCTCTGTAGTTGACACCGACCAAGAGCCAGCGCCACAGCGCCATTCTCGAGGTAGTGAATCGCGGTGCGGCGCACACACAGCAGGAGATCGCCCAGGCGCTGGCGCGCCGTGGGGTGCGCGCGACTCAAGCGACGATCTCTCGGGACATCCAGGAACTCGGCCTAGTCAGGTCGGGGGCCCGCTATCGCAACTCCGCGGCTCTCGTGCGCGAGCTCGTCCTGTCGATCGAGCTCGTCGGGCCTATGGCGGTGATCAAGACACCTCCCGGGACGGCGAACCTTGTCGCCAGGCGAATCGACGAGGCCGGCCTGGCTGGAATCGCCGGCACAGTTGCAGGCGACGACACGATCATCGCGGTGCTGCGCAAGCCAGGCGCCGGTCGAGCGCTCAAGGAACTTCTCGCGCATGCCGGCTAAGCGACTCGTCCTCGCCTATTCGGGTGGGCTCGACACATCCGTCGCGATCCGGTGGTTGAAAGATCTCGGTTGGGAGGTGATCGCCTTCACGGTCGACCTGGGCGAGAAAAAGGATCTCGACGCGATCCAGGCGCGCGCCCTGAAGACCGGCGCGTCCGCCGCGTACGTCGCCGACGGACGAAGGCCGTTCCTGCAGCTGTTCGTGTGGCCATCGCTGCAAGCCGGTGCGGTCTACGAGAAGGAGTACCCGCTGGCGACCGCCCTGGGCCGGCCGCTGATCGCGGCGATGATGGTCGAGGTTGCGCGCCGCGAAGGAGCGACCGCAATCGCGCACGGCTGTACCGGCAAAGGCAATGACCAGGTGCGCTTTGACGTGACGGCGGCCGCGCTGGCGCCGGACCTGGAGGTCGTCGCGCCCGTACGCGAGTGGGGGATGAACCGCGACGACGAGATCGAGTACGCCGCGAAGCACGGCATTGAGGTCCCCGCGACTGCGCGCTCCCCTTACTCGACCGACGAGAACCTCTGGGGACGTTCGATCGAGGCCGGCGTGCTGGAGGACCCCTGGGCCGAGCCGCCGCGTGACGTGTACAGCTGGACGGTTGACCCTCGGGACTGTCCGGACGAGCCGGCATACGTCGAGATCGGGTTCAAGGAGGGGCTGCCGGTTTCGCTTGATGGCAAGCAAGTAGACCCGCTCGAGTTGGTGACCGCCCTGAATCGCATCGGCGGCGAAAACGGCGTCGGCCGGATCGATCACCTCGAAAACCGCTTGATTGGCATCAAGTCGCGTGAGATTTACGAGGCTCCCGCGGCTGTTCTTCTGCTCCAGGCGCATCAGGCGCTCGAGGACATCACCATGCCCAAGGAGGTCGCGCGGTTCAAGGACCTCGTCGCGCAGCAGTGGGCGCAGATGGTTTACGACGGGTTGTGGTTCAGCCCTCTGCGCGACGCCCTGTACGCGTTCGTCGCCGAAACCCAGCGCCACGTCACCGGAGAGGTGAGGGTAAAGCTCTTCAAGGGGTCCTCCCGCGTAGTTGGCCGCAAGGGGCCGCATCAGCTGTATCAGCTGTCTCTCTCCACCTACGGAAAAGGTGATGAGTTCGATCAGTCGGCTGCCGCCGGCTTCATCAAGCTGTGGGGTATGGGCGTGCGCACCTCGGCGCGGGTGCAGGGCCAGCTGCACGCGCGCGAGCTGGGCAGCCTGCTCGGTGATGTGAAGAGGCTGACGCCATAGGAAAGCTGTGGGGCGGGCGCTTTCGGAAGGGCCTTCACCCTGAGCTCGAAAGATTCTCTTCTTCGCTCGAAGCCGACTTCGAACTCTACCCGTTTGATATTGGCGGGAGCATCGCCCACGCACGTGGCCTGGCGGCTGCGGGCCTCTTATCAAAAGCGAAACTCACAGCTATCGAGCGCGGCCTTCGCCGCGTCAAGCGCGAGCTGGACGAGGGCGAATTCAAGTTCCGGGACTCCGATGAGGACATCCACACGGCGGTCGAGCGCCGCCTTACGGAGCTCACGCCTGCTGGGGCAGCCCTGCACGCGGGCCGCTCTCGCAACGACCAGGTCGCGCTGGACCTGCGGCTTTACTGCCGCCACGCGGCATCGCAGCTCGTGGCCGCGGTGGCGGATGTTGCCGACGCGCTCGCCTCCAAAGGTCGCGATCACGCTCGATGGGTGATGCCCGGATACACCCACCTCCAGCGGGCTCAACCGGTGACGGTCGGCCATCACCTGCTCGCCCACGCCGAGCCTTTGCTCCGCGATGCGGAGCGGTTTCGCCACGCGTACGAAGCGGCGGGCGACATGCCGTTGGGTTCGGGGGCGCTCGCGGCGACCACGCTTCCACTCTTGCGTGAAGCGGTGCGACGGGAGCTCGGATTCGAGCGACTCACCTCGAACAGCATCGACGCAGTCGCGGATCGCGATTTCGCGCTGGACCTGGCCTACGCGTGCGCGTGCGCGTCCATACACCTCAGCCGGTTGGCGGAAGACGTCGTGATCTGGGCAAGCTCGGAGTTCGGCTTCGTCAGGCTTGCCGATGAGGTGTCGACCGGGTCGAGCCTGATGCCCCAGAAGAAGAACCCCGACATAGCGGAGCTCTTGAGAGGCCGCGCGGGCCGTTCGCTGGGAAGCCTGGTCACCCTGGCGACTGTCTTGAAGGGTTTACCGCTCGCCTATGACCGCGATCTCCAGGAGGACAAACCGGCGCTGTTCGCGGCAGTCGACAACGCGCTGGACTCGCTGGCCGCGGCGGCGCTCCTCGTCCAGCATCTCGAGTTCGATCGCGAAAGGCTGGCCGGCGCCGCGAGCGACCCCGGGCTTCTGGCGACGGACGCGGCCGAGATCCTGGTCAGATCGGGCGTGCCCTTCCGCAAGGCCCACCAGACGGTCGGCCGCCAGGTGCTCGAAGGCACTCTGAAGGTGCCATGGACGGCACAGGCTTCGCTCATGAAAAGGGATCTGCCGGGCGCGCCGCATCCGGGTCGCGTGGCCGCCCGCGCGGCGGCCGTCCGGCGCGAAGCCAGGGCGCTGCACCGCTGGACAAAAGGACATCCCCCCGGACTTCCAGGCTAGAGTTCGCGGCAATGCTGCTTGCCGTGGACGTTGGCAATACGAACGTGACCCTGGCTCTGTTCGACGGCGAGCGCCTGGTCGCCGACTGGCGGGTCAGCTCGCATCGAGAACGAACGGCCGATGAGATGGCCATCGAGCTGCGACAGCTCTTTGAGCTGCGCGGATTGAAGCTTGATGCGGTCGACGGGGTGGTGATCTCGAGTGTCGTTCCCACCATCAACCCGGCGCTGGTCGAAGCCTCGAGACGCTACCTCAACTGCGAGCCGGTGATGGTCGGACCCGGCGTCAAGACCAGCGTGCGGATCCGTTATGAGAATCCCAAGGACGTCGGCGCCGACCGGATCGCAAACGCCCTCGCCGCGTATACGAAATATGGCGGCCCGGTCGTCGTGATCGACTTTGGCACCGCCGTCACCTACGACGCCATCAGCGCCGACGGCGACTACCTGGGCGGCGCGATCGCGCCGGGCGTCGAGATCTCGCTCGATGCGCTCGTCTCCCACACGGCCATGCTTCGACGGGTGGAACCGGTGGCGCCCGACTCGGTGATCGGCCGCAATACGGTCGCCTCGATCCAGGCGGGCCTGGTTTGGGGCTTCGTCGCGCAGGTGGAGGGCATGGTCGCCCGGATGGTTTCCGAGCTCGGCGGGTCGGCCAAAGTCATCGCGACGGGAGGCCAGGCAGAGCTCGTTGCCGGCCTGACATCAGTGATCCAGAGCACCGACCCACTCCTGACCCTCGAAGGTTTACGTCTTATCTACGCTCAAAACTCGGACAGCGATGCTAGACATTAAGCCGGGATGAACACGGCCCAGGCTTTCCACGTCTACTTCCTGGGCAACCCCGAGGACCCTGGGCTGATCAGGCTGCTCGCCGAGCTCGGCCTGGAGGGGCAGCCACTCACTGACCCGGCGGAGGTGGTGCATCCCGCTCTCATCCTGATCGGCCCTGGGCAGGACGCGCCGGAAGGTCTGGGCGACATCACGATCGCTCCTCCGCACGATTCATCCCCTTCAGCGCTGCGCGAGTTCCTGCGCATTGCGATGCAGAACATTGCGCTCAAGCAACGCGTGACTCAAATGGAGGAGCAGGCCCGGCGCCAGCATCGCCAGTTCGAAGAGCTCAACCGCATCGGCATCGCGTTGTCAGCTGAGAAGGACATTACGAAGCTCCAGGAATTCATCCTCACGACGATGCGCCAGCTCACCAACGCCGACGGGGCAAGCCTGTGGCTCAAAACGGCGGGAGAGGCAGGCGAACCGATGCTCTTCCTGGCCTCGAGCCAGAACACGTCAATCGCCAACACATACTCGGCTTTCAAGGTGCCTGTCAACGAGAAGAGTGTCGTCGGATACACCGTGTCGGTCGGTTCAAGCCAGATCTACGACGACGCCTATCTGCCTCCGCCTGGCAAGCCACAGGGCGGCAAGGGCTTCGACGCCCAGTTCGGATACAGGACCAAGTCGATGCTGACCGTGCAGATGAGGAACTACAACAACGAGGTGGTTGGCGCGGTCCAGCTGATCAACGCCAAGCGCCGCTACGAGACGCGCTTGACCGTGGATTCAGTCGAAGCGGAGGTCGTCAGCTTCCGGCCCGAAGACCTCGAGATGATCGAATCGATCGCGAGCCAGGCCGCCGTCGCCATCGACAACAAGAATTTGCTCGATTCGATCCAGGCGCTGTTTGACGGCTTCGTGCAGGCGAGCGTGAC
>CATPBO010000229.1 GCA_955652835.1 Candidatus Dormiibacterota bacterium
GCGCTGCCGAAGTCGTGGGCGTCGGTCCCGTTCTTCGGAGGAAGGGCCACCCTCGCCGGCGACGTCACCGGTGACGGCAAGGGCGATCTCGTGGCGGTCAACAACACCAGCGTCTGGGTGATGCCATCGACCGGCACCGCCTTTGGGCCTCCCGCGCAGTGGTCAAACGTTCCGTTCTATGGCACGCGAGGCACCTTCGTCGCGGACGTCAACGGTGACGGGAAGAAGGACCTGGTCGCGGTGAACGACAACAGCGTGTGGGTCATGCTGTCCACCGGCACGACCTTTGGACCGCCGATCCGATGGTCCAGCACCCTCTTCTACGGCAACGTGACCACGCTGGTCGCCGACGTCAGCGGTGACGGCAAGGCCGACCTGGTGGCCGTCAACAGGGACAGCATCTGGGTGATGACCTCCACCGGCACGACCTTTTCGGCGCCCGCACTGTGGACGAGCACCCCGTTCTACGGCAACAGAGCAACCATCGCCGCCGACGTCACGGGCGACGCCAAGGTGGACCTGATCGCATCGAACAACAACAGCACGTGGGTCATGGCGTCCACGGGCACCGGCTTCTCGGCTCCTGCGCAGTGGTCGAGCACTCCTTTCTATGGCGGCTACGCCACCCTCGCGGCCGACGTCACGGGAGACTTGAAGGCGGATCTCGTGGCGGACAACACCGACGGCGTTTGGGTGATGACGTCCACAGGAACCGCGTTCTCTGCACCGTCTAGCTGGTTCATCGGACTGGCATAATTCGACGACGAGCTCTGCTCGAGCATCGTGATTTCATGAGCCCTCTGGTGCGTTTTGCTCCGGTGCCGATTCGAGCCCGCGGTCTCGGTTTTGTGGTGCTCCTGCTGCTCGTGCTCTCACTGGCGCCGCTGTCCCCGACCATCGCCGCCGCGAAGCCGGCCGGCAAGCCTGACCTGACCCGGCCTTTGATCATGTCGCAGGCTGCCGACCTCGCGGCCAGGCCGGCCATTTCTGTGCCGGCCGGGCGCCTTTTCTCCGCCCAATCCACCGAGCAGCCGGTGACGCCCAACAGCGCAGTCAGCACGCGCCCGCGCAAGGAGGTCCTGGGGTTTGTCAATGCCGGCAACCTGGGCAACCCCAGCGTCGGGTACACGACCTGGAACCTCGGACTGTTGACGACGGTGGTGTTCTTCTCGCTCGGCATCAACGCCGGCGACGGCGCGATCGTGCACGCCGGCACCGGCTACAACGTCTGGATCTCCTCCACCCTGACCAGCTTCGTCAGCGCGGCGCACGCATCAGGCACGAAGGTGCTCGTCTCGATCAACCTGCATGACTTCAGCACGGCCCCGACCAACCAGGTGTGCCAGGGCCTTGTCAGCACAAACGCCCAGAACACGATCAACGAGGTGCTGACGCAGGTGCGGAACGCCAACATCGACGGCGTCAACGTGGACTACGAGGCCACCGACACCACCTGCGCCAATGGATTGAGCGCGCGTTCTCAGTTCGTCTCGTTCGTTCAAAACCTGCGGGCGGCGGCGCCGGCGGGCATGACCATCGTGGTCGATTCCTACTCGGGCTCGGCGGAAGACAACCTGGAGTTTTTCAACATCACTGGATTGTCCCCGTACATCGATGCCTTCTTCGTCATGGCCTACGACATGGATGTCGCCAATGCGTCGGAAGTGCCGCTGAGCTGCACCTCCTACTGCACCAACCCTGTGTCCCCGCTCAACACATACCGGTTCAACGTCTCCAAGTCGATCGCCCAGTACACGAGTCTGGTGCCGGGCAACCAGGTGATCATCGGCCAGCCGTACTACGGGCGCCGCAGCTGCGTGGCGAACCTGACCACCGCGCACCAGCTCGGGAGCGCGGTCGCGACTCCGACCTACAAGTTTTCAGTCAACACGGCGACCGAAAGCGGCGTGAGCAACTTCACGGCTCACCGTGACCCCAGCGACGGAGTCAGCGAGTGGGACTCGTACACCGACTCGGACCCGAGCGTGAACTGCACCCGGATCCAGTACTGGGACGACGTCGTGTCGCTGGGCGCCAAATACGACCTCATCAACAGCACCGGCATTCGCGGCGTCGGCATCTTCTCGCTCGACTACGCAGGGCCGGCGCCCGAGCTGTGGAACTCACTGGCGGCGCACTTCACCTGTCCGGGAACCAACTTCATGGTCGGCGACTTCAACGGTGACGGGAAGGCCGACCTCGCCGTGATCGGCAGCCAGAGCGTGTGCGTACTCGCGTCGACCGGCATCTCATTCTCGATCCCGGCGGTGTGGGCGAGCATCCCGTTCTACGGAAACAGGACGACGCTCATCGGCGACGTGACCGGTGACGGCAAGGCCGACATCGTCGCCGTGAACAACGCCCAGACCTTTGTCATGGCCTCGCTCGGAACGGCATTCGCCACTCTGGTGGCCTGGTCGAATGTACCTTTCTACGGCACGCGCGGCACCTACCTGGCCGACGTCAACGGTGATGGAAAGGCGGACATGGTCGCGGTCAACGACTCGAGCGTGTGGGTCATGCTGTCCACCGGCAGCGGTTTTGGACCGCCGACTTTGTGGTCGAGCACTCCATTCTTTGGCAATGTGACCACGCTGCTCGCCGATGTCGACGCCGACGGCAAAGCGGACATGATCGCGGTGAACCGCGACAGCACGTGGGTGATGACTTCAACGGGAACAGCCTTTGCGGCTCCCGCCCAGTGGTCCAGCAATCCCTTCTACGGCAGCCTGGCGACGACCTCCGCTGACATCACCGGCGACAAGAGGTCCGACATGCTCGCGATCAACAGCACAAGCAGCTGGGGCATGAACTCCACGGGCACGGTCTTTGGGGACCCGGTTCCGTGGGCATTAGCACCGTTCTACGGCCAGCAGGCGACGCTGTGGGGCGATGTGAGCGGCGATGGCAAGACCGATCTGATCGCGGTCAACAACATGAGCATCTGGGTGGAGCAGTCGACCAGCGTCGCGTTCTCAACCCCCGCCCAGTGGCTGTCAGGTCCGCCTTAGGCCGCCGCAAAACAAGCAATTTTTCCCGCGCCGTCGAGTTGGGCGATTTGTGAGCCGCGTAGTCGCGGCGGCCGCCGCTCCGGCAGTCGCGATCGTTTTGCTCGGGCTTGTCGTCACCGTTCCATCGCGGCCGGTACCGATTCATGTCCATACGACAGCGGCGTCCGCCCTGCCTCAGGACCGCCTTCATTTCGGGCTCACCAACGGGCCGGGCGACCTCTCGTGGATGACCTCCAGTGGCGTGCCGTGGCGCTACCGCTACCAGTACCTCGCCGGCGGCGTCAACACGGGGACGGGTTGGGAGACATGGAACAGCCCCGCAGGGGCGTTCGCCAACAACTATATGAACGCGTCGGGCGGCGCCGCATACATCCCGGTCTTCACTTACTACGAGCTTCTCCAATCAACGCCGTCTACTGGCGCCAACGAATCGGATCGCGATTACAGCAACCTCAACAACACCGCCACGATGGCGAGCTACTACGCCAACTTCAAGCTCCTCATGCAGATGGCCGGCAGCTACTCGAAGGTCGTCGTGGTTCACGTGGAGCCCGACCTGTGGGGCTACCTGCAGCAGCGGGCGGCCGGAGGCGCGGCATCTGGGGTGAGCGCAAGCGTGGCCAGCTCCGGCTTCAGCGAGGCGGCGGGCATGCCCAATACGGTCCAGGGTTTTGCCTGGGCGCTGCTTCACCTTCGCGACCTGTACGGACCGAATGCGATCCTCGCCATCCACGCCTCAGGGTGGGCCAGCGGGACCGACATCGACAGCGACACCAACCCCAACATCAGCGCCGTTGCGGTCGCAGACGCCACCGCATCCTTCCTCAACTCGGCCGGCGTCGCCACCAACCCGAACGGCACCACGTGGGACCTGGTCTTCAACGACATGGACGACCACGACGCAGGATGGTGGGAGCAGCAGGGCCGCGATAACGCTTCCTTCACGCACTGGTGGGATCCGACCAACGCGACCTTCCCCAACTTCAACCGCTACCTCGCGTGGGTCGCCGAGCTGAAGGCCAAGACCGCACGCCCGCAGGTGGCCTGGCAGGTGCCGGTGGGCAACCAGTATTTCCTCACCATGAACAACACCTGCGGCCACTACCAGGACAACGTGGCTCCGTACTTCATCGGCCATGCCTCCACGCTGTTTGCCTCCGGGTTGATCGCGGTGCTGTTCGGCGCCGGCAACAGCTGCCAGACCAGCTACCTGGATGGCCAGAAGGACGGCGTCACCAACAACGGCGGGGCGCCGACGACGGATACGCTCGGATACTGCAACGCGTGCAACACGCACGCTTCCACGTCGACAGACGACGATGGCGGCTACCTTCGCACGTTCGTGGGCCAGTACTACGGAACCACGCGCGTGGCCCCGACCGGAAAGCCCCTCGTCGCTGACTTCGACGGTGATGGGAAAGCCGACCTGGCCCTCGTCGACACCGGCGGCGTATCGGTGGCGCTGTCAACCGGATCTGCTTTCTCCACCCCAAGCGTGTGGGCGCCATTTCCCCTCTACGGTTCGGTCGCGACCCTCGCGGGTGATGTCACCGGTGACGGCAAGACGGACCTGCTTGCAGTCAACGCCAACCAGGTGTTCGTCCTGCCATCGACCGGCACAGGTTTTGGAGCGCCGTCGGGCTGGTCGAACGTTCCCTTCTACGGCACGCGAGGCACGTTCCTCGCCGACGTCAACGGTGACGGCAAGGCAGACCTCGTGGCGGTCAACAAC
>CATPBO010000230.1 GCA_955652835.1 Candidatus Dormiibacterota bacterium
AAGATCTCGATCAACCTCGGCGTCGCCTTTGCGGAGCACAACGGATTCAAGATCAACATCCTTGACGCACCAGGGTTCTTCGATTTCGCCGGCCAGGTGCTCAGCGGGCTGCGGGTGGCCGAAGGCGCGGTCGTCGTGGTCGGGCCAGGCCAGCAGCTGGCGGTCGGTACAGAGGTCGCGTGGGAACAGTGCAACCGCACCAGCAAACCGCGGATCGTGGTCATCAACAAGCTGGACAAGGAAAACTCCGACTTCTACGGCGCGGTTGCCGCGATGCGGGAGCATCTCTCGCCACGTCCATTTCCGCTTCACCTGCCGATCGGTTCCGAGCAAGACTTCCGCGGCATCGTCGACCTCCTCCACCTCAAGGCGTTCGTGACGACGCCGGATGGAAAAGGCGGTGAGGTCCCGATACCTGACGACATGCAGAAGCTCGTCGAGGAGTACCGGGGCCAGCTGATCGAGGCCGCCGCGGAGAGCGACGACTCGCTGCTCGAGAAATACCTCGACGCGGGCACCTTGAGCGAGGAGGAGATCCAGCGTGGCCTGCGCGAGGGAATCCTCGCTGGAAAAGTGGCCCCGGTGGTGTGCTGCTCGGCGACCAAGCTCCTAGGCGTGCGAACGTTGATGTCCACGATCGCCGAGCTGATGCCGCCGCCGGACGCCGAACCCGCCAAGCCCCCCAAAGCCTTCGTGTTCAGCACGGGCGGCGACCAGTTCGGCCGCGTCAGCTACTTCAAGGTCGTGTCCGGGACCATCAAGGCAGACGCACACCTGCCGAACTTGACCCGCGGCGGCGAGGAAAGGCTCGCGCAGATCTTCTTCCCCCGTGGCAAGGAGCACGTCGCCACCACCGAGGTGCGCGCCGGCGACATCGGCGCGGCGACCAAGCTCAGCCATACGCTCACCGGGGACACGCTGGGCATGAAGGACGGGGGGCCGCTGCCCGGGCTGGACCTGCCGGGACCGGCATACACCCTGGCGATCACGCCGAAAGCGCGAGGCGACGAGGAGAAGATCTCCAGCGGCTTGGCGCGGCTCAGCGAAGAGGACCCGACGTTGCACGTGGAGCGTGTCGAGGAGACAAAGCAGCTGATCATCGCCGGGCTTGGCGATGTTCACCTTGACGTCATTCTCGAGAAGCTCAAGCGCAAGTACGGCGTTGAGGCGACCACCCAGGCCCCGCGCGTGGCTTACCGTGAGACCGTCTCGAGCCACAGCCGGGCCGAGGGTCGTCACGTCAAGCAGTCAGGCGGCCACGGGCAGTACGGGATCTGCGTGATCGAAGTCGCCCCGACCAAGCGCGGCGAAGGCTTTGTGTGGGAGGACAAGATCTTCGGCGGCGCCATACCGCAGAACTTCCGGGCCTCAGTGCAGAAAGGCATCGTCGACAACATGGGCAAGGGCGTCGTCGCCGGATACCCGATGGTGGACGTCAGAGTGACGCTTGTGGATGGCAAGTTTCACCAGGTCGACTCCAACGACATGGCTTTCCAGATCGCGGGCTCGATGGCGATCCGAAAGGGAGCCCTTGAGGCGGGCCCGGTCCTCCTGGAGCCGGTTGTCGAGGCGGACATCCGCGTGCCGGAAAAGAACCTCGGCGACATCATGTCGGACATCAACGGCCGGCGCGGCAAGATTCTCGGGACCGAGCCCGACGACGGCTACCAGAAGGTGCGCGCCACAGTCCCTGAGCACGAGATGCTGCGGTTCGCGCTCGACCTACGCTCGATTACGCAGGGCCGCGGCAGCTTCCAGCAGAAGTTCTCCCATTACGACGAGATGCCGGCGCACCTGGCGAAGGCGATCATCGAAGAGTTCCAGAAGCAGCACGAGGCAGCGGCTCAGGCGGCCCATTAAGCTTCCGCCCGTGATCGTGCCTTGAGCGCTCCAAGCGCTCACGACGTCTGCGTGATCGGCGGAGGCGTGACCGGGGCGGGTATTGCGCGCGATTTATCGTTGCGCGGCCTTTCTGTGCTCCTCCTGGAGAAGGGGGATTGGGGAGGCGGCACGAGCGGCGGATCGAGCTGGATGATCCACGGCGGGCCTCGGTACCTAGAGTTCGATTGGGGCACCACTCGCCTTTCGACTCAGGACGCGGGCCACATCGTGACGATCGCACGCAACCTCGTCTACCGGGTCGTCTTCATCATCCCTGTGCTCCCGCATGACCGGAACAACATCGAGCGCATGGAGACGGCGATGGAGGTTTACGACCGCTTCCAGCCGCTCAAGAAAGCGCATCCGCACAAGCGCCTCACGGCGGAGGAGGCGAGGCAGGCCGAGCCCGGGCTTTCGCCCGATGTGATCGGCGCCGTGACGATGGAAGAGTGGGGCATCGATCCCCACCGGCTCGTCTACGCCAACGTCGAGGATGCTGTCGCGCACGGGACGCGCGCCTTGAACCACACGAAGGTCGTCGACCTGGTTAGAGATGAGGGCAAGGTGATCGGCGTTCGCTATCGCTCCTCAGACGGTGCGATGTCAGAAGCCCGCGCGCGGGTCGTGGTGAATGCGACCGGGCCCTGGTCGCCGGAGGTCAGCGGCATGGCCGCCAGGCCCGTGAAGCTCCGCCCCGCCAAGGGCATCCACATCGTCTACCCGCATCGCATATCGAATTTCTCGATCAGCGCCGAGTCGGTCGACGGCCGTGACCTGTTGATGGTGTCGCACGCCGGCTTCACCCTGCTCGGCACCACCGATGACGACTTCTACGGAGATCTGGACTCGGTCGACGTGCACGAGGATGAGGTCGATTACCTCCTCCAGGCTTTCGAGCGGGTCTTCCCCTCGATCAGGGCCTACCGGCCGGTGCGAGCGACGACAGGCGTGCGCCCAACGCTGTTCAAGTGGCGGCGCTATGAAGACGAGCTCTCGCGACGATATGAGGTCATAGACCACGCCGCAGAAGGCGTCGAAGGTTTCGTGACCATCGCCGGCGGCAAGCTGTCGATGTACCGCCTGATGGCGGAAGAAACGTCGGACGCTGTATGTCGCAAGCTCGGCCACCAGGCTCCTTGCACGACGGCGACGAGTCCATTGCCCGGCAGCGAATCGGATATGGCACCGGCTGGCGAGCTGGCCCGCCGCTGCGGCATACCGGCGCTGGCGGCGATCAAGCTGCAGAGCCGCCACGGTTCGCGGGCGGAGAAGGTCATGGATGGTGCACCCGGCGGGAGGCTCGTATGCCGATGCGAGCCTCTGACCGAGGCCGAGCTTGCTTACGCGGCGCGGCAAGAGCAGGTGCGGTCGCTCGCCGACGCATTCCGCCGGGTCGGTCTGGCCGCGGGCCCATGTGCGGGGGCGGCTTGCGTGGTTCGCGCGGCAGAGGTGATCGGTGCTGAGCTGGGGTGGAGCGCCTCGCAGCGATTCGACGCGGCGCGCGAGTTTGTGCGCGCGGCTTGGTTAGGCCGAGCGCCGGTACTCGGCCATGCGGGGTGGGCGCAAGAAGAGCTCGCTCAGGGTGCGATGCGCGGACTCTTCAACTGATGGGACGGGCTGACTCGCTCGCCAAGCTGGCCTGGGCTTACGGCCTGCACCTCACGCGCCGGCGCCTGACCCGCTCCCGCTCGCAGCTCGAGGACCTGCTCGCCACCTATGGCCCGGACGGCATTCGACCATTGCAGCCGTCGGAGCGCGAGCGACATGCGCATCTCATCGGCTGCATCAACTGCGGCTTGTGCGCGCTTGCCGCGGGACGAATTGGCAAGACGCGCCTCCCCGATATGGCGTCGTCCTACATGCGCCTCTATGCGCGCTTGGGCGACGCGTCCGCCGACATCGACGGAGATGAGCCGGACCTCAAAGCTGCGGCATCGGCCTGTCCGGTCGGTGTACCGCTGGATGAGGTGGCGGCCATTGTGCGACGCATGACCGCGGGCTGAGACCGGGGGGCCACCCTCCACGCGGAGACGCCGATCCGGATCACTTCATTCCTCTGGGTTCCCACGCAGGAGGAGCGGCAGCGTTGCCCTTGTCCGCAACCTGCGACTCGCGCTGATCCAGATGCCCTCCCACCTGCCGGCGTGATCACAACCAGTGCGGCGAGGTCGAGCTCGTGCCTGAAAGGACGTGGGATGCCAGGGGTTGCTAGTTATCCACATTCTGTATACAGTTTGGGGATATCACACAACATCTAGCGGCAATGGTCAATAGTGTCCTCCGCCGGCTCCGTCGCTGGCCGGCTGTCGAATGGCTGCTGACACGCGTCGCTGGGCAGTTCACCACCTGGCCCGCCGACGACTTCGGAAAGTTCGTCACGGCCTCCATCGGCACTGGAATGGCGGGTCCGATCGCGGCGCTTCCGCCACCGATCGAACCGCTGCGTCCGCCTCCGCCGACGTCGCTAGCGCCAGCGACGTTCGAGATGCGCTTCATGACGCTGCACGCCGAAGGGCGGTTCGAGGAGATGTGGGAGATGCTGGCCGAGGATGCGCAGCGCGCGTGGGGAGGTCGCGACACCTTCATGCGCGAAATGCCGCGGCTTGACGACGACATCGAGCTGCTCGACATGCAGGTCGTCAGCGTCAAGGTGGTCGAGGACTGGACCGATCAAGCACACCAACGCAGCTACAGCAATGTCGCGCGGATGGTCATGCGCTATCGAGTTCGCCAGCAGTGGAGAGAGTGGACATTCGATCGGCAAGTTCACCTGGTGCCCGCCGCCGGTGGATGGCGAACACTGTGCTACCCGACAAGAGCCAGAACTGCGGTGGGCCGCTGATATAGTGGGCTGCAGGCCATGCTTCAAGAGACGATCGACGAGCAGCAGCGTGATCTTCGCTGGCATCGCAGGAGACAGCGCAAGATGACGCCACGCCGTCTGCTTCAAGAGTCGGATGAGCTGCTTTTCTGGGTCGAGGAATGCCTCGTCCAGGAAATTCGCATCGTGCCTGGCTGGTTGGTCGCACGGCTGATGGTCGTCCTCCGACACGCACACTCGGATCTACCTGGGCGCCTCGGCCGCGAGCGGCGACCTGAGCAGGTGATGGAGATCATCTACGACGCGCAGGCCGCGCTGATGGCGCAGGCGTGCAAGAACCGCGGCCCGGCCGAGGTGATCCCATTGTTTGCCCGCGCGCGCGAGCGAATGCTCAGAGAAGCCGCCACCGTCTAGCAAAAGTTCTGCGGTGCGGGTCGACCTTCACATTCACTCGCACTACTCGCCCGATGGCCAGAGCTCGCTGGACGAGTTGATTCTGCGCTGCGCTGAGTGCGGCCTGGACCGCATCGCCCTGACCGATCACAACACCGTGGAGGGAGCGCTCGTCCTCGCTGAGATGGCGCCGGACCTGGCGATCGTGGGGGAAGAAGCCAGGACCCGTGAGGGTGAGGTGATCGGGTTGTTCATCACAGACCGGATCCCGCCCTTTCTGCCGGCTGAGGATGTCATGGACGTGATTCACGATATGGGCGGCCTCACCTACATTCCGCATCCGCTTGACCGCCGTCGCGCAAACTTTCGCGCCGAGCGCATCGTCGAGCTGGCTGACAAGATCGACATCATCGAGACTTACAACGCGTGGTGCGAACCGGCCGCAAACCAGGCGGCGGCCCGCCTGGCCGGTGAGCTGGGAAAAGTCTCCGCAACGGGCTCAGACTCACATTCAGCACGCGAGCTTGGAAGCAGCTGGATGGAAATCGAGGATTACGCGGGCCCGCAGGACTTCCTGGAAAAGCTTCGCCATGCCCGCCATGTCGTGACCGCGAGCAGTGGCACGGGACGCCGTGCCTGACCAGCGACAGCTGCTCGTGGCAGGTTCGGTGGCGCTGGACACGCGCGATGGTCCGTTTGGCAAGGTCGAGGAAACGCTTGGGGGCTCGGCCGTCTACTTTGCGCTCGCGGCCAGCTTGATCGTTCCGGTCAAGGTTGTCGCTCCGGTCGGGGTCGACGGGGCAAAGCGCGTCGCGCAGGCCTTCAGCGGCCGTCCCATCGACATCGAGCACCTTCAGATCCTCGAGGCTCCGACTTATCGCTGGCGTGCACATCAGGAGCACGGGCGCAACATCGATCTCGGTAGCAGCGACGACATTTACAACAGCTGGGTGCCGTCATTGCCCGCGGGCTTCGACGGTTGCGCATTTGTGGGCTCGATGCGGCCAGACCGCCAGGCGCAGCTCATGGAGCTGCTGGGCGCAGCTGACCTTCTCGCCGCCGACGCCATGCTGTCTTACGTGCACGCGCGTCCTCCCGAGGTGAGGGACGTGCTGCGTCGGGCGGGCTGGTTCTTCTGCAATCAGGAGGAGTTCACCGCGCTTGGGGGCAAGGATCCGGACGAATTCCGCCGGCAGTGGTGGCTGAAGGGCCTCGTCATCAAGGCTGGAGCGCTCGGCCTCGCGGCATACACGGAGTACGGGGTTGTACATGTCCCTGCCGTTACCGACCGGCCCGTCGTAGACACCACAGGTGCCGGCGACGCATTGGCCGGCGGAATGCTCGCGCGCTGGCTGACCACCGGAGGCCAGCCCACCGGTCTGCAGAACGCACTTGTATGGGGCGTGGCGTGCGCATCGATCACCGTTTCTTCGGTTGGTGTTAAAGGCATCGCGAAGGCAACACGCAAGGAACTGGACGAGCGGGTGACTGAGGTTGAGGAATGCGTGCGCCGCGAATCGTGATCATCAGCGGAGATCTTGTCGAGCAGCACGTCGACGCAATCGTCAATGCCGCCAACAACGACCTGGTCCTGGGAGCCGGTGTGGCAGGTGCGATACGCAGGCGCGGCGGAGCGACGATTCAGCAGGAATGTGACGCGCATGGACCGGTCAACGTGGGCGAGGCGGCCATCACCGGTGCTGGCGAGCTGCCAGCGCACCATGTCATTCACG
>CATPBO010000231.1 GCA_955652835.1 Candidatus Dormiibacterota bacterium
CGTGGAAAAGTTCATCGGCGATGCGGTGATGGCGCTTTTCGGCGCGCCAGTGGCGCACGAGGACGACCCCGAGCGAGCGGTGCGGGCAGCGCTGGCGATCCGTGACTGGGTGCTCGAACAGGGGGAGCTGCAGGTGCGGATCGCGGTCAATACCGGCGTGGCCCTGGTGGCGCTCGGCGCCCGGTCCGGCGACGGAGAGGGCATGGCCTCCGGCGACGTGGTCAACACGACCGCTCGGCTGCAGTCGGCAGCGCCCGTGAACGGCATCCTGGTCGGCGAGGTGACGTATCGGGCAACCTCGCCGGTGATCACCTACCGTGAGGTCGAGCCGGTGACGGCCAAAGGCAAGGTCGAGCCGGTTCCTGTGTGGGAGGCGCTTGAGGCGCGCTCCAGGCTCGGCACCGACCTCAACCAAATAGGCCGCGCGCCGCTCATCGGTCGCGAGCAAGAGCTCGATGTACTCAGGGACTCGCTGGCGCGCGTCCGCCGAGAGCGCACGCCACAACTCGTGACCATCGTCGGCGTCCCGGGGATCGGCAAGAGCCGGCTTATAGCGGAGCTCTTTCGCTATGTCAGCGACGACCCCAGCGAGCTCATCCTCTGGCGGCAGGGCCGCTCGCTGCCCTATGGCGACGGAGTGACCTTCTGGGCGCTGGCTGAGATGGTGAAAGCGCAGTCAGGGATCCTGGAGACCGATTCTGCCGAGCGAGCCGAGGAGAAGCTGCATCTGGCGGTCTCGGACGTGATTCCCGATCTATCCGAACGCGGGTGGGTGGAGGGTCACTTGCGGCCGCTCGCCGGTCTCTCGGGCGACACCGAAGGCGGCAGCGACCGGCAGAGCGAGGCATTCACCGCCTGGCGGCGTTTCTTCGAGGCGCTCGCTGAGCAACACCCTCTCACGCTGATGTTCGAGGATCTGCATTGGGCGGACGATCATCTCCTTGATTTCGTCGAATACCTGGTCGACTGGGTTAGCGGCGTGCCGCTCCTCGTCGTCTGCACCACGAGACCAGAGCTGTTCGAACGCCGCGCCGGCTGGGCCGGAGGCAAGCGAAACGTCACGACGCTTTCACTCGCGCCGCTCACCGATGACGAGACTGCGCAACTCATTGCCAGCCTCAGCGAGCAGCCGGTGATGCCCGTCGACACGCAACAGGCGCTGCTGGTTCGTGCTGGTGGGAACCCCCTCTACGCTGAGCAGTACGTGCGCATGCTGGCCGAGCGGAACGCGGGCGAGGAGCTGCCGCTGCCGGAGACGGTGCAGGGCATCATCGCGGCTCGGCTCGACGCGCTTAGCCCGGAGGAGAAGAACCTCCTACAGAATGCGGCCGTGATGGGCAAGGTTTTCTGGCTTGGCGCAGTGGCCGATATCGGTAGGCTGGATCGCCACACCGCAGAGCTGCACCTCCACGCGCTGGAACGCAAGGACTTCGTACAGCACGCGCGCCGCTCGTCGGTGGGGGACGAAGCCGAGTACGCGTTCCTCCACGTCCTGGTGCGTGACGTCGCGTACGGCCAGATCCCACGCGGCCAACGTGCCGAGAAACATGGCCTTGCTGCGGAGTGGATCGCCTCCCTGGGACGCACCGAGGACCACGCTGAGATGCTCGCCCACCACTATCTGAGCGCGCTCGAGCTTCGTCGCTCCGCGGGTCAGCCGACCGACGCCACCCTCGCTGAGCGAGCGCTCGCAAGCCTCCGAGAGGCCGGTGACCGCGCCTTTTCGCTGAATGCCATCAAGAGCGCCGGCCGCTTCTACGAGGCGGCAATGCAGCTGGCGCCGGCGAGCTCGACTGAGCGAGCGCACTTATTGTTCAAGCTCGGCCGGACGCGTGTGCTTGCCGGTGATCTCGACCCCACACTGCTTTCGGCAGCCTTCGATGAGCTGATCGCATGTGGCGAGCCCGAGACAGCTGCCGAGGCGCAAATTTCCCTCGCGGAGGTGAGCTGGTTGCGTGGTGACCGGGACCGCTCGTTCGGCCATGTCAACCGCGCGAGCGAATTGGCCGAGGAGCTGGAGCCCTCACGCGCCACCGCCTACGTGGTCAGCAGCGTCTCCCGCTTCCTGATGCTGGTCGGTGAGAACGCGGAGGCGATCCGGCTCGGGCGGGAGGCACTGGCGATGGCCGACCAGTTCGGTCTCGGCGAACTGCGCGCTCACGCTCTGGACAACGTCGGCGTGGCCCGGGTGCACAGTGGCGACCCCGGCGGGATCGATGATCTGGAGCTGAGCATGGCGATGGCGGCACAGGCGAGCGCGCCTGGCGAGCTGTGCCGGTCGATGTTCAACTTGGGGTCGGTGTTGTGGGAACAGGGGCAGCTCAGGCGAGCGGTAGCGCTCGTGGAGGACCAGATCGAGCTGTCGGCGCGCATCGGCCACATGTGGCGCTGGCACTTCGCCCGCGGCAGCATTCCTGAATTTCAGTACCAGCTTGGCCAGTGGCATGATGCGCTGGCCGGAGCCAACGAGTTCCTCGCCGAGGTCGAGGGAGGCTCGCCGCACCTTGTCGCGTGCGTGAGCTACGGGGTGCGGGCGCAGATCCGACTTGGCCGCGACGATAACCGCGGGGCGCTCGCCGACGCGGAGCGAGCGCTCGAGCTCGCACGGCTCGGCAAGGATCCCCAGAATGTCTACCAGCAGATAGCGTGGTGCGCAAACGTCTTCCGCGAGTGCGGAGACTCTCAGCGTTCAGCCACTCTGGCCGACGAGCTCATCGTCGAGTTGCGAGCGAGAAGCGGAGTCCTTAACGCCAACCAGATGCTTCACGTTCTGGCCTGGACGCTGTCCGCCCTCGGAAAGGGGCGTGAGATGATCGAGGCCCTGCCCGACGCAGACGTCCCCTGGGTGCAAGCCGCGATTGCTTTCGCCTCGGGAAACCTGGGACAGGCAGCGGAGATCTGCGACGCGATGGGTGCCGTCACTGAGGGGGCGCGTGACCGGCTCTGGCTCGCGGAAGCGCTCGTCAAGCAGAATCGCCGAGCCGACGCCGACATCGAGCTTCAGCGCGCGCTGACTTTCTATCGCTCGGTCGGGGCGACCCGCTACATCCGCAAAGGCGAGGCGCTGCTCACC
>CATPBO010000232.1 GCA_955652835.1 Candidatus Dormiibacterota bacterium
CGAGGGCGTGGAGTCGTTCACGAAGTCTTTCGAAAGCCTGCTCGAGACGCTGACGAAGGCCGCCAAGGAGATCAAGGCGGGGAGGGGGCCTCGCCAGTGGCACAGCCTCGGACCGCTCCAGCCGGCGGTTGACGCACAGCTCGCGAAGCTGCAGAAGGAAGAAGCGGCACGCCGCCTCTGGGCGAAGGACTCGACATTGTGGAGCGCGGACCCCGCCAAGCGCGAAGAGATCCGTGACCGCCTCGGTTGGCTGAACGTCGCGGAGAAGATGCTCGAGCATGCTGCCGAGTTTCGGGAGCTGGCGAAGGCCGGGCGAGCCTACTCCGATGTGGTCCTGCTCGGGATGGGCGGCTCCAGCCTAGGCCCAGACGTTCTGCGCAACACGTTTGGTCCCGTGAAGGGTCATCCCCGTCTGCATGTGCTGGACACCACCGACCCGGCCACGATCCTCGCGACTCGCAGAAAGATCCAGATCAACAAGACGCTCTTCATCGTCGCGTCGAAGTCGGGCGAGACGACCGAGACGCTTTCGCACTTCGCCTACTTCTGGGACCAGGTGCAGAAGAACGTGAAGGGTGGCAGGCCGGGGCGGCAGTTCGGCGCGATCACCGATCCCGGAACAACGCTCGAAAAGCTGGCCAAGGACCACGGCTTCCGCTGGATCTTCCCGAATCCGCCGGACATCGGCGGACGCTACTCGGTGCTGAGCTACTTCGGCCTGGTGCCAGGCGCGCTCATGGGCGTGAATGTGGCCGAGCTGCTCGAGCGGGCGACCGAGATGGCCAGCTCATGCGCTGACTCGGTGCCGGCCGAGAGCAACCCAGGTGCGTGGCTCGGCGCTGTGATGGGGCAGCTTGCGGTGCGCGGGCGCAACAAGCTCACGCTCATCGCCTCGCCAAAGGTCGCGACGTTCGGCTACTGGGTCGAGCAGCTGCTGGCCGAGAGCACCGGCAAAGAGGGCAAGGGAATCGTCCCGGTCGAGGGTGAGCCGCTGGGCAGGCCGGCGGTCTACGGCGCCGACCGGCTCTTCGTGTATATCCGGATGGATGCGGACGCGCCCAACCGCGCGGTGACCGCGCTGGAGAGGGCGGGTCACCCGGTGGTGACGCTCACGCTGCGAGACAAGCTCGACCTGGGCGGGGAGTTTCTCCGCTGGGAGATCGCCACCGCAATCGCGGGCTCGGTCCTGGGCATCGACCCCTTCGACCAGCCGAACGTGCAGGAATCCAAGGACAACACCAAGCGAGTGTTGGCCAAGTTCAAGAGCGCGGGCAAGCTGCCACCGGCGGAGTCGACGCCGGCGGCGAAGTCAAAAGCCGGCGTCAAGGGCCTGCTCGGGCGGGCCAAGCCCGGCGCGTATTTCGCGATCATGGCCTACACGGCGCGGACAGCCACCTCGGAAGCGGCGATCTCAGCGATCCGGACGGCGGTCAGAGACAACACCCAGATCGCGACGACAGCCGGGTACGGGCCGCGATTCCTTCACTCCACCGGCCAGCTGCACAAGGGCGGTCCCAAGACGGGCTTGTTCCTACAGATCGTGCAGCAGGACACGCAGGACGTGCCCATTCCCGGTCAACCGTTCAGCTTCTCCATCCTCAAGCAAGCCCAGTCGCTCGGCGACCTGCAGTCGCTCAGCTCGCGCCGGCTGCCGGTGCTGCGCGTCACGCTCGGCCGCGATCCGGCGGCGGGATGGAAAGCGCTCGTCTCAGCCGTTCGGGCCGGAGTCAAGTAAATGGAAATGGGGATGGTCGGCCTGGGTCGCATGGGCGGCAACATGGTGCTGCGCCTGATCAAGCGCGGTCATCGCATGATCGCGTTCGATCTCTCACCCGACGCGGTCAAGCGCCACGAGTCGGCAGGCGCAGTGGGCGCCGGATCGTGGGAGGAGTTCGTCAGCAAGTTCACCAGCAAGCCACGCGTGATGTGGGTGATGGTTCCGGCCGGCGACCCGACGACGCAGGCGATCGACAAGCTCATCGCGCTCGGCGATCCCGGAGACATCATCATCGACGGCGGCAACACGAACTGGAAGATCGCCCTGCAAGATTGCGCGCGGATCAAGGCGCAAGGCATGCACTACATGGACGCCGGGACCTCTGGCGGCATCTGGGGCCTCGAGTACGGCTACTGCCTCATGGTCGGCGCCGAGCAGGAGATCTACGACCACTGCCTGCCTCTGCTCAAGGACCTCGCACCGGACGACGGCGGCTTGACCCGCACAGGCCCTGAGGGCTCGGGGCATTTCGTGAAGATGGTGCACAACGGCGTCGAGTACGGCCTGATGCAGGCCTACGCCGAAGGCTTCCAGGTCATGAAGCTTTCGAAGACCTTTCCGGGCATGAACATGCAGGCGATCGCCGAAGCCTGGCGAACCGGCAGTGTCGTCCGCTCGTGGCTGCTCGACCTCATCGCGCGCGGCCTGGAGCAGGACCCCGAGCTGTCCAGCATCAAGGGCTGGGTCGAGGACACAGGCGAAGGACGCTGGACGGTGGAGGCCGCGATCGAAGAGTCGGTGCCGGTTCCGATCATCGCCGAGTCTCTTTTCGCCCGCTTCCGGAGCCGGATGGAGAACACGTTCGGCGACCGCATGCTGGCGATGATGCGCAACCAGTTCGGCGGCCACGCGGTCGTCACCGACGCCAAGGGGGAAGCGGCCCACAAGTGAGCCTGGCCTAGTGCCAACCATCGCCCCCAACCCGCTGGCTGAGGGCCTTCACGACTATCGGGTCGGCGAGCCATGCATGATGGTCATCTTCGGCGCGACCGGTGACCTCAGCGGCCGCAAGCTGCTTCCCGCCCTCTACAACCTCGCCAAGCAGCGCTTACTGCCGGCCGGCTTCGCTGTGGTGGGCGCCGCGATCGATGACCTGACCGACGAGTCGTTTCGCAAGCGGGCTTCCGAGAAGATCACGCAGTTCTCTCGCACCCAGCCGATCGACCAGCGCGTCCTCGATGCCTTCCTCAGCTCCTGCTTCTACGTCAAGGTGGACTTCTCGAAGCTCGAGGACTTCAAGGCGCTGCAGCGTCGCCTGGAAGAGCTCGACGCGAGCCGGCACGTCTCCGGCAACCGCATGTTCTACTGCGCGACGCCGCCACCAACCTACGAGACGATCGTCGAACAGGTGAAGGCGGCCGGCTTGGCCACGGGCGAGGGGTTCCACCGCATCGTGGTCGAGAAGCCGTTCGGCTCAGATCTCAAGTCCGCGCGTGAGCTGACGGCGATCCTGCAGCGCGTCTTCCACGAGGACTCCGTCTACCGCATCGACCACTACCTGGGGAAGGAGACCGTCCAGAACATCGTCGCCTTCCGGTTTGCCAACTCGATCTTCGAACCGGTGTGGAACGCGACCCTCATCGATCATGTCCAGATCACAGTCGCGGAGGAGATCGGTGTCGAGGGTCGTGGCGCTTACTACGACAAGGCGGGAGCGCTGCGCGACATCGTGCAGAACCACGCGCTCCAGCTGGTGGCGCTTGTCGCGATGGAGCCGCCTCTTGCGTTCGAAGCCAACACGATGCGGGACGAGAAGGTGAAGGTGCTGCGGGCGATCAGGCCGATCACCGACGAGGAGGTGGCCCGCTCGACCGTGCGCGCGCAGTACACGAAGGGATGGGTGCTGGGCGAGCAGGTGCCGGGCTATCGCGAAGAGAAGAACGTCGCTCCAGGCTCGCTGACAGAGACCTTCGCCGCGCTCAGGCTGTTCGTCGACAACTGGCGCTGGGCGAATGTGCCCTTCTACATCCGGGCCGGCAAGCGCATGCCCAAGCGCGTGACCGAGATCCGGATCCAGTTCAAGCGCCCGCCGCACATCACGTTCGGCCGCGACGCCACGCGAGAGCTCGATCCCAACGCGATCACATTGCGCATTCAGCCGGAGGAAGGCATCTCGCTGCGCTTCGGCGCCAAGGTGCCGAGCGCCGGCCTGAAGATCCGCAGCGTGACGATGGACTTCCAGTACATGACCGCGTTCCTGGTCGAAACGCCCGAGGCTTACGAGCGCCTGCTGCTCGACTGCATGATCGGCGACCCGACCCTGTTCACGCGTGCGGACGAAGTTGAGGCGGCGTGGAAGCTCGTGGATCCGATCGAGGAGGCGTGGCGAGACGACCGTCCGCCGCTTGCGATGTACGCCGCCGGAACCTGGGGCCCGTCTGCCTCCGCCAAGCTCCTGGAGCAAGATGGGAGAGAGTGGCACCGACCATGACCACATTGATCAAGCCCGAAGCGGATGTCGCGTGGCATGGGGAAGACGTCTCCATGACCAAGGTGCTCGATGCACTAAGCGACATTCGCAAGAAGTTCGCGCTTGCGGAGGCGCAGGATGCCGAGCTGCCGCACCCGCGGCCCTGCATCATGACGTTGGTCGCCGTCGCGACCACGGATGCCGAGGAGCGCCGGGCGCAGCGGGCCACCAGGGCGATCGGGAACCATCACCCGGCAGCGGTGATCGTGATTCGCGACCAGCCAACACTGCGGCCTGGACGCATCGACGCCACCATCACGACCGACACGTTGCGACCGGAGTCCGCTTGCGCGGTGCAGTGCGAGCTGATCACGCTGCACGTACGCGGAGCTGCGGGCGAGCATCTCGCGGCCCTGATCGATCCACTGCTGCCGAGCGGCGTACCCACATACCTGTGGTGGGTCGGCACGCCGCCCTTCGGCAAGCGCGAGCTGGAGGACGCGTTGAAGATCTGCGACGCGCTCATCGTGGACTCGGCGCGTTTCGATGCGCCATATCGCTCCTTCCTGGAGCTGACGCGACTGGCTTCGAACTCCCACCAGCACCTTGGTGTAGCCGATCTGCAGTGGGCGCGGCTGGAGCCGTGGCGCGAGACGATCGCCCAGTTCTTCGCACCGCTAGACCGGCGGACGTTCCTGAACGGTATCTCGGAGATCGGCGTCGACTATGCGGGGGAGGGTCGTGGCAA
>CATPBO010000233.1 GCA_955652835.1 Candidatus Dormiibacterota bacterium
ATCGGCGAAGGCTTCTCGGGGCGAAAGAAGCTCTAGGGCTTAGGGCTCCCTTCGCTCCGTAGCGACTCGACCCCTCACTGCTTCGAACACAGACCTTGCAATTCCCGCCGCGTCGAGCCCGCAGTCTTTGAGGATGTCGGATGCCTTGCCTTGCGGGAGGAACTCATCTGGCAGCGCCAGCGTCCTTACGCGCCCGGCGAGCCCATGGGGCGCCAGAGTTTCGAGCACCGCTCCACCAAAGCCACCGGCGCCGACGTTGTCTTCGACGGTCACGACCACGGGATGGCTGCGTGCCCACTCGGTGATGCGAGGATCGATCGGTTTGATCCAGCGTGCGTTCACAACTGCACAGGAGACGCCCTGCATCTCCAGCCGCTCGGCTGCCTCCCTCGCCACCAACACCATGCGGCCGACCGCGAAGATGACTGCGTCCGAGCCTTTGCGCAGCTCCTCCCAGCGGCCGACTGGCAGGGGCTCGACCGGCAGGTCTGGGGTCGCCGGCACCGGGCCGCTCGGGAAGCGGATCGCGACCGGGCCGTCGGTTGCGAGCGCCGTTTCCAGGAGGGCACACAGCTCGGTCGCGTCGGCGGGCGCGGCGATCTTCAAATTGGGGATCAGCCGCAGGTAGGACAGATCGAAGATCCCGTGGTGGGATGAGCCGTCGGGACCCGTGACGCCGGCGCGGTCGATCACAAAAGTTACCGGCAGCTTGTGCAGCGCGACATCCATGAGCGTCTGGTCGAAGGCGCGCGCGAGGAAGGTCGAATATATGCAGACGACCGGATGCATACCGGCCATTGCGAGCCCCGCGGCAAATGTCACAGCGTGCTGCTCGCAGATGCCGACGTCGAAGAACCGGTCCGGGAACTCCTTGGCGAAGTTCAAAATACCGGTTGACGACGCCATCGCCGCAGTGATTGCGCACACCTCCGGCTTTCTTGTCGCGGCGGTCATCAGCGCCTCGCCGAAGACATCCGTGTACTTGACCTCGGTTGAGCGAGGACGCCCGGTCAGCGGATCGAACGCCGGCACGCCGTGCAGCTTGTCGACCTCGTCGTCAACCGCGGGGCCGTAGCCATGTCCTTTCTCGGTCACGACGTGCACGACAACTGGTTCGCGCAGCTTCTTGGCGCGCGACAGCACCTCTTCGAGGGCTGCCTCGTCGTGTCCGTCCACCAGACCTGCGTACTTGATGCCGAGAGTCTCGAAGATCGTGGAAGGCTGGAGCAGCTGCTTGAGACTTTCCTTCACCCGATATGCAGCCTGGTCGGCCGTCGGCCCGACGAGCGGTAGGTCGCGGAGCAAGCGTGAGATGTCCACTTTGATGCGCTCGTAGCGCGGGTCGACTCTCAGCTGCGAAAGGTGACGGGCGAGGCCGCCCACGGTTGGCGCGTACGACCGGCCGTTGTCATTGATCACGATCACGAGGTTGGGCGGCTGCAGGTGGGCAATCTGATTAAGTGCTTCGTACGCCATGCCGCCGGTCAAAGCCCCGTCACCGATGACGGCGATCACATGGCCGCCGATGCGCTTACGCAATCGCGCTTCAGCGATGCCCAGCGCGTAGCTGAGCGAGGTGGAGGCGTGGCTGTTCTCCACGAGGTCGTGGTCTGACTCCTTGCGTGACGGGTACCCCGACAGACCGCCGGCCTGCCGGAGCCCCGGAAAGTCCTTGGACCTGCCGGTCACGATTTTGTGGACATACGCCTGATGGCCTGTGTCCCAGACGATCGCGTCCTTGGGGCTGTCGAAAACCCTGTGCAGCGCGAACGTCAGCTCGACGACTCCGAGGTTCGGTGACAGGTGGCCCCCGGTCTTCGAAGTCTGCTCGACAAGGAAGGCGCGAACTTCCTCGGCCAGCGCCGAAAGGTGCGGCTGGTCGAGCGCGCGAAGGTCAGCCGGCGAGTTGATGGTTTCGAGGATGCCCATAAGCTGGTTAACGCTCAGCCCCCGACATGAGTTCCGCGAGAGCGATACACAATCTGGTCCCGGCCCCGCTCGGGCCGCGGAACACAGTCGTCAGCTCGAGGTTCGTGTTCCAGCTAGAGGAGGCGATGTCCAGGTGTGCCCAGGGCTTGCCGCCTGCGAATTCTCCGATGAACATGCCCCCCAGTATGGTTCCCGCCTCGCCGTACTCGGCATTGCGAAGGTCCGCGATCTGGCTGCGAAGGAGGATTCGGTAGTCGGCGTAGATGGGCAGCCGCCAAACGCGATCTCCGGCGTCCGTGGCCGCTCGTTGGACGAGGGCCCAGAAGCTGTCGTTGTTGCTGACCGCCGCCGACGCAGCATGCCCGATCGCGATCTTCGCGGCACCGGTCAGCGTAGCCAGGTCGAGCAGGTGCGTCGCTCCGTTGCGCAGCGCGTGGGTCAGGGCATCGGCCAGGATGAGCCTCCCTTCTGCGTCGGTGTTGACGATCTCGACCGTCTTGCCGTCAGCGCTGACGAGCACATCTCCGGGGCGCTGGGCGGCGGGCCCCACCATGTTCTCGGTGGCGGCGATGACGGCCATGACATCGAGCGGCAATTTGCGGGCCGCGATGACATCGATGGCTGACAGGACCGCCGCCGCCCCAGCCATGTCGGACTTCATCCGACTCAGGTTTTCAGCGGGCTTGATCGAGATGCCGCCCGAGTCAAACGTGACGCCTTTGCCGACCAGCGCCAGCACAGGGGACCCGGCCTGGGCTGGAAGTCCTGGCTGCTGGCTGCCGCGATGCCGCAGCCGGATCAGCCGCGGCGGCTGCGCCGAGCCCGAAGCCACGCCCAGCAGCAGGTTGTAACCGCCGGCCCGGAGCTCCGCCGGCCCAAGCACCTCGAATTCGAGTCCGTGCCGCTGCGCGATGCGCGTCGCCTCCTGCGCCAGGGCCTCTGGAGTGAGCTCGTTGGGCGGTGCGTTCTGCCATTCACGCGTGCGGTTGGTAGCCTCGCCGTTCTCCTGCGCGGCGACGACCTCGTGCTCGCGACCGATCCCAAAGCCGGTCAGCACGAGCTCTTCGATCTCGCGTCGCTCAGGCTGAGCCCCCGTCTGTCGCGAGCGCCGCTCGAAGGTGCCCATCACGCAACCCTCGACGACGGCCTTGAGTGCGTCCATTGGGAGCGGAGGTTCGGAACGCACCAGTCCTATGCGCTTGTAGCCGTAGGTTCGTGAAGCACGGATGAGCTCGTGGTGGGCCGATCGCATCCGCTGTCCGTCCAGATCGCGGAGGGCGCCTACCCCGTACAGGATCACGCGGCGGGGTCCCGCCTTGCCATGTGTGGGCACAGGCAAGACTTCGTGGATGCGGCCACGGAACTCGGCGCTGGCGATCATCTCGGAAAGCACACCGCCAAGAGCCCGATCGAGATCGAGAGCGCCGCCCGACAGGCGCTGTCCGGTGCCGACGGCGATCGCCAGGGCGTCCACTGCGAGCTCGGCAGGCGGCGTCGCCACCAGGCTGATCTTCACGAGCTGTTAAGAGTACCGATCGGGCTCAGGCCAGGTGTTCGGCGACCAGCTCCAGCACGTGGGCCACACGCAGCTCGATGTGCCGCTGCCGCGCTGCCGCCTCGATGTGCATCAGGCAGCCCGGGTTGTCAGACGCGACGACCGCGCATCCTGTCTTGGCGATGGCGTCCAGCTTCCACTGCGCAAGGCGTCCCGCGACCCGCGGCCATTCGAGGCTGAAAGTGCCCCCGAAGCCGCAGCAGTTCGCGATGTCCGGGATGTTGATGACCTCGTAGCCCGCCAACTCGAGGAGCCGGCGCGGCTCGCTCTTGAGGCCAAGCTGCCGGAGGCTCTGGCACGAGTCGTGGTAGGCGACCTTCAAGCTCATCTGGTCGGCGTCGACCAGGTCTGGGTTGCGGGTCAGCAGGTCCAGGACAAACCGCGTCGAATCGCGCATGCGTGAGCTGAGGTCGGTTCGCGCCGGCGCGCCCCAGTCCGGGGCGTCGATCGTGAACGCGCCGAAGCATGACGCCGACGGAGTCACGATCAACCCCTTGGAATTCCCAAGACTTTCGGCCAGGCTCGCGTGGAGGGCTGCGCCCGCTTTGAAGTCTCCGGCATTCGCAGAAATCAGTCCGCAGCACCATTGGTCCTTGGGAAAACCAACCTTGAAGCCGGCAGCGGTTGCAATGCGCTCGAGCGCCACCGCCGCCTGTGGCTGCACCCGGTCCACCATGCACGAAGCGAAGATCGTGAGGGGTTCGCCGTCGACGGTGCTCGGAGTCACGCGGTCTCGATAGGGGACCCGAGCCAGCTTTGGCGTACCGGGCATCAGGCCGCTGAACGGCGCCCCGGCGCGCAGCAAGCGGTCAGCGAGCTCAGGCCGCTGCCACACGCCCAGGACCGCCTTCTTGCGCAGCGACTTCCGGCCCTTCTTGCGATGCTCGAGGATCTGGCGCGGCAGCGGGATGTCGACCGGGCAGATCTCCTGGCAGGCGTTGCACTGCGTGCAGAGGGTGTTCGACAGGTCGACCTCATCGAGTCCGTGGTGAAACGGCGTGACGACCAGCCCGATCGGGCCTGTGTAGATGTGACCGAACTGATGGCCGCCCACGGCCATGAAGGGTGGGCACGCGTTGGAGCAGGCTCCGCAGCGGATGCAGGTCAGCGCATCGCGGAACAGCGGATCCGCGCGCATCTCTTCGCGACCGTTGTCGATGATCACGCAGTGCATCTCGCGTGGTCCGTGCACGCCGATGGCCAGCGATTGCTCGATGTCCGCCGACCGCGACGGACCGGTGATCCAGTTCACGTAGCTGGTCATGAGCTGACCGGTGCCGCTTCGCGGCAGCATGCGCAGCATCGCCACCGCGTCGTCGAGCGTCGCCACCACTTTGTCGATACCGAACAGCGCGATGTGCACGGGCGGGAGGGTCGTCGTCAGGTCGGCGTTGCCCTCATTGGTGACCAGGACGATGGTCCCCGTCTCGGCGATCGCCATGTTGGCGCCGCTGATGCCCACCGCGGCGTCGATGAATTTCTGGCGCAGAGAGTGTCGTGCATGGTGCTGTATCGCTTCGACGGTCGGCTCGGTGCCGAAAACGTTGGCCGCGTCTTCCTTCGTCAGGTGGATCGCCGGCGCGATCAGGTGTGACGGACGGGTGTGCGTCAGCTGCACCATTCGTTCGCCGAGGTCGGTCTCGACGACTTCCATTCCCAGCGCCTCCAGGAAGGGGTTCAGCTCGATCTCTTCTGTGGCCATGGACTTGACCTTGGTCACGACCATCCGGCCGCCGTCGCTTCGCTGGGTGCCCGCGTTCCAGCAGATCTGGGCGATGATGTCGCGCGCCTCGGCTGCGTCCTTGGCGAAGTGAACCTTGCCGCCCACCGCCTCCAGCCTCTGCTTGAACTGCTCGATGAGCTCGGGCAATCGATCCAGGTTGGCCAGCCGCCGCTGCTTCAGCTCGGCGCGACCCGCTGCGAAGTCGAAACCCTCGAAAGCCTTCTCGCGCCGGGCGCGCAGCCCGGTCATGGCGTGGGTCAGAGCTTTCTGAAGCTCCGGGTTGTCGAGTGCCTTGTTGACCCGGCGGGAGAAATGCCGCCGCGTTTCAGGCACGCGCGGTCGAGGCTTCCTTCAACGCTGCGACAACATCCTCTGGGGTCGACACCGGCGCCAAGCATATGGTTCCGACGCAGACCACGGCGCGTTCGTCGCCATATGGATCGATCACTGCGTACGGATTGGCTAACGCCGCAGCGCGTGCAAGCTCGGGGTTGCTCGTCGTCACCTTGATCTGATGACGTGTGCGGTCGAGCGCGCGAGCAAAGACCGCCGCCATCAGACCGTACTGCCCCGGCAGCCCCGCGACGGACTCGAGCGCGCGGCGGGCGCGTGCGCGATACGGCGCGATGGGATCGCCGGCAATAATGTCGAGCTCTATCAGCGCTATGGCGGCGATCGAGTTCTCACCGAGCGGCTTGATGGGATCCGCCAGTCGCCCGAGCGCGTCGCCATTCGCGTGATCAAAATATCCCCCGGCGTTGGGATCGCCGTACCGCTCGTCGAGGTGCGTGGCCAGGTCCAACGCAGCTGGCATCCACTGGTCACCGAGTCCCGCCTGGTGTGCGCGCAGGGCGGCAAGGAGTCCCCAAACCTGGTCGGCCAGCTGGCCCCCGACGCCATCGGCATGGTCCATGCCTTCGCCGCGTCGGTACGCGTTTCGAAACAGGCGCTCGAGCAGCTTCGTCGCGTGTTCGCGAAGCGGCGGCCGGTCGAACCGCCGGCACGAATCGAGGTAGGCGACGGCGAGCGCCGCATTCCACGACGTGTATACGCGGCGGTCGACATAGGGCGCCGGCCTTTGCGCGCGCTCCTCCGCATCCATCGAGTAGTAGTGCTCGTCCGCGTCCTGGCTTCCGGCATAGAGACCGGTCTTCGGATCCCGAAGCACACGGTCGAGGTAGCCGGTCGTCGAGTCGAGCACGGAGGCCATACCGGCGAGGGCGAGCGAGCTCACGAGGCCGGCGTGGTCCTCGAGCATCTTCTCGAAGTGGGGGACGCTCCAATCCTGGGTCGTCGAGTAGCGGAAGAAGCCGCCTTCGACATGGTCGTACGTGCCGCCCCCGGCCATCTGCTCCAGGGTGTGAACAGCCATCTGATGAAGCTGCGGGTCGGAACGCAGCTGGGACTGTTCCAGCAGCAAGAGGATCGCGTCGGTTTGGGGGAACTTGGGCGCGTTGCCAAAGCCGCCGTACTCCGGGTCGTAGGCAGCGGTCACAGCCTCGAGGATGGAATCGACGATCCCATCGTCGAGCGATCCCGCGCTGCGGGCGACGGCCAAGCCGGCGCGTTTGCGAGACTCCAGCACCCGGGTCGCTATATCTGTCTGGTTGGTTCGGTAGTAGCCGGCGATGCGTGTGAGAGCGTCCGCCATCTGGTCCGGCGGCAGATAGGTCGCACCCGTGAGGATGTCGCCTGAGGAGGTGAGGAATGCGGTCGACGGCCAGCCGCCCATGTTGTAGCGCTGGTTGATGTCTGGCCGGACGTCGTTGTCGACCCGGACAGGGACGTATTCGCGATTGATCAGGTCGATGATCCCGGGATGCGAGTAGGTCGTTTCGTCCATGACGTGGCACCAGTGGCACCAGACCGCGGAGATCGACAGGAGGATCGGGCGCCCTGTCTGCTTCGCCTCTTCGAAGGCGCTCGCCGTCCAGGGATGCCAGTTGATCTCGGCCGCGCGGTTGGGCCGCGGTGAAAAGTGGAATTCCCTCGCGCCGTCAGCCACACGACAAGGTTACGCGGGTGAAACAATGGCACTGTGATCTCGACCAGCGCGGTCGACGCATACATCGAGAAGAACTCCCGGCGCTTCGTCGAGGAGCTGAAGGAGCTGTGCTCCTTTCCGAGCATCTCCAACCACGGGCTGGACGCTGTCGAGCCGGCGCGCCAGTGGCTTGGCGATCGTCTTTCTCGCTTCACGGACAGGGTCGAGACGCTGGATGCAGGAGGCATGCCCGCGCTGTACGCCGAGATACCGGGTGCGGGCCGCCGCAAGCTGCTGCTCTACCAGCACTACGACGTCCAGCCGGTCGACCCTATCGACCTGTGGACCTCGCCTCCGTTCGAGCCGGTGGAGAAGGACGGAAGGATCTTTGCTCGCGGTGTCGCGGACGACAAGTCGGATGTGATGGCCCGCATCCACGCTCTGGAGACTTTGAGAGGCCTGGGAGAGATCCCGGTGACGCTGCGCTTCCTGGTTGAGGGCGAGGAGGAGATCGGATCCAAGACCTTCGAGAAGATCGCGCATGACCACGCCGGCAAGTTTTCCGCTGACGGATGCCTGTGGGAATCCGGCACCTCTTTTGACGACGCCGGGAGACCGACCCTTCAGTTCGGATGTCGCGGGTTGCTTTACGTGCAGCTGCGCGTGAGGATGCTCGCCTTTGACCAGCACTCGGGTTTTGCGTCCATCTATCCGTCGGCCGCCATGTACATGATCGGCGCGCTCGCGAGCCTGCGTGACCAGGAGATGAACCTCCGGATCGATGGCTTTTACGACAAGGTCGTGAAGCCGACTGAGGCAGACCGCCGGATGATGGCCAAGATCGATCCCGAGGTTGACAAACGAAAGAAGCTCGTGGGCTTCGAACGGCTTGTTCGCGATCCCAAGGCGGAGGAAGCCATCGAGCAGCTGCTCTTCACCCCGACCTGCAACATCGCCGGCGTCACGACCGGTTACCAGGGACCAGGCTCGAAAACCGTCCTCCCGGCTGAAGCGACCGCGAAGCTGGACTTCAGGCTCATCCCCGACCAGGACCCGGCCGACGTCCTGTCCCAGCTGCGCAAACACCTCGACTCGCACGGCTTCGAAAAAGTAGAGATCGTGTGGAGCGACGGCGAGAAACCGGCGCGCTCAGACCCCGAGTCGGTCGTCGGCAAGACGGTGATCGAGTGCGTTCGCGAGCTGCACGGCGAGCCCATACTCTGGCCGTTCATGCCGGCCACCGGACCGATGCATCCCGTCGTCGCCGACCTGGGCATCCCGACCGTCCTCCCGGTGGGCGTCGGCCGCCCGGACAACCGGATTCATGCGCCAAACGAGAACATCCAGGCCGCCGACTACATCAACACCGTGCGCCTGATGTGCCGCGTCTGGGAACGCTTCGGAGCTGCCTGATGAAAGCCCTGACCGACAAGCTGTTCACCGTCAAGTACGTCGAGGACACCGGGCATCCGCACATCGAGATCGTCGACCAGACCGTCTGTGCCACCAAGTGCAAAGGCAAGTACTGCACGCACTTCTGCCCCGCCGGCGTCTACGAGTGGAATGAGGAGCAGAAGAAAACGCTTGTCAGCTTTGGCAACTGCATCGAATGCGGCGCCTGCTCCATCGGGTGCCCTTTCGACAACATCGCCTGCCACACTCCGCGGGGCGGTTTTGGCGCCCAGTTCAAGCACGGCTAGGGCGGCGGAATAGGACCTGCTCCTGGCGCCATTCCAATTAGTGCAGTGAGCGAATACGACGTTGTCATCGTTGGAGGGGGCCCAGCCGGGCTGGCGGCCGCCCTTTACACCGCCCGGATGGACCTGAGGACGGTGGTGGTCGACCGGGGTCCGCTTGGCGGCCAGCTCTTGAACACCGAGCTGATCGAGGACTACCCGGGCTTTGAATCCATCCTGGGGTCCGAGCTGGCCACCAAGATGGGCGAGCACGCCCGAAGGTTCGGTGTCACGGTTCGCGATTTCGAACCGGTGAAGGAGATCGACGTCGAGGGCAACATCAAGGTGGTCCGGCTGGAGTCCGGCGAGGAGCTCCGCGCCCCGGCCCTGATCATGGCCGCCGGGGGCCTGCCGCGGTACCTCCAGGTACCCGGCGAGAAAGAGTTCTGGGGGCGGGGTGTCAGCTACTGCGCCGTCTGCGATGGTGCCTTTTTCAAGGGCCAGGAGCTGGCAGTCGTTGGCGGTGGCGACGCTGCGGTTGAGGAGGGCGACTTTCTAACGCGGTACGCGTCGAAGGTCTACATCATCCACCGCCGGAGCGAGCTGCGCGCCCAGCCGATCCTGGTCGATCGGGCGAAGGCCAACCCGAAGATCGAATTCATCTTCGACGCGCACGTCAAGGAGATCTCAGGGGACAGTAAGGTCCAGGTTGTGCGCTACGAGCAGCACGGCGAATTGATCGAGCTTTCGGTCGGCGGTGTTTTCATCTTCGTAGGTTTCGTGCCGAACTCAGGCCTGTTCAAGGTGCACGTGAATCACGACGAGGCCGGCTACCTCCTCACCGACCGCAACATGGAGACGTCCGTGGAAGGTGTCTGGGCTGTCGGCGATGTGCGCTCGCAGCTGACCAAGCAGATCGCCACTGCGGTCGGCGATGGCACGACTGCGGCGGTCGCAGCCTCGATGTACGTGACGTCGCTCAAGGACCCCGCCCGAGCCTAATCGGCCGCGCGTCTACTGGGTTACGTCGACCCAGACCAGGCCGGGAGGCAATGTCAGCACCTGGCCGCTGTCGAGTGTGAACGTAAGCGGTCCATGGCTGTCGGTCGAGTTCCAGAAACCTGCGTACCCATTGCCCTTGTAGTACACGTTGATGCGACCGCTCGTGTCGAGCTCATAGTCGTGGATGTGGGAACCGTGGCCGTCACCGACGTCGAGGAGCCACTCCCTGGTGTGCAGGATGATCAGCATCTCGATCCGGAGAGGTTTGCCGAGGCTCGCATCGACGTAGGGGTGAGCCTGTTCGCTCTTCTGATAGGTGCCCATCACCGGGTCGTACGTGTAGACCGAGTAGTGCTCGTCGACGTTGATCGTCGTCACCGATCCTCCGGTCCCGAGGGCCGGCCTCGCCTTGGGGATTGTGAAGGCCGGGATCCAGCCGAAGTAGGTGTTCTGCGCCGCCTGGACAGACGAACCACTGATCATCAGGTTGTCGGGCGCGAAGCGCGGTGGCCCGGCGCGGAACTGGTACCCGATCGTGTCGAAAAACTGCGGTGTAGGGTCCGACGCGGCCCGGTTCCGGGTCGCCTGCGACTCTCCTGACTGGAACAGGAGACCCTTGTAGTGGCGGCCGATCTTGAGCG
>CATPBO010000234.1 GCA_955652835.1 Candidatus Dormiibacterota bacterium
CCGACTTCTTCAGCCACCATCGCGATCACTTTTCGGGTCGCCTGCCACCAATCCTCTGGGTTCTGCTCTGACCAGCCCGGATGAGGCGAATACAGCGGGTACTCGGCGGTCGCCTCAGCGAGCACGCGGCCCGTCTGGTCGATCGCGAGGCATCGCGCGCCGGTGGTCCCGATGTCGAGTCCGAGCAGCGCGGTCACGCGCGCGCTCATCGCGTCTGCTCGATCAATACGAAGAAGAGTAGTGCTAGACGCATCGAAAGCGAGTTGAAAGCAAGGGTAAAGTGCCCATGTTGATGCAGGTCTCGTTCTCCGTCGATCCCGACCACAGAGTTGCCAGGGTCAACCGGCGGACCTTCGGCTCTTTCGTCGAACACATGGGCCGCTGCGTCTACACAGGACTCTATGAGCCTGATCATCCGACTGCGGACGAGGATGGTTTCCGGCGTGACGTCCTGGAGCTCACCCGTGAGCTCGGCGTAACTGTCGTTCGGTATCCAGGCGGCAACTTCGTCAGCAACTATCGGTGGGAGGACGGTGTCGGTGCCCGTGAGCTGCGGCCCCGCCGTCTCGACCTCGCTTGGGGCAGCATCGAGACCAACCAGTTCGGCCTCGATCAGTTCATGAGATGGACGGCGAAGGCGGGAGTGGAGCCGATGATTGCAATCAACCTCGGCACCCGCGGCGTCCAGGAAGCGGTCGACCTGCTCGAGTATGCAAACGTGCCGCGCGGCACGAAGCTGTCGGACTGGCGGGTCGCCAATGGAGCGGAGCAACCCTATGGCATCCGGATGTGGTGTCTTGGCAACGAGCTCGACGGACCCTGGCAGGTCGGGCACAAGACGGCGCATGAGTACGGCCGGCTGGCCATTCAAACCGCGCGCGCGATGCGCCAGGTGACGCCCGATCTCGTGCTTGTCGCGTGTGGAAGCTCCAGCTCCAACATGCCGACCTTTGGATCGTGGGAAAACCAGGTCCTGGAGCTTACGTATGAGGAGGTGGATTGCATCTCCTGTCATGCCTACTACGACCCAGGCGATGGTGACCTCGCCTCCTTTCTCGCCTCGGCGGCCGATATGGATCACTTTGTCTCCACAGTCGTTGAGATTGCCGACGAGGTCGCTGAGAACCGGCGTACTTCGAAGCGGATCAACCTCTCCTTCGACGAGTGGAACGTCTGGTCGATCGGCCGGCATCAAGCGCTGGGGCGTCTTCAGGGCTGGCCGGTCGCGCCGAGGATCATCGAAGACGAGTACACGGTCGCCGACGCGGTCGTGGTGGGCAATCTATTGATCTCACTGCTTCGGCACAGTGACCGGGTCAGCGCCGCATGTCTGGCGCAGCTGGTCAACGTCATAGCGCCGATCCGAACCGAACCGGGTGGAGCTTCCTGGCGACAGACGATCTTTCATCCGTTCGCCCTGACTTCCAGGTATGCGGCTGGAAATGTGCTGCGTATCGAACCCGCAGCGCCGAGCTACGAGACCGCCAAGTACGGTGACGTGCCCGTCATCGACGCCGTGGCCACCCATGACCCTGACAGCGGCCAGACAGTGCTCTTCATTGTCAACCGCTCCATCGATACAGCGGTCGAGCTGAATGCAGACGTCCGGGGCGTGCAAGCACGCTCGTTAGCGGAGGCGCTCACCCTCAGCGATCCCGATCAAAAAGCCACCAACACCGAGGGTCAGCCGAATCGTGTGATCCCCAGAGCGCTTGATGGCGTGACCTTGACCGATGGAACTCTGCATGCGGCGCTGCCCCCGGTCTCGTGGTCGATGGTGCGGCTTTCCTGACTACAAAGTTGACGAGTAGGATCCGCGTCCTGAATGTCCTCCCTGTGGGTACGGCCGATGCCCAGATGTTGGATGCCGTCTCCGATCGCATCGAGGTCGTCAACCGGCCTCTTTCACCGGAAGAGCTCGATGCCTTCCGAGACGATCAGGTTGAGGCGATGCTTGGCTCCAGGAGCCCGCTGCTCTGGGGCGGGCTTCCCAGATTGCGATGGTTGCAGCTGGCATCGGCCGGTGTCGACCGGGTCGTTGATGATCCAGCCTTCACCCACGGCGTGACGGTGACGAATGCACGAGGCGTTTACTCGATACCAATCGCTGAGTACACGATATGGGCGCTCCTCGACCACAACCAGAAGGCGTCCGCCAGACGCCGGCTCCAGATGGAGCGTTCATGGCCGGCGAATCCAGATGCGGCTGCCGGCGCACTGCTGCGCGGCCAGACTCTACTGATCGTCGGATACGGATCGATCGGCCGTGAAACAGCGCGTTTGGCGTCGGCCTTTGGAATGCGTGTGGTCGCTGTCAAGGCGGACCCCAGCCGCAAAGTCGATGACGGTTTCTGCCCGCAGGGCACCGGCGATCCGGCCGGAGTCTTGCCAGAGCAGATCGCCGGAATGGACGCGCTCGCTTTTTTGGCTCGGACCGCGGACGCGCTGGTCGATACGCTTCCGTTGACGAAGGCCACCCGCGGCGTCATCTCAGCCCAGGTGATTGACGCACTTCCGCCGCACGCTGCCTTGATCAACGTCGGACGTGGCGCAACCGTCGACACCGGTGCCATGGTTCGCGCCCTCGACGCGAATCAGCTCGGCGCCGCGTACCTGGACGTATTCGCCGTGGAACCGCTGCCCGGTGACGACGCCATGTGGTCGCATCCAAAGATCACGATCACTCCACACGTCAGCGGCGGAGGCGCCCAGGACCCGACCCTGCTGTTCGAGCTCTTCGCGGCCAACCTCAAGCGCTATCTGGCAGGCGATCAGCTGCTCAACGTGGTCGATCGCGCGCGCGGCTACTGAACGGCCTGCAAAGGCAACTAGGCTAAATTGAAGCAAAAGTGACCGTTCCGAAAATTCTCATCGCCGAAGATGACCCAGCCAGCGTGGAGCTGGTTCAGTACTACCTCGAGTCAAAAGGGTATGAAGTTGGTTTGGCACCCGACGGCAACCGCGCGCTGGACATGGCCGGCAGCGGAGAGTTCGACCTCCTGATCCTCGACATGCACATGCCGCTGTACGGCGGAGCCGAGGTATTGCACATGCTCCGGAAGCGCTTCTTGCATCACCCGATCAAGGTCCTCGCGCTCACGGGCGATTCCGGATCGGAACTGTATGAAGAGCTCAAGCGTGATGGGATCGATGGCTACTTGACCAAACCGGTAGAGCTGACAAAGCTCGGATCGGAAGTGGCGAGGCTGCTTGGCCCGGCTTCCGAAGAGCCTGGTCGCCCCTAAAGCATTTGTAGGCCGGCCACAAGCCTGCGCCGCTCATCCGTATCCGCCTGCAGGAGCGCGGATCCAATGCCGACGGCAACCGCACCGGCTTCCAGGAATTGGCGCGCGTTCTCGCCGTTGATTCCCCCGGTGGGGATCGCCTCCACCTCCGGCATCGGGCCGCGCAGCTCGCGCACGAACGATGGCCCGAGTGAAGACGCCGGGAACAGCTTCACGAAGGTCGCCCCCGTTTGCCAGGCCAGCTCGACCTCGGTCGGGGTGGCCGCTCCTGGTATGAACGGCAGCTTGGCAGCGATAGCCGCTTCCAGAACAGCACGATTGAGAGTCGGCGAGACCCCGAACGCCGCCCCGGCATCGTGCGCCGCGCGAAGCTGCTCCTGAGTGCGGATCGTGCCGGCTCCCACCAGGAATGGCCCATCGCGCCGGCTCGCGAGCCGGTCGGCGCTCGCCCTCACAGCGTCCGCCGCGGCTTCGTCGTCGAACGTCACCTCGAAAACATGGGCCCCTGCATCTGCCAGCTCTTCCACGAGCGCGAGCAGTCGCTCGACGGCTCCAACTCGTCGAAGCACAACGATCAGGCGATAACGCCGGATCGCGTCGGCTGAAGGGCCTTTGCGCAGCTCGGCCGCAGTCAAGCTTTGGAGCCAACAGGCTCGACCGGATCGAGCAGCGCACCGTCCTCGGTCAAACAGCCGCGCAAAACGTCAACGTCTACGGACCGTGGCGTCCTGCCGGCGGCGACGGCGAGCGCGGCTGCCGTGCCGGCCGCCTGGCCCATCGCCATGCAAGTGGCCATCGACCGGGCCGACGCATGGGCGTCGTGCGTGGCTGATAAGCAGCGTCCGGCGACCAGCATTCCCTCGACGGCGCTGGGCAGCAGGCATCGATAGGGAATGCCGTAGACACCGCTTTGCGGCACGTATGTCCATCGTGTGTCTGTGCCGGCTACGTGGTCCTCGATCGGAGCGCCGCACAGCGCGATCTCATCCGCGAAGCGGCGAGCTTCCAGCACGTCTTCACGGGTGAGGCGGTAGTCGCCGACAACGCGCCGGCTCTCGCGCACACCAATCCCTGGACTCGTGGCGACGAGAACTGAACGCTCGAAGCCCGGCACCAGATCGTGTAGGAAGCGCAGGTACTCTTGCACTTGGCGGCGACCTTCCAGCTCGGCCTTCGTCAGCTGGCGGGGGTCCGTGGCGTCGACATTTGGGACGCGGGTCATGTGAACCGTGACGACGCCTGGATGCGGCGTCCGGTGCCACGACCCCTCGAGCCGCGGAAGGTGGTAGCGTCCGCTCTCCGCGGCCGTTCGCATCAGCGCCCACAGCTCGGTTTTCGGCAGGCTCGCGGCTCGATCCACATCGACATTGGCCACTCGGAAGATGGTCGACAGCGACTGCAGGTTGGGCGTTGAGGTGGCGTCTTCGTAGGCCACGCCGGCCATCGCGCACAGGTCGGCGTCGCCAGAAGCGTCCACCACGGCGCCGGCTTCCACGACCGACTCTCCGCCCTTATTCCAAAGCCGGACGGCCTTGATGTTGCCCTCGCGCATCTGAACCCCGGTGGCCCACGTGTGGAGGAGAATCTCAACCCCGGCTTCCTCCGCCAGCCGCTCCCATGTGACCTTGAGGACTTCCGGGTCATAGGTCACTCCGGTGCCTGCCCCGTAAGTGTTGGGACGCTCGAAGGCGACTCCGGCCGCCTTCAGCCGCTCGACCACCTCCCAACCAAGGCCGCCGACCACACGCCGAGCTGTTTCGCCCGGGGTGTAAAAGGCATAGAAGGTGTCAAGAACCGCAGTCGACGTGCCCCCGAGAAACGGAAGGCGATCCACAAGCAGTGTCCGAACCCCGCGGCGGGCTGCGCTGATCGCGGCCGAGCTGCCGGCCGAACCACCTCCCACCACCACGACGTCAAAGCGCTGGTTCATCTAGACAGCGCGAAAGCTCTGGCGGCGTTGACGACCAGGATCGCTTGCGCGGCTTCCTCTCCAATCCGCTTGCGCACGCGGGGCACGAAAGCATCCATGAGGTAGCTCAGGCCCGGACCTCCCCCGTAGGCACGGAAATAGTCGCGCAGGCCGAGGTCGAGGCCGAGCAACATGCGGCCGATGTGCCCGGCTGCCGCCATCGCTTCAATGAGGTCGATGAGCTGGCTGTCAGGCCGGTACTTGATCCGCCCGGGCGTGTCGTACTCGAGCGTGACGCCGCGTGCGGCGACCTCCGAGTGAAGCTCGAGGTCTGGGTTGCGGTCGAGATGGGCCAGGATGATGCGTTGCGGTCTCACTCCCTCGCGCGTAAGCAGATCGATGATCTGGTGGGCGCACGTACCAATTTCCGTGTGCACGAGGATTGCCGCTCCGGTTTCTCGATGGCCCATCGCTGAAGCGACCAGTCGACGCTCCTCGAGGCGGCTGATGTGCTGATACGAAGCCCCCGCTTTGATCACCCCGGCACGTGCAGGGTCGAGCGATTCTTCGGTGAGCCAATCGTCGGGATGCATCCCGTCCTGGAGGTCGGTCAGCATGCGCTGGGCGAGGAGCTCCACGGGCGCCTCACGCACCCAGTGGTTTTGGGGATAGTGGGCGTCGCGATGGTAGCCCGTCGCGGCTACAACATGAACCCCGGTCGCTTCGGAGACGGCGCGCATGCCGGCCGGCCGCCGGCCCAGGCCGATAGGCGTCACCTCGACGATCGCCTGCAGCCCGCCGCGCTTTGCGTCACCGACCTCTTCGATCGCCCGGCTTGCATCGTCGAACTCCTGGCCTGGTAGGGCAGGGGTACGCAGAAACAGATGGTCGTGTGCGTCGGTCACACCAAGCTGCTCGGGAGCGATCGGGCCGAGTACGGTGACGACCACTGACTCAGGCATCCAGGCCGTCCCGGTGGAAGACGACCTGCCCGCCGATCAGGGTCAGCCTGACCCGCTGCTCAGGATCAAGGACTACGAGGTCGGCGCGAGCGCCGCCGCGGACCACGCCCGACTCATCCTGAATTCCCAGCACCCGGGCGGGAGTCAGTGATGCCATCTGAACAGCCTGGCGCAAAGTGACACCTTGCAAACGCGCCACCAGATGAACCTGCCGATCCATCGTGGAGGCGCTGCCGGCGAGCGTGCCGTCCGCGAGCCGGGCGCTGGTCCCATCGCTTATTGTTTCGCGGCCCGCGATCACGTAGCGCCCCGGTGGCGAACCGGCCGCGGCCGTCTGGTCGGTGGTCAGCGCCACGCGGTCCGCGCTCGCAATTCGTATCGCCAGCGACAACATCGAAGGGTGCACGTGGATGCCATCGGCGATCAGTCCCACGGTGACCCGTTGCTCCTCCAAAAGCGCCCCTGGAAGTCCGGGCTCTCTGTGATGCAGCGGCGCCATCGCGTTGAAAAGGTGCGTCCCGAATCGCACTCCAGCAACGAAGGCTTCCTGCGCTTCGGCGAATGAGGCCCCCGAATGCCCAGCCGAAACGATGACGCCGGCGGCGGCCAAGGTCCGGATAGCCTGCAGTGCTCCGGGCAGCTCAGGCGCAAGCGTCATCACCCGCGGAGGCCGGGCCAGCAGCCTTCGCACGTTCTCCGGTTTCGGGAGCAGCAGACATTCGGGATCGTGTGCGCCACGGTATTTGGGGTTGAGGAAGGGACCTTCGACGTGCGCTCCGAGCACTCGAGCGCCCGGAGCGGCCGCGGCAGCGCAATCCCCCACGAAAGCGATGGCCTCGTCGAGTGGCCGTGAGATCAGCGTGGGCAGGAAGCCCGTGACCCCATATCGCGGTAGATCGCCGGAGATGGCTGCGATTGCATCAGCACCCGATGCCGCGTCGTGGCCGGCCAGGCCATTCACCTGGAGATCGATGAAGCCGGGGACGACTGTGTCGCCGGCCTCGGTCACCACCCTGCTCCCCGGCGCGTCAACCCTGCCCGGCTTCACCCAGGCGATGCGCTGGCCGTCAATCAGGACCGTGGCGAGGCCCAGGTCACGCAGAGGGGTGATGACACGGCCCTGGAGCAGGTAGCGACGTGTCTTTGAAGGCCCTTGCGGCATGGGTGGCACTATTGTCCCCACAGTGACCTCTCGTCATCTCGGGTTGGATCTTGGGGGAACCAACCTGAAGTGGGTGGTCCTGGAGCGCGATGCATCGTCACCGCGCGTGCTGGACACAGGCCAGGTGCCGACCGACACCAGCCGCGGCGAGCGCAGCGTCGTCGAGCAGATGATTGACGTTGCACGCGGCGCATACCGGGACCTGGGTCGTATGGAGTCGGTCGGCGTGGGTGTGCCCGGTCTATACGATCCGGTAGCGGGCACGACCCGGTTTATGCCGAACGTGCCCGGGAACTGGGCTGGAGTGCCCGTCGCGGACGAGGTCAGCGCGGCGGTCCATGCGCCGGCCCGCCTGATCAACGATGCGAGGGCGTTCACCCTGGCCGAGCATCGCCTCGGCGCCGGTCGCGGCGTTCAATCCATGCTCGGCATCACGCTCGGCACCGGAGTCGGCGGCGGGCTGATTCTCGGCGGGAGCCTTTACATGGGCCACGACGGCACAGCCGGCGAGTTCGGCCACCTCACGATCCTGCCCGACGGCCCTCCCTGCACCTGCGGCAACCGCGGCTGCCTCGAAGCCCTGGCGAGGGCCGATGCGATCGTCGCTGCCTGCGGCCACGCCACCGTGGAGATATCGGTGCAGGCAGCCCGCGACGGCGACCGCCGCGCCCAGCAGGGTCTGACCGAGGTCGGACAGTACCTTGGGATCGGAGTCGCCAACGCGATCGCTTTGTTGAGCGTCGACCGCGTGGTCGTCGGCGGTGGCGTGGCCGCCGCGGGGGAGATGCTGCTCGCACCTCTGCGGGCTGAGCTCAGACGGCGAGTGTTTATCACCGACCTGGATGCGGTCGACGTGGTCTGCGCTGAGCTGGGCATCTGGGCAGGGGCGATCGGAGCAGCGCTGCACGGAACTGGTGCGGCTCCGTCCGTAGGCTAATCTCTTGGGCGACGTGGTCAAGATCGGGCTGCTCGGGTCGGGCTTCGTGGCGGACTTTTACATGGATGGTCTGCGCGACGTCCCGGGGACCCAGGTCGTCGCCAACTACTCACGTTCCGAAGAGCGCGCCAGAGAATTCGGCCATCGCCATGGCGTGGTACGCCAGTACACGCGCATCGAAGACCTGTGCGCGGACACGAATGTCCAACTGGTCGTTATCGCTCTGCCGAACCACCTGC
>CATPBO010000235.1 GCA_955652835.1 Candidatus Dormiibacterota bacterium
GTGCCGTCGGACATCGAGAGCTCTGCGATGGCGCCGGCGTCGTTCAGGGCGTAAACCCGGCTGCCATCGGGGCTACCCACGAGGCTCCAAACGGTCCACGTCCTGAGCTGCTGGCTGCGCATGCGGAGGGTCGCCGTGTCGATCCAGATGAGGCCGGTTGCGCCGGTTGTGACAAGCGTCGCGCCGTCGCGACTGAGCACGGCGCCGTTGGCTCCGAGCTCTTTGGCCTCCACGTTCTGCACCACTACGTTGGCAGTCGCTCCAGCGGAACCGATCTGCTTGGTGCGCACGATTGACGGGTTGTAACCGTCCAGGTTGTCGATCTGCGTGACCGATCCCATCGCGCCGTTGGCTGCGTACAGGTGCTTGCCGTCGCCGGTCAGTGCGAGCGACCAGTGGAAGGCGTTGGTCGACGATCCGGAGTCGGGCAGGTCGAGACAGAACGCGAAGGGCTGGCTCAGGCTGAGTGCGTGCACGAAGGCGCCGCCGTTCTGGCGAGCATATGCGCTGTACAGCCACTGGCCGTCGGGCGAGAACACCCCGGAGAGGCGCACGCCGGTCATCGGCTCGGGCGTGCCGTTGCCACCCTTGTCGATGACCGTGTACGAACCGAGCTGCCCGGCTGCGACCTCGTACACGCGCACCCGGTAGTAGCCCTGGGTGACGTTCGTGTACTCGATGAGGTAAAGGCGCGTTCCGGAGTTGTCGATCGCGTCGAACTCGAAAGTGCCGTCGAGATCGATGCGATTCGTCACTTTGAGCTGCGCCGTACCAATTAGCAGCATGTGGGACGAGGTCTGGGCGCTGCGTGCCTGCAGCACCAACCACTCGCCGTTCTGTGATAGGCCGCCTGGAATGCCGCCGAGTGTGGCCGGCGGAAGGTTGAAGGAGCCCGGCAGCCGCAGGGTCCGGACGACCTCGCCGGTGCGCGGATTGATGTCCTGGAGAGTGTTGGAGCTGACGGAGTAGAGGTGCGTGCCATCCGGCGAGAGGGCGCCCAGCGGTAGGCGGCCCTCGGTCGTCTTTGAGCGGGGGTTGATCACGGCGACCAGCTGCGAGCTGCTGGTCGAAGCGGCCTCGTAGAGCCTGAAGTCACCTGATGCCAACGGTCCCGGCGACACCTTTCCGCAACCGGCCACCAGCACCAACGCACCGACCGCGATCAAAACTCGTCGCATGCTTTTCACCTCGCCTTCCATACACCGCTGGAGGCGGGCGGGTTCCCCTAAGACGCGGCGATCTGCAGGGCCTGAGCCTTGGTGAGATTTCCCTCGATCCGCACGACCGTACCGCCCAAGTCGAGCAGCAGGGTGTTGGTGGCCAGGCGCATCGTCTCGTTTCGGAAGTTCCCGTCGACGTCCGTGAAGAAGAACTCGTGCGGCGCTCCGGCGATCCAGTAGCCCTGATGGCCTGCGACGGTCACCGGCTCAACAGTCGTGTCAGGTCCGAGCATCTTGCCGAAGAAGTTCTTGTCGACGGCTCCGCGTGCCTCGGTGACCAGCACCGTCACGCCAGTCTCGCCCGTGATCGGAATGCCTGGCCGCACGGAGTAAACCAGCGTCACCTCGCCCTTTGACGGCCCGGCCGGCGGGAGCTGCAGATACACCTCGTCAGGCTGGCCAAGATAGGACGGGACGGTGATCTGCCAGGTCACCTGCTTCTGGGCGTCGGCCAGCGTCGTCCGGCCGCCGAGGCCGAGCCTCTTTCCCAACGGGCCGGGTGGCTGGGGAGATGGCGTCGGCAAGACGTGGACCTTCTGGAAGAAGACGTGGACGTTGACCCAGCTCGCGATCGCCTCGCGTGAGGGCTGGTAGGCGACCAGCGCGGCGGACGCGATGACAAGCGCGGCGGCGGCGACCGCCCACCGGCTCTGGTACCACGGGGTTCGCAGAACGACCGGAGTCGTGATCCGAGATCGAACCACCGGAGCGAGGTTCGGGGTTGGCGGCCAGTTCAGCTCGGCGCCCAGCGAGGTTAGTTGCTGCTCCAGCTCAGCCACGGGCGGCCTCCTCGAGCTTCGTCCGCAGGCGTGCCAGCGCCCTCGAGAGACGTGACTTGACCGTGCCCTCGGGGATGCCCAGCGCCGCCGCTGTTTCATCACCGCTGAGCTCGAGGAAGTACCGGCTCGTGATCACCAGCCGGTCCTCTTCTCCCAGCGCGTTGACCACTTCGAGAAGCCGGCGCGTGTCCTCTGCCGCCACAGATACCGCCTCGGGGGATGGGGCCGCATCCCCCGGGCGGAATCCGTCCGCCAAGCGCAGCTCGAGCCCGTGCCGGCGCTGGGTGGATCGGACCCGGTTCCGCGCTTCGTTGGCGACGATGCGCAGCAGCCAGGGTCGAGGCGGCGCGCCGGGCCGGAATCGGTCCAGCGCGCGGTATGCCTTCATGAACCCGTCCTGGGCGGCGTCTTCCGCTTCGGCGGCTGAGCCCGTGATCATGTAGGCGGTCCGGAACGCAACTTGCTGATAACTACGCACGATCTCCTCATAGGCGGCCGTATCCCCTCGCTGAGCGCGAGTGAACAGCTCGGAATCGTCCTCAGGCCGGCCCTCCATTGGAACGTATCTTCTACACCGGGCACGGCATCATGGTTCCCAGGTTGCAACCAGGAAGCGGCCGGGCGTGTTGTGGGGAGTGATGGACGTCACTGAGCGCCTGTTTGAGCGGATGGTGCATGAGCATCAGGACCGGGTCTTCGCGTTCGGACTTGCGCTGACCGGCAATCGCCACGACGCAGAAGAGGTCGCGCAGGATACGTTCCTGCGCGCATACCGCGCGCTCGCGACATATCCTCCAGACCGCATCCGGGAGCTCAAACAGAAGGCCTGGCTACATCAAATCGCGCTCAACGTGGTACGCAATCGCATGCGTGGGATCAGGCCGCGCCTGGTCGAGCTGAATGGCAGCGAGCCCGACCACGCGCTCGGGCCCGAGGACGACGCCCTTTTGCGGATGGAGATGGATGCGCTTGCCGTTCGCGTGTCGGCGCTGCCCGCTCGATATCGCGACGCGATCGTCTTGCGTCACGTCCAGGAGCTGTCTTACGAGGAGGCCGCCGACGCGCTCGGGCAGCCGGTTGGGACGGTGAAGGCGAACGTCCATCGAGGACTCAAATTGCTGAGAGGAGACAAAGATGAACACCCTGACGACTGACCTCAAGCGACTCGGCGAGGTGAAGGCCCCCGTCGGATTCGCCGACCGCCTCCTGGCCCACGTCGGGATGGGCGATTCCTATGCGCGCTTCGAAACGGTGCTTGGTCCGGTGTATGTGGCCTGGAACCGCCAGGGCGTCTCGGCGGCTGCACGCTTTGCCACGGCCCTTGAGTTCGAGGCCTGGTTTCGCAAGGAGGTCGGCCGGAAGCTGGTCGAGGCGGTCGCGCCGCCCGACCTGTCCGGCAAGGTCGATGACGAGCTGCGGGGCCGGCGGCGGATGCGGTTCGACTTGCGTGGCCTGACGCCCTTCGAGCAGGCGGTGCTCCGCAAGACTCGCGAGATTCCACGTGGCGAGGTCAGGCCATACGGCTGGGTCGCTCGCGAGATCGGCCATCCGGCGGCCGTGCGCGCGGTGGGGACCGCGCTGGCCAACAATCCAATCCCTTACTTCATCCCGTGCCACCGAGTGGTGCGCACCGACGGCAAGATCGGCAATTACGGCGGTGGCGGGCCCGAGGCGAAACGCGCGATCCTCACTCTCGAAGGCGTGCGCTTGAAGCGCCTCGAGGAGCTCGCGCGCGCTGGCGTTCGGTACCAGGGCGTGAAGACGACCAAGGTGTTCTGCTACCCGACCTGCCACACTGGGCGCCACGCGCTGGAGAAGAACATCGTGTGGCTGCACGACGAAGCGAGCGCGCGAGCCGCGGGCTTCCGGCCGTGCAAGGTGTGCCGTCCGGCCGCGGTCGCCTAGTCTCCGATCGGCGGCAGCGGTGCGACGGTCGCGCCCAGCGGCGATTGGCGTCGGAACTTCTGGTGAAAGCGGCTGAAGCCGCCGTCAAAGTTCATTGCCCTGCCGCCGTGATACGTCTCGGGGCGGGCGCCGCGATGAGGGTTGTGGCCGAAGACAACGCGACGGCTGCCGGTGACTTCGAGCCAGCGGTCCATTCGCTCGGGTTGTGTCGTGAAGATGTTGCGGCCGCTGAGCAGGTCCCACAGCTCAGGTTCTCCTCCGTTGATGAGCAGTTCGTGGGCGCCGGCGTTGATGACGACGATCGGGTCGGGCACGTTTTTCCCAAACAGGGTCGCGTACGCGTCGTTGCCGCAATGCTGCACGAGGGTCTTGTCTGCGAGTTGAATCAGGGCGGGTCGCGCGCGCAGCCATTCCTGCAGAGGGGCATCTCGTGCAAGCTCGTCGAGGTCATGGCTCTGGCCCCCGATTCCCATCCAGAAACCGATGCGCGACGGATCTCGCAGTGCCCAGAGCATCGCGACATCGTGGTTGCCGAGGATCACGACGGAGTTAGCCCGATCGCGTGCATACCGAAGGGCGCCGACGCCGAACGGTCCATAGTCGACCAGGTCGCCAAGGAAGATCGTGCGCCAGGCGTCCGATGGGTAGGGTTTGAGTGCCTGGAACAGCCGCTCGAGGTCGCCGTGGACGTCCCCGACGATCAGGACCGGCAGGTCGTCAGCCACCGTGTCGATGCTAATCGCGCAGCGCAGGTGGGGATTTGGGGGTCGGTTAGAATTTCTCTCGGCCGATAGGGGCGTAGCTCAGTCTGGTCAGAGCATCGGTCTCCAAAACCGAGGGCCGAGGGTTCGAATCCTTCCGCCCCTGCCAA